>JAEUNJ010000105.1 GCA_016791145.1 Rhodocyclaceae bacterium | reverse complement strand
CGTCCTGACCAACCTGCTCTTCGTGCCCTTCATTTCCGGCGCCGCCTACAACGGCGACATGGGTGCCATGGCCTTCGGCTTCTCGGCCCAGTCCGACGAGTCGCGGCACATGACCCTGGGCCTGGAGATGATCAAGTTCATCCTCGAGCAGGACCCGGACAACGTGCCCATCGTCCAGCGCTGGATCGACAAGTGGTTCTGGCGCGGCTACCGCGTGCTCACCCTGGTCGCCATGATGATGGACTACATGCTGCCCAAGCGCGTCATGAGTTGGAAGGAAGCCTGGGAGATCTACGCCGAGGAGAACGGCGGCGCCCTGTTCGCCGACCTGGCCCGCTACGGCATCCGCGTGCCCAAGGGCTGGAAGCAGGCTTGCGAGGACAAGGACTACCTGTCCCACCAGGCCTGGAACGTGTTCTACAACTACGGCGCCGCCGCCCCCTTCCACACCTGGACCCCCTCCAAGGAGGACATGGACTGGCTGTCCGCCAAGTACCCGAACAGCTTCGACAAGCTGTACCGTCCGTTGTGGGAGCACTACACGGAGCAGGCCGAGAAGGGCAACCGCTACTACAGCAAGACCCTGCCCATGCTCTGCCAGACCTGCCAGATCCCGATGTTCTTCACCGAGCCGGGCGATCCCACGAAGATCTGCTACCGGGAGTCGGAATACAAGGGCGAGAAGTATCACACCTGTTCCGACGGCTGCAAGGAGATCTTCGACAACGAGCCGGAGAAGTACATCCAGTCCTGGCTGCCGGTGCACCAGATCTACCAGGGCAACTGCTTCCTGCCCGGCACCGATCCGACCGCCCCCGGCTTCGATCCGCTGATCGCCGTGCTGCAGTACTACAACATGAACATCGGGCGCGACAACTTCGACTACAACGGCATCGAATTCGGCAAGGGCTCGGAGGACAAGAACAACTTCGAGAAGTGGAAGGCGATGTCCACCGGGAACATGTGAGGAGGAAACCATGACGACTGCTGCAATCGGAAAGTACGATTTCGCGCCGATGGACTCGGCGGACAAGTTCCCGGCGCCGCTGCTGTACTTCGGCTGGGAGGACCACCTGATGATGTGCGCACCGTACTGCGTGCCCTTTCCGCCGAACCTGGTCTTCGGCGACATGCTGCGCGGCCCGTTCGCGGACATCTACGGCTACCACCCGGACTTCGCGAAGATCGACTGGGACAAGGCCGAGTGGTTCAAGTCCGGCAAGCCGTGGAAGCCGGATTACACCAAGAGCCTGGCGGAGAACGGCCTGAAGCACAAGGACGTGATCCGCTTCCGCACCCCGGGGCTGACCGGCCTGAAGGGCAGCTGCCACTAAGCAAGCCATGAAGCAAGGCGGGGAGGCCCCGGTCTCCCCGCCCAATGAATGCAAACGACACCATGAGCTACCAACTGACCATCGAGCCGCTGGGCCAGACCATCGAGGTGGAGGAGGGCCAGACCATCCTCGACGCCTCCCTGCGCGCCGGCATCTACCTGCCCCACGCCTGTTGCCACGGCCTGTGCTCCACCTGCCGCGTGCAGGTGCTCGACGGCGAATACGAACACGGCGAGGCCACCACCTTCGCCCTGATGGATTACGAGCGCGAGGAGGGGAAGTGCCTTGCCTGCTGCGCCACCCTGCAATCGGATGCCGTGATCGAGGCGGAGGTCGACGAGGAGCCGGACGCCCGGGTGATCCCGGTCCAGGACTTCACCGGCCGCGTCGCCCGGATCGAGAACCTGACGCCCACCATCAAGGGCGTCTTCGTCGAACTGGACCGCGACCTGGACTTCCAGGCCGGCCAGTACATCAACCTGCACGTGCCCGGGCAGGCCCAGTCGCGGGCCTTTTCCCTGGCCAACGCGCCGTCGCAGCGCCGCGAAGCGGAACTGAACATCCGCCTGGTCCCCGGCGGCGCCGCCACCACCTGGGTGCACGAGCGCCTGGCCGTCGGCGACGAGATCCGCATCTCGGGCCCCTACGGCCGCTTCTTCGTGAGGAAGTCCGCCGACGTGCCGCTGATCTTCTTCGCCGGCGGGTCGGGCCTTTCCAGCCCCCGGTCCATGATCCTGGACCTGCTGGAAGAGGGCTTCGGCAAGCCGGTCACGCTCTGCTACGGCGCCCGCAACCGGGCCGAGCTCTACTACCATGAGGACTTCCTGGCCCTGGCCGCGAAGCACCCGAACTTCCGCTACGTTCCGGCCCTGTCCGACGAGCCGGCCGGATCCGAATGGGCAGGATTCCGAGGTTTCGTCCACGAGGCCGCCAAGGCCCATTTCGACAACGATTTCCGGGGCCACAAGGCCTACCTGTGCGGACCGCCGGTGATGATCGATGCCTGCATCACGACCCTGATGCAGGGGCGCCTCTTCGAACGCGACATCTATACGGAAAAGTTCTTCTCGGCGGCCGATGCGCAACAGGTGCGCAGCCCGCTGTTCAAGAAGATCTGACCCACAAGACCCTATCCTGCACAAGGTTGAGCATGGCCGCCTTCACCGTTACGATCGAAGACACCGGGGAGACCTATCGCTGTCCGGATTACAAGACCCTCCTGGAAGGGATGGAAGCCCTGGCCAAGAAAGGCATTCCCGTCGGCTGCCGGGGCGGCGGGTGCGGGGTCTGCAAGGTGGAGATCGTCGCGGGTACCTACAGCAAGCGGGTCATGAGCCGGGACCACGTGAGCGAGGAGGAGGAGGCCGCCCACAAGGTGTTGGCCTGCCGGGTCAAGCCGACCAGCGACGTGACCCTGCGCGTGCTCGGGAAGATGAAGAAAAACGTCTGCCGCGACGTCAATGCGGCAATCGCTGAGTAGCAGTTCAATCCAACGGAGAAGGAGATTACAAGATGGCAATGACTGGCGTGTTGCGCCCCGGCCATGCAGTGGTGCGGGTGCTCGACCTGGAGGAGTCCGTCGATTTCTACGGCCGCGTGATGGGCCTGAAGGAAACCGGCCGGGACAAGAACGGTCGGGTCTATTTCAAGTGCTGGGACGAGCGGGACCACAACAGCTTCGTGATCCGCAAGGCGGACCGGGCCGGCCTGGACGCCTTCGGCTTCAAGGTGCGCGACAAGGCGACCCTGGAGAAGCTGGATTCCGACCTGAAGGCCTACGGTGTCGCCACCGAGCGCATGCCGGCCGGCGAGATGCTGGAAACCGGCGAGCGGGTCCGCTTCCAGGTGCCCACCGGGCACATCATCGAGCTCTACGCCGACAAGAAGGACGTCGGCAACGGCATGCCCTACGTGAATCCGGAGGCCTGGACCCCCGATGCGGAGAAGGGCATCGCCCCGATCCGCATGGACCACTGCCTGATCTACGGCGGCGACATCGACGGCAACCGGAAGATCTTCGAGGAGGTGCTGGGCTTCAGCCTGGTGGAGCGCGTCAAGCTGGAGGATGGCGTCACGGACCTGGCCACCTGGCTGACCTGCTCGACCAAGGCCCACGACATCGCCATGGTCCGCCATGCCGAGGACGGCAAGCTGCACCACGTGTCCTTCCTGCTGGATTCCTGGGAGCGGGTGCTGCGCGCCGCCGACCTGATGTCCATGAACCGGGTGTCCATCGACATCGGGCCCACCCGCCACGGCGTCACCCGCGGCACCACCATCTATTTCTTCGACCCGTCGGGGAACCGGATGGAAACCTTCTGCGGCGGTTACCAGTGGTACCCGGACATGCAGCCCGTCACCTGGACCTGGGACGAGGTCGGGGCCGGGGTCTTCTACCACGACCGCAAGCTCAACGAGCGTTTCCTGAGCGTAGTGACCTGAGGACAGGCGTGGTTTCCTAGCCCGTCCGCGAGGGGGAGGCATCCGGCGATGCCTCCCCTTTTTCGTGGTGGATCGTGGCCGACAAAAATCTCGAGATTTATTATTGACATCGAGATTGACCTGCTATATCGTTACGCACTTTCCGGAGGAGATGGGGCATGAAGACCGCCGTTGACCAGAAAATCATCGATTGGGAAGCCGCCCACGCGGCCACCCGCGCCGCCGTCGAAAGGGCCGAGGCCATGGGGGTGCGCATCAACGTCGCCGTGGTGGACCGGGGCGGCAACCTCGTGTCCTTCCTGCGCATGCCCGGCGCCTTCATCCATTCCATCGACCTGGCCATCGACAAGGCCTACACGGCGGCCAGCTTCGGTTTTCCGACCAAGGCCTGGATGGGTGCCGTCGGCCACGACGACGGCATGAAGTTCGGTTTTTCCGCCCAGCCCCGCCTGATCGTCTTCGGCGGCGGCCTGCCCATCCGGGTGGCCGGGGAGAGCGAGTGGATCGGCGGCATCGGCGTCTCCGGCGCCTCCGAATCCGAGGACGAGGAAATCGCCCTGGCCGGCCTGAAGGCCGTCGGCCTGGGTGCCTGAAAACGTAGAGCAGAGGACACCCATGAAACGCATCCTGAACTTCATCAACGGCGAATTCGTCGGCGCCGGCAAGGACTTCGACAAGCGCTCCCCCCTGACCAACCGGGTCATCGCCACGGTGGCCGAGGCAACCAAGGCCGAGGTGGACGCGGCCGTGCTGGCCGCCCGTGCCGCCCTCGACGGGCCCTGGGGCAAGATGACCGTGGTCGAGCGGGTGGACATGCTCTACGCCGTCGCCAACGAGATCAACAACCGCTTCGACGAGTTCCTCGCCGCCGAGTGCGCCGACACCGGCAAGCCGCGCAGCCTGGCCTCCCACATCGACATCCCGCGCGGCGCGGCGAACTTCAAGATCTTCGCCGACGTGATCAAGAACGTGCCCACCGAGTTCTTCGAGATGGCCACCCCCGACGGCAAGGGCGCCATCAACTACGGCTACCGCAAGCCGGTGGGCGTGGTCGGCGTCATCTGCCCCTGGAACCTGCCCCTGCTGCTGATGACCTGGAAGGTGGGCCCGGCGCTCGCCTGCGGCAACACCGTCGTGGTGAAGCCCTCCGAGGAGACGCCCCAGACCGCCGCGCTGCTCGGCGAAGTCATGAACAAGGTCGGCGTGCCCAAGGGCGTCTACAACGTGGTGCATGGCTTCGGCCCCAATTCGGCCGGCGAGTTCGTCACCACCCATCCGAAGGTCGACGCCATCACGTTCACCGGCGAGACCCGCACCGGCGAGGTGATCATGAAGGCCGCCGCCACGGGCGCCCGGCCGGTGTCCCTGGAGATGGGCGGCAAGAACGCCGCCATCGTCTTCGCCGACTGCGACTTCGACGCGGCCATCGAGGGCACCATGCGTTCCGCCTTCGTGAACTGCGGCCAGGTCTGCCTGGGCACCGAGCGGGTCTACGTGGAACGGCCCATCTTCGACAAGTTCGTCGCCGCCCTGAAGGCCGGCGCCGAGGCCCTGAAGCCCGGCGTGCCCGAGGACAAGGCCACCGGCCTCGGCCCGTTGATCAGCAAGGAGCACCAGAACAAGGTGCTCTCCTACTACAAGATCGCCAAGGAGGAGGGCGCCACCATCGTCACCGGCGGCGGCGTGCCTTCCATGCCCGGCGAACTGGCCGACGGCTGCTGGATCCAGCCCACCATCTGGACCGGCCTGCCGGAGAACGCCCGCATCATGAAGGAGGAGAT
>JAEUNJ010000099.1 GCA_016791145.1 Rhodocyclaceae bacterium | reverse complement strand
GAGGGGCCGGTCAGGTTGCCGGAGCGGACGACCGTGAACACCTTGGCCTGGGTGCCCGCGTCACCCTCGGTGACGGTGGCCGGACTCGTGACGCCGGTCTGGCCGGCGGCGCCCGGGCCGTAGGGCAGCAGGCTGACCACGGGCAGGCCGTCGTCGTCGGCGATGACCAGGTCGCGGCCGATGAACTCGGGACGGTCCGGGAAGATTCCGCCGGTGACGCCGGTGAGCTCCAGGTGGAAGCGCTCGTCGGCTTCGGCGGCGCCGTCGGCGCGCACGGCCATGGTGATGACCGCCGTGGCCTGGCCCATCTGGAAGGTGAGCGTGCCCGAGGGCAGCGCGCCGGCCACGAAGTCGGCCGTGTTCGCGTACCCCGCCGTCATGGGGGAGGTCGCCTCCCAGGAGACGGTGCTGACGCTGTCCAGCCGGCCGTAGCGGCGCACGGTGACCGTGCGCAGGCCGGTGAAGACGTCCTCCGCGACGGACGCGGCCACGAAGTCCTGGTCGAAGGCGATCTTCGCCTGGGCGTCGCCGTCGTCGTCCAGCACGGTGACGGTCGGCGTGTTCACCAGGGCGCTGGTGTTGGTGACGGCATGGGAGACGGGGGACAGGCGGACGAAGAAGCGCTCCTCGTCGGGCTCCACCCCGGCGTCGCCGGCCAGCGTGATGGTGAAGCTCGCCTCGGTGGCCCCGGCGGCGAAGGTGACCGTGCCCGAGGGGATGACCGCGCCGGCGAAGTCCAGGAAGTTCACGGCCCCGACGGTCACGCCGTCGCCGGCCAGCGGCACCACGTTCCAGGCGACGGTGGAGACGCTGTTGATGGCGCCCGGCGACTGGCCGTCCGAGCGGCGCACCACGCCGACGATGCGGCGCCCGCCGCCGACGCCCGTGCCTTCCGGCATCACCAGGGTGTTGCCGGTCTGGCTGCCCAGGTAGTCGACCCAGCGGAAGCCGTAGCTGGGCTCGTCGTCGTCGGGGATGAAGTAATTGACGGTGTTCAGGGGGCCGACGAAGCCGCCCGTGGCGCCGGTCAGGCGCACGCGGAAGGACTCGTTCTGCTCGGCCAGCAGGTCCGGATTCACGGCCAGGGTCACGTCGGCGGAGGCCTGGCCGGCGGTGAAGCTCACCACGCCGGCGGTGGCGCCGACCAGGTCGGCGGCGCTGGCCGCCGTGGTGCCCAGGCGGGTGGCGACGAAATCGGTGGTCCAGGTGACGGTGGCGGCGCCCAGCGTGCCGCTGTCGCTGCGCGCGATGCGGAAGATGCGGGTGCCGGTGGTGCCGCCGGTGCTGCCCTCCCAGGCGACGGCGCCCGCGCCGCCGGTGAAGGTGGCGGTGACGATGTTGAAGTCGCCGGTGGCGGTCAGGTAGCCGCCGATGTCGTCGTCGGCGATCTGGCCGCGCATGAAGGCGCCGCTGCCGCCCACGACGTTGGCATTATCGGCGGCGGACAGGCGCAGCTGGAAGTTCTCCGCCCGCTCGGCGACGGCGTCGTCGGCGATGGGAATGGCGATCTGGACGGCGGTCTCGCCGGGGGCGAAGGTGATCGCGCCGGAGGGGAAGGCCGTGCCGCCGAAGTCGGCCGGCGTGGCGGCCGATTCCAGGGAGATGAAGTTGCCGGCCGGATCGGATTCGACGGTCCAGGAGACCACCGTCGAGGTGGAAAGGTCGGCGGGATTGCCCGAATTGGCCGTGCGCCGCACATCCACATAGACCACCCCGCCGGTTTCCGAAACCGTGCCCAGGGGCGTCGTCGTGTCGAGGAAGACGTCGAGCTTGCGGTGGTCCTCGTCCAGCACCGTCACGTAGCTGGAGACGGTGGTCAGGGTGTTCGACGGGTCCACGGCCGGCACGATGGTGCCGCCGACGGGATTGGACAGGCGGGCCACGAAGCGCTCGCCCTGCTCGGCGAACGTGTCGCCGAGCACGAAGACCGTGACTTCCCTGGCCGTCTCGCCGGCCGCGAAGCTGAGGGTGCCGGTGGGCAGCACGCCGCCGGAGAAGTCGGCCCCGTCCATGCTGCTGTCGTTGCCCGGCACCTGCCAGACGACCGTGGTGCCACGGCCGGTGTAGCCGGAGCGGGTGACCACGAAGCGCACCGCCGAGGTGCCCGAATTGCCCTCGCCGATGACCGTGTCGAGGCCCGTGCCGGGATGGACCTTGGGCGCGATGCTCAGGAAGGTGGGCTTGTCGTCGTCGCGGATGATGCTGCCGGCCTTGTCGTAGCCGGAGAGCAGGCCCGCCGTGACCGAACCGGCGACGGCGCCCAGCGGATTGAACAGCTCGAAGGCGAAGGCCTCGTCCCCCTCGTTCAGGGTGTCGCCGGCCACCCGCACGCCGACGACCTGGTGGGCCTCGCCGGCGGCGAAGAACACCGTCCCGCCGAAGGCGCCGGCGAAATCTTCCTCCTCCACCGCGTTCACCCCGGGCGGCATGGAGAGGGGCACGGCAAGCTGCCACTGGACCGAGCCGGATTCGTCCGTGCGGCCGCGCCGGTAGACGTGGAAGTAGACGACCTGGTCGTTGGTGCTGCCCTCGAAGACGCTGGGGGCCAGGGCCTCGACGCCGT
>JAEUNJ010000054.1 GCA_016791145.1 Rhodocyclaceae bacterium | reverse complement strand
CTCGCCGCCCAGGGCGTACTTGTTCAGGTGCATGCCGCCCCAGTAGATGCGCATGTAGGAGCAGAGGTCGCGGGCGAAGCCGTAGGCCTCGGCGGCGTTCATGCATTCCTGGGCGAACTTGCGGTCGTGGGAGACGGTGGCCGCGTAGGGCTCGCCGGTCAGGGAGAACACGTCGTCGCCGAAGGCCGTGGGGATGGCGTCCAGGGCCCAGGCCGAGCCGGACCAGCGCAAGCCGCCCTTCTCCTTGGCCTTGGCGTAATTCACGTAGTACTGCTCGCGCAGCTCCTTGGCCTTCTTCCAGAGCTTCAGGGGCTCGGTGGGGTAGATGTTGGGTGCATTCATGGGTGGGCTCCTCCCCTTTAGAACAGGTCGTCTTCGCGCAGCGTCTCGAGGAAGGCCTCGATGCGGATGCGGAAGGGTCCGATGGGATTGGTGATGTCGAACTCCAGGAACAGGGTCGGGATGCCGTTCGACTCCAGGTGCCGCTTCAGGTCCGGGTAATCGCCCTCGTGGGGGTCGCAGAACTTCTGCTGCAGGAAGACCGCGGCCTGGGCCTTGTAATCCTTGGCCAGGCTCAGCACGTGGTCGAAGCGGGTATGGTCCGGGTAGTCCTTGGTGGGGCAGGCCGGGCGGTCGCAGTAGCGGTCGGCGATGGCCTTGACCGGGTCGCCGTTCAGCTTGGCCTCGTTCCAGAAGTAACGGGTGCCGGAGCACTGGTCGTCGATGACGATGGTGGAGCCGACGGACTCGACCATGGCCATGAAGGCCACGTCGTCGTTCTCGGAGCCGATGGTCATGAAGCGGATGCCCTCGGGGCGGTCCAGGTTGCGCTTGGGCAGCGCGGCCAGGACCTTCTTCAGTTCGGCGTTGTGTTCCCGCTTGTCGATGAACTGGGCGGTCAGGCCGGCCAGCAGGGCCTCGACGCCGGTCACCTGGGGATCGGTCGCCTTGCGGTACTCGAACAGTTCGCGCAGGAGCCGCCGGTTCTCGTTCACCACCTCCAGGGCCTCGTTCAGCTTCTCGTCGGTGAGCTTCTTGCCGGTCAGCTGCTCGAGGAATTCGCGGAAGCGGCCGATCTCGCCGTAGTGGGCCTTCTTGGCGTGCGGGCTCTGCACGTCGTTGGGCATCGGACAGTAGTAGTCCCACTGGACGGTGGGCACGTGCATGCGCCAGGAGCCGAAGGCCTGCCGGTACTGGATGCAGGACTGGGTCAGGGTGACGCCTTCGCAGTAATCGAAGCGTCCGAGCAGGCCCTGGGCCAGGGAGTCGCGGCAGAACGGGCAGAACATGCCGAAGATGTGGGGCTCGGACACGTTCTGGGGCTCGTGGGCGCCGAGGACGCGGACCGGCAGCATGTCGGCCGCGATCAGCAGTTCCTCGGGGGTGTAGGTGCACATGGTGGCCACGACCTGGCCGCCGGTGCGCTGTTTCCAGTCGCGGGCGTAGTCGTGACGCTTTTCGTACCAGGTCTTAAACTGGTCAAACAGCTGGTCGCTCATCGGAAAAGGGCCTCCTCCTGTGGTTTGCGCCGGCTTCCCGCCGCCTGCGGGAAGATGCAAGATAGTGCATGTGTTGAACTATGTTGCATGTTGCAGAAACTCAAGGTTTCAACCTTTGATCCAGATCAAAGGATGTGCAGATACGTGCGCTTTGCAAGCCAACATTCCTTCCGCCGCCCTCGATGACTCGCGGTTTTCCAGGGTCCGCGGGCGCAGCGGAAGTGCACGGCAGTGCCCGCCGGCCAGTTTCACCGGACGCCGCAGGCGCGGAATAACTAGTTGTCTTTACGAGTTTTTCTGCCAATTGCGTGATCCGGACCCATCCGGCCGACCGCAGGTACCACGCCGGCCGCCCCGGCGGCCCTACGGGACGACCCCGCTGCCAGCGGCCGGCCCCGCAGCGGGCGATGACTGGAGTCCCGGCTGGCGCGTCCCGCCCGCCGCCGGAGTGGCGGCCCCTGTCGCGGGACCATCGTCATGGCCTCAGGCGCGCAGCGCCGCCTCCACAACCCCACCGCCGGCGCCGTGCCGGAAGCCCTCCGCCTCCGCCACCAGCCAGGCCCGGAAGGCCTCCAGCGCACCCGTTTCCGACTTCCGCTCGGGGACGATCAGGTAATAGGCCCGCTCGCTTTCGAAGCCCATTGCGCAGGCGATGCGCAGCCGGCCCTCGGCCAGTTCCCGCTCGATCAGCATGGGGGGAATCAGTGCGACGCCCAGATCGTGCATGGCCGCCTGGGCAAGCATGGAGAAGAGTTCGAAGCGGGACCCCGTCATGTCGCCGGCAACCCGCAGGCCCGCCGCCTCGAACCACTGGCGCCAGGCATAGGGCCGGGTGGATTGCTGAAGGAGCGGGAGCCCGGCCACCTGCGCAGGGGTCAGGGCCTCCCGTCCCGCCAGGAGGCCGGGGCTGCACACCGGCAGCGCCCGTTCCCGCATCAGGAAGTCCGCCCGGGTGCCCGGCCAGCCGGCGTCGCCGAAATAGATGGCCGCGTCGAAGGTCGTCTCGTCGAACAGGAAGGGTCGCGTGCGGGTGTCCATGTGCAGGGTGACGTCGGGGTGGGCGGCCAGGAAGCCGGGCAGCCGGGGCAGCAGCCAGGCCGTGGCGAAACTCGGCACGACGGCCAGTTCCACCACGGCGCCGCGACCCCGGTGGGCCATGAGTTCCAGGGTGTCCCGTTCCACTTCGTCCAGGCGCGCAGCCACCTGCCCCCGGTAGGAGCGCCCCGCCTCGGTGAGCTGCACGCCGCGCCGGGTGCGCCGGAAAAGGGGCACGCCCAGGAACGCCTCCAGCCCGCCGATCTGCCGGCAGACCGCGCTCTGGGTCAGGGCCAGTTCCTGGGCGGCCCGGGTGAAGCTTTCGTGGCGGGCCGCCGCCTCGAAGGCGACCAGGGCGCCAGTGTTTGGTATTTTGCGTCGCATGGGGACTCCTTGTGAGGAAACGGCATGGCTTGAACCGAGGAGGTGAAACCACCACCCTAGCTGCCCGCCCATCGAGGGCGATACGGGACGACCCGGATCGGAATCCGATTGCTAATTGTGCGTTTTTCTCACAATTAGGTGCAAAAAAAACGTTTGTGACCGTTCCCGTCCGGCCCTAGGATGCACTCCTGCCCGCCCGGGGCCCCGTCCGGGCCCATCGACCCCACGAAGGAGGAAACCATGGCGAAGAACGTATTCAACTGGGAAGACCCGCTGCTCCTGGACACCCAGCTCACCGAAGACGAGCGCATGGTGCGCGACTCCGCCCGGGCCTACTGCCAGGACAGGCTGATGCCCCGCGTCCTGGAGGCCTTCCGCCACGAGAAGACCGACCGGGCCATCTTCAACGAAATGGGCGAACTGGGCCTGCTGGGCCCCACGATTCCCGAGGAGTATGGCGGCGCCGGCCTCAACTATGTGTGCTACGGCCTGATCGCCCGGGAGGTGGAGCGGGTCGATTCCGGTTACCGCTCCATGATGAGCGTCCAGTCCTCCCTGGTCATGGTGCCCATCAACGAGTTCGGCACCGAGGCCCAGAAGCGCAAGTACCTGCCCAAACTCGCCACTGGCGAGTTCGTCGGCTGCTTCGGGCTCACCGAGCCCAACCACGGGTCGGACCCCGGCAGCATGGTCACCCGGGCGAAGAAGGTGGACGGCGGCTACCTGCTCACCGGCAGCAAGATGTGGATTTCCAACTCGCCCATCGCCGACGTCTTCGTGGTCTGGGCCAAGACCGAGGACGGCGTCATCCGGGGCTTCATCCTCGAGAAGGGCTGGAAGGGTCTCTCGGCGCCCGCCATCCACGGCAAGGTGGGCCTGCGCGCCTCCATCACCGGCGAGGTGGTCATGGACGAGGTCTTTGTCCCGGACGAAAACCTGATGCCCGGCGTAACGGGTCTGAAGGGCCCCTTCACCTGCCTGAACTCAGCCCGCTACGGCATCGCCTGGGGCGCCCTGGGCGCCGCGGAGTTCTGCTACCAGACGGCCCGCCAGTACGTGCTGGACCGCAAGCAGTTCGGCCGCCCCCTGGCCGCCAACCAGCTGATCCAGAAGAAGCTGGCCGACATGCTCACCGAGATCACCTTGGGGCTGCAGGGCTGCCTGCGCCTGGGCCGCATGAAGGACGAGGGCACGGCCGCCGTGGAGATCACGTCGATCATGAAGCGCAACTCCTGCGGCAAGGCCCTCGACATCGCGCGCATGGCCCGCGACATGCTGGGCGGCAATGGCATCTCCGATGAGTTCGGCGTCGCCCGCCACATGGTCAATCTCGAGGTGGTCAACACCTACGAGGGCACCCACGACGTCCATGCGTTGATCCTCGGCCGCGCGATCACGGACATTCCGGCCTTCAGCAACTGAAACCCACGGGCCGCCCCTCCGGCGGCGGCCCGCGTTCCGCGACCGGGGGTCAGGCCTGCACGAGCAGGCCGTAGCTGCTGGTGGACACGCCCAGTGTCAGCGCCTTGGCCGTCGCCCCCGACGCGCCCCAGACCGAGGTCAGGTCGATGTCGCCGCCGATCTGGTTGCCATTGGCATCGAAGAGGCGCAGGGTCTCCACCATCGTGTCGGCGACGTTCATGCCCGCCACCGTGATGGCCCCGGCCGAGGCGCCGCCATTCACCGTGAAGTCGATGCGCAGGTCCTTGCCGGCGTTGACCCGGCTGAACTTCAGGTCCTGGGAGAAACTGTCGAAGGCGAGGGCCAAGGCGCCGCTCAGGCCCGCGGACGCCGCGCGAAGGTCCAGCACGTCGGTGCCGCCGCCGCCCACCGCGCCCCGCGCCTCCGCCACCAGGTCGCCGATCCCCGTGCGGTAGGTATCGCTGCCCAGACCCCCGGTCAGGGTGTCGTTCCCGGCACCCCCGTCCAGGACGTTGGCGCCGCCGTTGCCGGTCAGCACGTTCGCCTGTCCGTTGCCCGTTGCATCGATGTCGGCGCCGCCGGTCAGCGTCAGGTGCTCCAGGTTCGCCTTGTCGGCCAGCGTCCAGCCGATGCTCGCGCTCACGGTGTCGATGCCGCCGCCGGCCAGTTCCGTCACCACGTCGCCCGCGTCGTCCACGACGTAGCCGTCGTTGCCCGCCCCGCCGGCCAGCGTGTCCGCCCCGGCCCCGCCGTCCAGCACGTTTGCCGCTCCGTTGCCGGCCAGCTGGTTGCCCAGGGCGTTCCCCGTCAGGTTGTAGGCCACCAGCGAGGTCAGCACGGCATTCTCCACTTCCGCCGCCAGGACGTAGGTGCCGCCCGCAGCGCCGATCCCGACCTTCACCAG
>JAEUNJ010000246.1 GCA_016791145.1 Rhodocyclaceae bacterium | reverse complement strand
GCTCTTGCCGGAGACGCCGGCGTTCCAGGTGCCCTGGAAGGTGATCTGGTCGGTGTTGTAGTAGCCGAAGTAGGCGGTGCCGGTGCCGGAGCCGGAGACGGTGATGCCCGGGCCGACGGTGAGGCCGCTGCCGACGTTGTAGTACCAGAGCTGGCTGTTGTAGCCGGCGCCGGCGGCGAAGACCAGGTTGCCGGTGCCGCCCAGGGTGGCGGTGCCGTCGTAGCGCAGGTCGCCGTAGGCGGAGGCGCCGCCGACGGAGATGCTGTGGCCGCCGGCAAGGTTCACGGCGTTCCGGAGGACCGCGGTGCCGCCGTTGATGGCCAGGTCCGTGTTCAGGGTTACGTTGTCGATGAAGACCGTACCGCTGGCCAGGGACAGGCTGCCGCCGGTGGCCGATCCGAGATTCTTCAGGTTGCCGCCGGTGGCAAGGCTGGTGGCGCCGTTCAGGGTCAATGTGCCGCCGCCCAGGTCGACCGGCGCGCTGATCGACCGGGTTCCGCCGGCGGCGAGGGTGAGTCCGCCGCCGGTGCTGGTGATGGCTGCGCCGATGCTGATGTTGTTGCCGGCGGTCAGCGTCAGGGTGTTGCCCGTGGACCAGGTGACCGGCGCGCTGATGGAGATGTTTTGGGTGGCGCCTGAGGTGCTGTACGCGTCGTTGGAGGTGGCGAGTTCCAGGTGGGACGAATTGAGCTGGGTGCCCAGCCACGTGTTGTTGACCGTCCCGGTCGCCGCGTTGTTGGCGCCGGTGGTCACGCTGATGGCGCCAGGATCCATCAGGAGGGTGCCAGTCCGGCCCGCCGGGGCGGTCAGGTCGGCGTGACCGTCCATCTGCAACCTGCGCTTGCCCGAGACCTCCGCGAAACCGCCGTCGCCGCCCTTGCCGCCGCCGCGGGCGGAGATGCTTCCCGCCATCAGCGTGGTGTCGTCGGCCCAGACGACGACCTTGCCGCCGTCGCCCCGTTCGCCGGCGTCGGCGCGCAGGCTGGCGCCGGCGGCCACCGTCGAGAACGCGGCGTTGGGCACGTCCGGATTGGCGCCGCGGGCATCGCCACCCACGAGCAGGGTGCCTCCCCCGGTCCGCCCCGAGGCGTCCAGGCTCGCCGTCCCGGCCAGGTCTACCTCCCGGCCCAGGACGGTGATCGAACCTCCCCGCTCACCGGTCGCCGCCAGGGTGCCCGCCACGCGGACGCCTTCCGCGGCTTTCAGGTAGATCCGGCCGCCCTCTCCCACCACGGCCGCGCTGGCATCCAGCGTGCCGCCGGCATCGATCACTCCCGCATAGAGCCCGATCCGCTTCGCCAGCACCTGGCCCAGGTTGACGATCGCATTGGCCGGCGCCACCACGTCGAACTCCACGTCCGGATGGTTCAGGTCGACCAGGGACACGCGCCTTCCGGCCGCCAGCAGTATCTCCCCGCCCGGTGCCTCGATCAGGCCGCTGTTCTCGACCTGCGGCGCCAGCAGTACGATCCGGCCTCCCGGGGCGGCGCGCAGCACGCCTTCGTTGCGTATTCCACCCGCACCGGCCCCGGCGGCGAATTCCAGGTGCCCCCTGCCGAAATCCTCGTTCCGGATGTCCAGCGTCGATGCCACCAGCCCGGCCACGTCCACCCGCGAGCCCTTGCCGAACACAATGCCGTTCGGATTGACCAGGAAGACCCGTCCGTTCGATTGCAGGGTGCCGAGTATGGTGGATGGATCGCGTCCCGTCACCCGGTTCAGGACCTGGCTCGCCGGGCCGGACTGGACGAAGCGGGTGGTCTCGCCGGCCCCGATGGAAAAGGCCTGCCAGTTGATGATCGCGCCGTTGGAGTTGGTGACGGTGAGCACCTTGCCGCTGGTGGCGAAGGTGGCGCTGCCGCCCACGACCGTCGGATTCAGCGGGTTTGCCGCCGCCGGAACGACCGTGGCACCCAGCGCGCCCAGGACGGCCAGGGTCACCGGGCGGAGGCGGAAGGGTGTCGGGCGGCGCTTCACCGGGGCCGTTGCTTCAGTAGACCAGCAGCAGGGTCATGTGGGCGGTCCAGTCGCCGGGCCGTTTCGTGCCGCCGCCGTCCAGTACCCGGGCCAGGTCGGCCTTGAACATGGCACTGCGGCCGCCCAGCAGGCGCATTCCCACCCCGGCGCCGGAAATGCCCTCGCGGACCTGTTCGCCGGGCAGGGCGCCATTGCGCCGGAGGCGCGCGAAGTCGTAGAAGCCGACGAACTGGGTCCGCCAGCCGTCGGCCGGCGTGATGGCGGGCGCGCCGATCTCCAGGCTTCCCCGGTGCCCCCGGTCGTCGGCGATCTCCCGCTCGTTGAATCCCCGCACCGAGAAGCTTCCGCCGGCGCCGAACTGCTCGCCGGGAATCATCAGGTCGCGGGTCTCCTGTCCCTGCAGTTCCCCCTTCAGCGTCCAGTCGGAAACCTGCGCCGTGGCGGATGCCTCCCATCGCCAGGCGTGGAACCGGGCCCGGGCGCCGGGCCGGGCCCCGGGCTGGTTGTAGGCCGCGTCGTTGCCGTTGTCGCCGGAGGCGAGGTTGCGCACGGCACCGAGCGAGGTCTTCCACGAGGCCGTGCCTTCCGGGCTGCCCAGGCTGTAGGTGAGGGTCAGGGGCTGGGAACCCAGGTCCGGCACGAGGCTGGTGCCGCCGCCCAGGGGAATCGCCCGCGCCTCGAAGCGCTTCTTTTCCAGACCCAGCGAGAGGCGCTGCTCATGCCCTTCGATGCGGGGCAGGCCCAGGTGGTAGCGGACGCTTTCCGTGCGGCCCCGTCCGGACAGGGCCATGGCGGGCATTCCCTGGCCGCCGACCGTGCCGGAATCCACGTCGGAATGGCTGAGGGAGACCTCGAGGCTGTCTCCGAGTCCATAGAACGGCACCCGGTAGCCCAGGTGGTA
>JAEUNJ010000230.1 GCA_016791145.1 Rhodocyclaceae bacterium | reverse complement strand
TCTGCACTGGATGGAAGTCCGGGCCATGAGCCTGGTCGGCGCCGGCGACCTGCTCACGCTCCTGTCATGGGAGAGGCGCCTTGGAGCGCACATTTCCCGGGGCCCGCGCCGACTGCGACTCGCCTTCGCCTGGGGGTTGGGGCTCGCCATGGCGAGCGACCGGGCGATGGCCCTGCTCGAGAGCGTGGAGGCCGGGATCACCGAGACCTCGGACCAGGCGGACCACGGGGCCCTGCGCCGCGAATGCCGGGCCCTGCGCTCGGTGCTGATGGCCGAGGCGGGCGACTACGAATCCGGTGCCCGGCTGGCGAGCGAATGCCAGCCCTTCCCCGGGAGGTATCCATGGGTGCCGAATGCGCTGCGCAACGTGGTCGCCAGCGCCCACCTGCACGCGGACCGGTGGGAACAGCTTTATGCCCTGCCCCCTGTGCCGGCCGGCCACGGCGACCAGAAGGACCGGGACCGGCTGTCGCTCGCCTACCGGCTCTCCATCCTCGGCGTGGCCGAATATCGCCAGGGGCACCTGGAGGACGCGGCCGCGCTGCTGGTCGAAGCCATGGAAACCGGCGCCGCGACCGGTTCGCGCGGCGCTGTCCTGACGGCCCTGCCTGCCCCGAGCCTCGCCCTCGTCCGCTACGAGCAGGACCGGATCGCGGAAGCCGGACGCATCAACGGGGAGCACCTGGCCGTGAACCGGCAGGTGGCCCCCATCGACGGCCTGTCCGCCTGTTACCGCGTGGCCGCCCTGATGGCCCGCATGGCAGGACAGGCGGCCCAGGCGCGGGCGCTGCTCGCCGAGGGCGAGGCAGTGGCCCTGGGACGGGGATGGCCGAGGGTGGTGGCGAAGATCAACTTGGAGCGCCTGCGCTTCGCGCTGCTCGATGGCCGCCCGGCCGAGGCGGCCGCGTCCCTGCAGCGCATGGAGGACCTGGCCGCCGCCGGGGGACGGCCGGAACTGGAGCGCGCGGACCTGGCCCGTTATGCCGCCCTCGCCCGGGGCTGGCGGCACCTGGCCCAGCGCGAATCGGCGGAAGCCGCCGCCGCCCTGGCCGCGCAGCATGCGCTGGCCGTTGCCCATGGCCGGCGGCTCGACGAATTCCGCTTCGGCACGGCCATGGCCCTGGCAGCGGCCGCCGGAGGCGACATGGCGGAAGCCATCGGCCTGTTCGCGGCGGTGTGCGACAAGGCAGCGCCCCTGGGTGTCCTGCGCTGCATCCTGGACCAGCCGGTTCCCGTCGATGACCTGGTGTTTGCCGCCGCGGAGGCGTGGTCCCGGGAAGGCAGCCACGGGGAACGCCTCGCCTTCCTGGACCGCCTGGCGGGCGCGAGTCGGGAGCCCTCGCGGGCGGTGCGTTCCGGGCTGCCGGTGGTGGAAACCCTGAGCCCCAGGGAACTCAGCATCCTGAAGCTCGTGGCCCAGGGCCAGTCGAACAAGGAGATCGCGCGCAACCTGGGCATCGCCCCGGAAACCGTGAAGACCCATGTCAAAAGCATCTTCGCGAAGCTGGGGGTGCAGAACCGGGCCCAGGCCGCCGCCAAGGCGGGGCTGGGGTAACCGGCCCCCCACCCCCTGGCCCCGCCCCGGGGCGGGGATCGGCAGGCCGATCCCTTCGGGGGATATTGGCCCCCCACCCCCTAGCCCCCGCCCCGGGGCGGGGATCGGCAGGCCGATCCCTTCGGGGGGTATTGGCCCCCCACCCCCTAACCCCCGCCCCGGGGCGGGGGAACTCCACGGCTCGCTTCGCTCGCCTGGCACGGGGTGCGTCGTTCCAATGCTCGCGGGGATTGCGGCTTCGCCGCCGGCCGTCCGGGCTTGGGGCGGCCCGGCGCCCGGTCTGCGCCAAGGCAGCACCGGACCACCGCCTCGCCGTTCCCCCGCGGGGGAACTCCACGGCTCGCTTCGCTCGCATGGCACGGGGTGCGTCGTTCCAAGGCATGGGGAGCGTCGTTCCCGTGCCGGGGCGGATGGCGGTGTCGCCGCGTGCCGCATCGCCGTGGGACGGGCGGGAGGCGAGGCTGGGGCGGGGCACTCGGAACAGTCAGCTTCGCCGCCCGTTGCGACTGCGCGCCTTTGCGGCGCGCTCGTTCCTTTCCCGGGCTTCCGGATCACGCGAACCAGCCGTGGAGGAACCACCCGCCGGGGGAGCGCAGTTCCCGGAAGACCCAGGCCCAGCGGGCATCCGCGGTGCGGGCGACGAAGTAGTCCCGGCGCAGGTCGCCGGCGGCCGGGCCGTCGGTGCCTTCCTCGCCGCCGTCCCACCAGCCGGATTCGATGCGCTCGGGACCGGCCAGCAGGTGCAAGGGGCCCCGGTACCAGGGACGCCCGCCCACCTCGGCCAGGGCCCGGGGCCGGGCCAGGAGCCAGAAGGGCCGCGAGATGGCGGCCGGCGGGGAGGACGGCGGAGCCACGCCCTCGGCCGGTCGCCGGGTGGCGCATTCGGGCCGGTGCTCGGCCGCGACGGCGAGGCCGTGGATGCGTGCATCCCCCAGGCGGGCCCGCAGGCGCTCCACCAGGGCAGCCATGGCCTCCCCGTCCATGCCGCCGCCAGCGAAGAGGCCACCGCTGCGGCCCGGCAGCCCGACGACGCGGTCCGCCGCCAGGAGCAGCCCCTCCACGGCCGCCGGCAGGGGCAGGCGTTCCAGGCGTTCCCGCAACACCCGCTCCAGGCGGGCCGGATCCCGGGTGGCGGAGGCGAAGCGCAGGAGGAGCGCGGTGGCCGGCCGGCCCCGGTGGACGAGATGCAAAAGGCATTGGGCGACGCCTGCCTGGCCAGCCCCCAGCCAGCCTGCCAGGGCGGCGATGAGCCGCCGGCCGGCGAAGACCAGGGCGGCGGCCTGGTCCGTGGGCGCCGGCAGGTCCAGGCCGGCCTCGAAGCGGGGCGGAAAGGGAAAGTCCGGGCGGGGGTCGGGCAGTTCCCCGTAGGCCCGGGCCACCCGGGCGAGCGTGGCGGCGCCGATGCGCCTGCCCAGGGCGGCCCGGGGCAGGCGGCGCAGGTCGGCCAGGCGCCGGGTGCCGAAGCTTTCCAGTTGCGCCGCCACGGCCGCCGACAGGTCCAGGGCCGCCACGGGCAGGGCGTCCAGGGAGGCCCGCAGGGCGGGCAGGTCCGGGCAGGGAGGCGGCCGGCCCGTGCCGGCCAGCCAGAAGGCGCCCTGGGGCGTGGGGGCGACCGCGAGGCCGGCGGCAAGGCCCTGGGCCTCCAGGTCCGCCGCCACGGCGCCGGCCAGGCGCTCCAGGCCGCCGAAGAGGCGCAGGCAGGGGCCGATGTCCAGCAGCAGGCCCTCCGCCCCTCTCCCGCGCCTTCCTCCCGCCTCCCCTTCGCCCTTTCCCGGCCCCGGCGGCCGGACCAGGCTCACCCGGGGTGTGAAGCGCCCGGCCCAGCAGGCCAGGATTTCCAGCTCGGGCAGCGGGTCAGGCGACGGGGTGCACGGGTCGGGTAGCGGCGGGACGCAGGGGTCGGGTGGCGGCGGGGCCGCGAAGCGCAGCGCCAGCCAGAGGCTGTCCATGGGCGTGCCGGCGGACGGGCCGCGGCAGGGCAAGGCACAGGGGGGCGGCCGGCGGCGGACCCCGGCGCTTGAGGATGTCCACGGCCAGGTCTCCCGCCTCGCCAGCGGCAAGAAGCAGGCGCAGCGGGGCGGCCGAGGCTTCGGCGGCGGCCCGGGCCGGCCGGAACAGGAAAGCCAGGCCGCGACCGGCGGCGGCGGCCACCTGCAGGCGGCGCACGGCCCGGGCATCCGCCGTGGCCGACCAGGCCACCACGGCGGCCGGGGCGCCGCTGGCCAGGGCCTGCTCCAGGGCCCAGAGGGCATCGCCCCCCGGGGCCGGGGAAACGACCACCAGCCGCGCCAGGTCCACGCCGGCGGCAGCCCAGGCGGGGGCGTGCAGCGGGTGGGGCGGCGCCACCAGCAGGGTCCAGCCCCCCTCCTCCCGCAGGCGGACCAGGGCCGGCAGCAGCAGCGTCATCTCGCCCAGGCCCTGGCCGTCCATCAGGATCTCGGTGAGGGCCCCCCGGGGCCAGCCGCCGCCGGGCAGTTCCCGGTCCAGGACGGCATGGCCGCTGGCCACCGCGGGCAGCGGCGCGCCGGCGAAGCGGTCGCCGCGCCAGACGTCCGGGCGCCGGTCGAGGAAGGCGGAGAGCTGGGGGTTCATCCGGAGAACTCCTCACCCCAGAGGCCCAGAGACATGGAGAAAATCCAGTAGGCCCGTTCCGACCCGGCGCGGGCCGCCCGGTCAGTCCTGGCCAGGCGCCTGTCTCCCTCGCCCCCCTCTGCGCCTCTGTGCCTCTGCGGTGAAAAGGTTTTCGCTGTCATGACCAGAACCGGGTCTCAAAGCGCCTTCCCGTTGCGGATCAGCCCCACGGCGATGCCCTCGATGGCCAGGTCATGGCCCTCGACGGGGATGGGGGCGTAGTCCGGATTCTCGGGCAGCAGTTCGACCCGGCCCCCCCGGTGGCGCTTCAGGCGCTTGACCGTCACCTCGTCGTCCAGGCGGGCGACGACGATCTGCCCGGAGCGGGCCTCCCCGGTGCGATGCACGGCCAGCAGGTCGCCGTCCAGGATGCCGGCGTCCACCATGCTGTTGCCGCGCACCCGCAACAGGTAGTCGGCCCGCGGCGAGAAGAGGCCGGGATCGAGCTGTACCTTGCCGAGCTGGTTCTCCACGGCCAGGATGGGGCTGCCGGCGGCCACCGAACCCACCAGCGGCAGGCCCAGCTGCTCGACCAGGCGGATGCCCCGGGCCGAGCCGGGCTCCAGGATGATGACCCCCTTTTTGGCCAGGGCCCGCAGGTGGTCCTCGGCCGCATTGGGGGAGGCGAAGCCGAAGGCCTCGCAGATCTCCAGGCGGGTGGGCGGCGCACCGAGGATTTCCAGGGTGCTGCGGATGAAGTCGAGAATTTCCTGCTGGCGGGGGGTGAGCTTGGCGTCCATGGGGGTGCTCCGGCGGCGGATGACTGTATTGTTTTACAGTATCCGGAAAAATGCAAGGGGAGGCCTCCCTTGCCCGCCGCATCCCCCGTGGGCGACCCCCATGCCGCCCGTCTCCCCGGCCCCGCCTCTTCGGATACAATCGGACGCGATTCCGCCATTCCGGCCGCCATCCCAGCCGGGAATGCGGCGGGCCCCAGGAGACCCGTCAGATGCTGTTCATCCTCTACTACATCGTCGCCATCACCGTCCTGATCCTCCATTTCACGGGCTTCCTGGCCCGCAACAACCTGGAGTGGCTGGTGCTGGTGCTGGCGGTCACCGTCTTCCCGGCGGTGATCTACCTGTAGTCCTGGGGCCGCCCGGGGCGGCGACCCTCCCCGCTTCGCGTTCAGGGGCCGTGAAGAACCCGTAGCGAGCGGGCCGCAGCGGGGTGCGGCCGGAGCGCAGTTGCCGTGCAGCTACCGGAATGTACTTTGCGTACATGAGGATGACGGGCACCGCCCAAACCCCGATCCGGCCCGCGCAGCAGATCCATTCACCGCCGCTCAACCCGGCCGGCGGGCCACCAGATCGATGAGGGCGGAATGGCCCTTGTGGCCGGAGCCTTCCTCGATGTGCTCCTCATAGGCGCGCAGTTCGAGGATCTCCAGGCCGGCGAAGGCCTCCCGCAGCAGTTCCTCCGTGTAGAGGTTCTCGACGGCGGAGGGGCCGCCGGTGCGGTATTCCACCTGCTTCGGCGTGTAGCCCTGCAGCAGCAGCAGGCCGCCGGGCTTCAGGGTGCCGGCCATGCGCGCAAAGAAGGCCAGCCGCTGGGCCGGCGCCACGAACTGGACGAAGATGGCCGCCACCACGTCGAAGGCGGCCACGGGCCAGTCCCAGGCCATCAGGTCGGCCTGGACGAATTCCACCGTCACACGGCGGGATTCGGCGAGCCGCCTGGCCTTGTGCAGGCCCACGGGAGAAAGCTCCACGGCGGTGACGGCGAGGCCCTCCTCGGCCAGCCAGACGCTGTTGCGGCCCTCCCCGTCGGCCACGGAAAGCGCCGTCCAGCCGGGGTGCAGCCGATGGGCCTGGCGGGCCAGGAAGCGGTTCGGGGCGGTGCCGAAGAGGTAGTCCTCGCCGGCATCCCGGTAGCGGCCGCTCCAGAAGGTTTCGGGATCGGGATGGGTCATGGGTTCGGGCCCGGAAAAGTCCTACCGCAAAGGCGCGAAGGAACGCCAACCGCGCCGCAGAAAACCAATCCGCAGCGGCACGGAGATCACGGAAACAAGCCCGGGACCCGTGGTCCCGGCCTCTCTTCGCGCGCGCCCCGGCGCCTTTGCGGTGAAGCCTTGGCCAACCGCCCTCACACCCGGGCGACGATGAAGCGCTTGACCGCTTCCGTGTCGGCATCCATGACCTCCACCCGCTGGGGCAGGTCCTCGATACCGTCGAAGTCCTTGGGCCGCACGGGGTCGCGGCCCAGGGCCTCGCGGATGGTTTCGGAGAACTTGACCGGCTGGGCGGTCTCCAGCACCACCATGGGCAGACCCGGTTCCCGGTGTTCCCGGGCCACCTTGACGCCGTCGGCGGTGTGGGTATCGATCATGGTGCCGTGGCGTTCCCAGACGTCGCGGATCGTCGCCAGGCGGTCGGCATGGGTGCTGCGGCCGGAGACGAAGCCGAAGCCGGCCATGCGCTCCCGGTAGGGCGTGCCGTTGAGGTCGAAGCTGCCGCCGGCATCCACCTTGGCCCAGAGTTCCCGCACCACGGCCGGATCGCGGCCCACCAGGTCGAAGACGAAGCGCTCGAAGTTGGAAGCCTTGGAGATGTCCATGGACGGGCTGGAGGTCACGTGGGTCTCGGCCGTGCGGCGGGGCCGGTAGACGCCGGTGCGGAAGAACTCGTCCAGCACGTCGTTCTCGTTGGTGGCCAGCACCAGGCGGGCGATGGGCAGGCCCATCATGCGGGCGATGTGGCCGGCGCAGATGTTGCCGAAGTTCCCCGAGGGCACGCAGAAGGCCACCTGTTCGTCATTGCGGGTGGTGGCCGCGAACCAGCCCTTGAAGTAATAGACCACCTGGGCCAGCACGCGGGCCCAGTTGATGGAATTGACGGCACCGATCCGGTACTTCGCCTTGAAGGCGGCGTCGTTGGAGACGGCCTTGACGATGTCCTGGGCGTCGTCGAACATGCCGCGCACGGCGATGTTGAAGATGTTTTCGTCCTGCAGCGAGTACATCTGGGCCCGCTGGAAGGGACTCATCCTGCCCTCGGGGGAGAGCATGAAGACCTTCACGTTGTGCTTGCCGCGCATGGCGTACTCGGCCGCCGAACCCGTGTCGCCGGAGGTAGCGCCGAGGATGTTGATGTTCTCGCCGCGCTTGTCCAGCACGTACTCGAACAGGTTGCCGAGGAGCTGCATCGCCATGTCCTTGAAGGCCAGGGTCGGCCCGTTGGACAGTTCCAGCAGGTGGAAGCCCGGCTCCAGCGTGGTCAGCGGCGTGATGTCGGAGGCATCACGACCGGGCCGGCAGTGGCGGTAGGTGGCGGCGGTGTAGGTCCGGTCGGCCAGGGTCTTCAGGTCGCAGGCCGGGATGTCGTCCACGAACTTCTGCAGGATGCGCAGGGCCAGGGCGTGATAGGGCAGTTCGCGCCATTCGGCCAGTTCGGCCGGCGTGACCCGGGGGTAGGACTCGGGCAGGTAGAGGCCGCCGTCGGGGGCCAGGCCGCCCAGCAGGATGTCGCAGAAGGCTGCCGAGGGGCTGGCGGCGCGGGCGCCCCGCGTGGATATGTAGCGCATGGGCAGCCCTTCAGGAGAGGGTTTCCAGGCGCAGGCGCTTGACCTTGCCCTTCACGGCGGAGAGCCCCTCGATCTTGGCGATGGCGGCGTCGGCGCGCTTTTCCTTCGTCACGTGGGTCAGGATGATGACGTCGGTCTGCTGCTCGCCCTCCTCCGGCTCCCGCTGCAGCAGGGCGTCGATGGAGATCTGCTCGTCGGCCAGGATGCGGGTGATGTCGGCCAGCACGCCGGGCTTGTCCTCGACGCGGATGCGGAAGTAGTAGCTGGTCTCCACCTCGGCCATGGGCAGGATGGGCAGGTCGGAGAGCTGGTCC
>JAEUNJ010000209.1 GCA_016791145.1 Rhodocyclaceae bacterium | reverse complement strand
AGTGGCGGCAACGCTCCTGGGCGATGCCGGCCTCGCCGTACAGGTCGCCTCGGACGGCGCCCAGGCCTTGGCCATGGTGGGCAGGGATGCCTACGATCTGGTCCTGATGGACATCCAGATGCCGGTCATGGACGGCATCGCCGCCACCCGGGCCATCCGCGCCATGCCGGGGCGCGCCGGCCTTCCCATCGTCGCCATGACCGCCAATGCCTTCGGGGAGGACCGCCAGCGTTGCCTTGCCGCCGGCATGAACGACCACGTGGCCAAGCCCGTCGATCCGGACACCCTCTATGCCACCTTGCTGCGCTGGCTGCCGGAGGCGCAGTCCGGCCAGCCGGTGCCGCTACCGGCGAAGGGCGAGGCGGGCGGGGGCGCGGGCGACGTGCCGGCCGTGCCGGCGGCACTTTCCGCCATCCGGGGCCTCGACCCGGAGACCGGACTGAAGAGCGTCCGGGGCCGGGTCGCCAGCTACCTGCGCCTGCTGGGGATTTTCACCGGCGCCCATGCGGACGACGTGGCGCGGATCCGCGCCGCACTGGCCGATGGCCGGCGGGACGAAGCACGGCGCCTCGCCCATACCCTCAAGGGCGCCGCCGGAACCCTGGGCGCCCGGGATCTGGCGGACGCGGCGGCGGGCGTGGAAGCGGTCCTCCGGGACCCGGCGGCGCCCGTTGATCCGGCGATGCTGGATTCCCTCGAGGCGGAACTGGCGGGCCTGGCCGCGGCGCTGCAGGCCCTGCCCGGTCAGAGCAGCATGTAGCGCCGGGCGGCGTCGAGGCGGACCAGGGCCTCGCGCGCCTCCGCGTGGTCGATGGACGCCAGCACGACGATCCAGCGACGCTGGTCGCGGCTGCAGAGCTCGGCGAACTCCAGGCTGTCCACCGTCCCGGCGGCGGCCGGCCCGGCGGCGATGATGCCCGCCCGATCCACGGCGTAACGCAGCGGTTCCAGGCTCAGGTGCCTCTCCGGCTCGGCCAGGCTGTCGGCGAGGGTTTCCAGCAACGACGCCGGGGACAGGGCGTCGGCCGTGGCCCGCAGGCGCCGACGCAGGTCGTCCAGGTGCCGGGTGTGGGCCTCGGGGCCATCCAGGGCCCGGACCCGGGCTCCCTCGATGGCGCTGTCCTGGCGCAGGCCGGCCATTTCCCGCCGCACCTCGTCCACGTGGAAGGCGATGCTCTGCAAGAGTCCCTGGAACATGGCGCCGGCCAGGCGGCGCCGCGCCGCCGCCACGTCGGCCGCCGGCTCGGCCAGCGTGTGGTCGGCGAAGTACAGCGTGCGCTGCGGCTCGTCCTGGCGCAGCACGTCGCCGGTGACGGCGACGCCAAATCCCGCCTTCTCGCGGCGGCGCATGCCGAGCAGGGCGCAGCAGTGGCTGCCGGCGGTCTCGGGCAGACCCGCCAGATGATCACGCACGCACTGGCTGGTGGCGAACATGGTGCCGATGTCCTCCGCGCTGCCGAACAGGGCATGCACCAGGGGATCGGCGGCGAAGGCGCCGCGGCTGATCGTCACCGGTCCCGGGATGCGTTCCGCCAGCGCCGCGCAGTAGGCCCCGGCCCGCTCCACGGCCGGCGCCAGGCGGCGTTCGTATCCGCCGACCAGCCGGATGCGGGGCTCGATGGCGTCGATCGCCCGACCGATGCGGGCGACGGTCTCGGGGGACGGGACGGGGGAAGGGGAAAGCCAATCGAGCAGGCCCATGGCGCAATGATCCCAAAATCCCGCGCCGGTGGCGCGGGAAAAGGTGAAAGGGACCGGGCCCGCCCCACGCGGAGCATAGGGGAAATGCCGGCCGCCGTGACCCCGTGACCGACGGGGCCTTGATTTCCTTTGCATTTCACGAAATGCATCGGCTAGCATTTGATAAAAATCAGGCGGCGCAGGCGCGCACATCATGGACGAAGGCTGGGATCTGCTGGTGGTGGGGCTCGGGCCCGCGGGCGCGGCGGCGGCGGCCGTGGCGGCACGGGGCGGCCTGCGCGTGCTCGCCATCGACCGCAAGGCACGCCTGGGGCACCCGGCCTTTCCCAATGGGGGCGAGCCGCGGATCGGCTGGATCAGCGCCCGCTGGCTGGGCGGCAGCCCCGCGGATGTGCCGGGCACCTTCGTCGACCGGGTGGATTTCGATCGCTCCCTGGTGGAGATCGCCCGGGAGGCCGGCGCCGAGATCAGTCTCCAGACCGAGATCGTCGACCTGGTTCCGGCCACCCACTCGGCCCGGATAAGCCGGCTGGCCACCGGCGAGGAAAGGGAGATCCGCTATCGGGCGATGGTGGCCGCGGACGGACCTCATTCGGCGGTTGCCGAATCGCTGGCCCTGCGGCCCCTGGAGGTCCGCCAGACCACGCAGTACGCGCTGCCCCTGTCCCGCCCGCGACGCCTGGTGCAGGTGCTGTTCGCCCCTGGCCATCCGGACGTGCATGCCTGGCTGCAACCCAACGGCGACGACCGGGCGAGCCTCGCGGTGGCCCACGAGGCCGGGACCGCTGCCGACGGCCAGCGGCTGCTCGACCACCTGCACCTGCACCTGCAACTCCTCGGCCAGGTGGGGCAAAAGGTGTTGCAGCGATTCGGCGGCCTGATGCCCGTCGGCGGGATGCGGGAACGGCTGGTGGCCGGCAACATCCTCTTCGCCGGCGACGCGGCGGGCCTCGCCCACCCGATCACGGGCATGGGCGTCCCCGCCGCCGTTGCCTCCGGCGAGGCCGCGGCCAATGCCTGCCTGGCCGCCCTGGCCGGCCGCGCGCCGCTGGCCGACTACGAGGTGGCGATCCGGCAGCGCTTCGGTTCGGCGCTTGCCGAGGGTGCCAGCCTGCGCGAGCGCATCCGCGAGGACGCCGGACAGCCCCGCCGGCCGGAGCAGGGCGAGTGGCAGGTGGCGGCGGAGTTGCCGCTCTAGGCGGAGCACTCCGGAAAGCGCGCCGCCCGGGACCTTGACCGCGGACGGCCCGCGGCGAAAGGCGCGGCGTCGAAGTGCGGCGAACCGGCGCCGGTCCGCCCGCGGGGCGAGCACCTCCGATGCGGCCGGATTCCGATTTGCCCGTGTGATCCGCCGGCCTCGCCGTTTCAACCCATGGGCGGGGATCGGCCGTCCTGCTTCCGCCAAGCCCACCGGCGGGCCGTGAGCGCCGTTCCCGGAGGCGGGCATTGGTCAACGTTTCGCCCGGTGTCCGGGCGGCGTGGCCGAGGGTTCAGGTCCCGTCCAGCAGTTCGGTGTCCTCGTGGCTGTAGGCCGGGCTGCAGGCGCACAGGATCACCAGGGCCTCGCCGCCCGTCGCCTCCACGCAGTGCGGCGTACCCGGCGGGATCAGCACGGTGTCGCCGGGGAGGACCTCGAAACGGTCCGTCCCGAGCGTCATGACTCCCGCGCCGGCGGTGACGTGGTAGAGCTCCTCGGTGATCCGGTGGCGGTGCAGGTGCGTGCGCATTCCGGGCGGGACGACGGCCTCGGCGAGGCTCTGCCGCCGCACGTCGTGCCGGGCGGGGTGCATCAGTTCGCGCACCTCGGAGCCGTCCCGCGTCACGTAGGCGGGCAGTTCGTTGCGGCGGGTCTTCACGGCGCCTCCCCCTGGGCCAGCGGCAGGATCAGGTCCTCCCCCTCCTCGGCGGCGCGGCTCACCCGGCGCCCGACCTGCCATGCCTGCAGCATCGGGTCGGGGCAGGGGCGGACAAGGGCCAGGGCCTCCTCCGCCGGCCCGGCCAGCCAGGCCTGCCAGGCCTCGCGCGGGAGGATCACCGGCATCCGGTCGTGGATGGGCGCCATGACCCCGTTCGGACCCGTGGTGACGATGCAGCAGGTGCGCAACACGCCGCCGTCCGGCGCCCGCCAGGACTCCCACAGGCCCCCCAGGGCCAGGGGTTCCCCGTCCGGCGCGCTGATGTAGTGCGGCAGCTTGACTCGGCCCTCGGCCTTCCATTCGTAGAACCCCGAGGCGGGCACGATGCACCGGCGCCGTCGGAAGGCGTCGCGGAACGAGGGCTTTTCGGCCACCGTCTCGCCGCGGGCGTTGTTGAGCTTCGCGCCGATGGCCGGATCCTTCGCCCAGTGCGGCACGAGTCCCCAGCGCAGCAGGTGGGCGATGCGCTCCCCCTCCGGCGAGACGCGGACCACGGGGACTTCCGAGGTGGGCGCGATGTTGTAGCGGGGGCCGAACTCCGGGCAGCCGACCAGTTCGAAGATGCGGATCAGGTCCGCGGGACGGTGGTTCAGCGCGTAGCGGCCGCACATGGTCGCTGGTCTCCTTCGGCCCGATCCGTGGCCGGCATCGCCTTCCGGCCGGAGAGTATCCGGACGATCATGTTGAATGCATTGTCCGGAAGCGATGATCCCTCCCGCGCATCCGGTCCTTGTCCATTGCCTGGCGCCCCGGCCCGGGCGGGACCCCCGAATCCTGCGGCACCCTGATTTTGCCCCAGGGCGCCTGCGTTTTAAACGTCTCTTTCCCGGGGAGGCGAACCTGCCGCCGTGGGCGGCGCAATAGTCCATACGGACTATTGTCGGAAGAACGTCACGGGGAAATAATCCGGAAACCACAATCGGCACAGGGAAACAGCTTGACGATCCCCGTGCCCCGCGGTCAAGGGGGGGCAGGGTCTCGCGGCCCGTTGTGGCAACGGATGCCTCGCCCGGCGGCAGGGTTTGCGGGCAGGCGTCCCCGACGGACGGCGGACAGCCGACGAATCTCGATACAGGAGCATCTCATGGCTTTGAGGCAATTCACGCGCGCGGCCGGCCTGGCCGTTCTCGCCGGCGGCTTCGGCGCCGCCGCCCAGGCGGAGGGCATTTCCCCCA
>JAEUNJ010000290.1 GCA_016791145.1 Rhodocyclaceae bacterium | reverse complement strand
GCCTCAACTGCGCGGGGTATGGGTCGTCCGTGATGGTGACGGCCTCTTTCGGATTTGCCGCCGCCGCGCGGCTTCTGGAAACGGTCTGCCGGGCAGGCCGCTAGGGCCGGGATGCGGCTGGGCAGCCCCGGGTATACTTTTGGGCATGGAATCCCCCCCCCAGCCCCAGGTTGTCCTGGTCACTGGCGCCGCCCGCCGCGTCGGGGCCGAGATCGCCCGCTGCCTGCATGCGGTCGGTGCCGCCGTCGCCGTTCATTTCCGCGGTTCCCGCGCGGAGGCCCTGGCCCTGGCGGCGACCCTCAACGCGTTCCGGCCGGGATCGGCCGAGGCCTTCCAGGCCGACCTGCGGGATACTTCGGCGATCGAGGGGCTGGTCGGTGCTGTCGTCGCGCGATTCGGGAATCTCGACGTGCTGGTGAACAATGCGTCGAGCTTCTACCGGACACCGGTGGGCACCATCGGCGAGGCCGCGTGGGATGACCTGGTGGGCAGCAACTTCAAGGCGCCGCTTTTCCTCGCCCAGGCCGCCGCGCCGCACCTGCGCCGGCGACGGGGATGCATAGTGAATATCACCGACGTCCATGCGGAGCGACCCCTGAAGGGCTATCCGCTCTACAGCGCGGCGAAAGCGGGCCTGCTGGGACTCACCCGGGCCCTGGCCCAGGAACTGGCGCCGGAGGTGCGGGTCAACGCCGTTGCGCCGGGACCCATCGCCTGGCCGGAGAACGACACGGACTTTCCCCCGGAAGAACGGGCGGCCATCCTTGCGCACACTCCGCTGGGGCGTACGGGGACACCGGCCGACATCGCCGGGGCGGTGCGTTTCCTCGCCTTCGAGGCGCCCTACGTGACCGGGCAGGTCCTCAACGTGGACGGCGGCCGTACGACCCGCCTCTGAGCAAGGACGCACACATGGAATCGAGCGCGGAAGCGGCCGAGACTTCTCCCATCGACCCGATAACCCCCGGCCCTTCCCGCCGCCGCGCCGACAAGGCCGAGCGCGAGGCCCGCAAGCTCGCCAAGCGCCTCCGGCGGCAGGTGGCCGAGGCCATCGTGGATTACGGCATGATCGGCGAGGGCGACCGGGTGATGGTCTGCCTCTCGGGGGGGAAGGACTCCTTCGGCCTACTCGACATCCTGCTGCATCTGCGCGACAAGGCGCCCGTGCGTTTCGAGGTCGTTGCCGTGAACCTGGACCAGAAGCAGCCGGGGTTTCCCGCCCACGTGCTGCCGGAATACCTTGCCGGACTCGGCATCCCGTTCCGGATCGAGGAGCAGGACACCTATTCCATCGTCAAGCGCCTGATCCCGGAAGGGAAGACGACGTGTTCCCTTTGCTCGCGGCTGCGCCGGGGCATCCTCTACCGGGTCGCCTTGGAACTGGGCGCGACGCGGATCGCCTTGGGCCACCACCGGGACGACATCCTGGAAACCCTCTTCCTCAACATGTTCTTCGGCGGGAAGATGAAAGCCATGTCGCCGAAGCTCCAGTCCGACGACGGGAAGCACGTCGTGATCCGTCCCCTCGCCTACTGCAACGAGCGCGACCTGGCGGCCTGGGCCGACATCCGCCGGTTCCCCATCATCCCCTGCAATCTCTGCGGCAGCCAGGAACAGGCCCAGCGCAGGCAGGTGAAGGCCATGCTCCAGGACTGGGAAAAGCGCTTCCCCGGGCGCATCGACACGCTTTTCCGCAGTCTTGCCCACGTGGTGCCGTCCCACCTGATGGACCGCCAGCTCTTCGACTTCACCGGCCTCGCCGCATCGGGTTTTCCGGACCCCGCGGGCGATCGGGCCTGCGACGAAGGGATCGGGGACGCGGCACCGCCGGTGGCCTGGGCGCCGATCGCCGTCCAGCCTGTGCGTTGATTTTGCTATGATATTCGCTTGATCCGGCCACCCATCCGATTCCCCGTCATGAGCGTTCCCGCCCCCAAGAAGATCTCTTCCTTCCATCCGCCGTTGCGTACCCTGATGGGACCCGGCCCCTCGGAAATGCACCCGCGGGTGATTGCTGCCCTGGGCCAGCCGGTGGTGGGCTACCTGGACCCGATTTTTGTCGGGATGATGGAGGAGTTGAAGGAACTGCTCCGTTACGCCTACCAGACCCGCAATCCGCTGACTTTCCCGGTCTCCGGTCCGGGCTCGGTGGGCATGGAAACCTGCTTCGTCAACCTGGTGCAGCCGGGCGACCGGGTG
>JAEUNJ010000111.1 GCA_016791145.1 Rhodocyclaceae bacterium | reverse complement strand
CCGCCCTGTCCGGCGCGCTGAGCATGGGTTTCGCCCGCACCGCGGGCCTGTACTGGCACTTCGTGGACATCATTTGGTTCTTCGTCGTCTCCCAGGTCTATTACTGGTAAGCGCCGTGCTGCTCGCCATGTTGTGGCCCGTCTCCGCCCGCGCGGTGACCGAGCCCACGCGGGAGTCCGTGGTGGACGCTTCCTTCATGCAGATCGACGAACCGAGATTCCTCGGTTCCAGGTTGCAGGAGGGGACCGTCCTCACCGACGAGGGCGGCCGGGACTTCAGCATCGGCGACCTCCGGGGGAAGCCGCTGATACTCCTGCTGTCCTATTACGGCTGCGACGGAACCTGCCCGGTGATGAATGCGGAGCTTGCCCGCGTGCTCCCGCGGGTGGAGCGCTTCCGGCTCGGCGAGGACTACCGGGTGCTGACGGTGTCCTTCGACCGCAAGGATTCGCCGGCCAGCGCCGCCGAATTCCTGGCCAGGACCGGCGCGGTCCCGCCGGACATGCGCCATGGCTGGCGCCATGCGGTCCTCAAGCAGCCGGATGTCCAGTCCGAGTTCGCCGGCAGTGTCGGCTTCCGGTTCTTCTGGTCCGATGCCGCGGCAGCCTTCCTGCATCCCAACGTGCTCGTGTTCCTGACGCCCCAAGGGCGAGTGGCGCGCTACATCTACGGCACGCGGATGGATGCGCGCAACATCGAGCTCGCCATCCTGGATGCCGATTGGGAGCGCATTTCCAATTCGACCGCGGTCTTCGACATGCTGACGGGGGCCTGCTTCAGCTACAACTATGCGGAGGGCCGTTACCAGTGGAACTACCCGCTGCTGGCCGGCGTCGGATCCCTGGTCTCGGGGATCCTCATGATGATTCTGGGCTCTTGGTTCTACAGGAAAAGGATGGGGAGGGCGAATGCGTGACGCGATGAAACGGGGTCTGGCCGGGCTGTTCGGCGCGGCCGGCTGCCTGGCGGCGGAATTGGCGGTGGCGGTGCCGGCCTACGACGGGAAGGGCGCCGACGCGCCGAAGATCGTCGATCCGGCCGCCGGGTGGGACCACCTGTGGAGGGAGGTGTTGATCGACATCACCATCATCGGCATCCTGTTCGCCCTGATGACCGCCTACTTCATCTGGAAGTACCGCGCCCGGGGTCCCGGGCAGGAGGGCGAGTCTCCGAAGCTGTCGCCCGCGACGGCCGTCGCCTGGGCGGTGATCCCCACCTTCGTTTTCCTGGCCGACGACCTCTTCGTGGCCGCCAACGGCTGGCAACTCTGGAATGCCTATCGGCAGGTCCCGGAAAACCGCCTCGAGGTGCACCTGGAATCCGGGATGTACAGTTGGGACTACACCTACCCCAACGGCGTGCGGACCCAGAACGAGCTGAAGGTGCCGGCCGGCAAGCCGGTGTTGCTGCGCATGACGAGCCGCGACACGCTGCACAGCCATTTCATCCCCGATTTCCGGGTCAAGGAGGATTCGATGCCCGGCCGGACGACCTACCTCTGGTTCCTGCCCAAGGAGCCCGGGGAGCACCTGGTTACCTGCGCCGAGTATTGCGGGGTCATGCACTCCTACATGGCCGGCAAGGTCGTGGTGGTGCCCGAGGCCGAGTTCAACGCCTGGTACGAGGGCGAAGGCACGAAGCTGAAGACCGCCGGGGCGGCGGGAGCGCCGGTGCCCGCCGCGGCGCCCGAGACCGCGCCGAAGTCCGGCAAGAAGAAGTCCGCGTAAGGAGAATCACCGAATGAACTGGAAAGAATGGATTTTCACCACCGACCACAAGCGGGTCGGCGTCCTCTACCTGATCGGCTCCATCGCGGCCTTTGCGGTGGCGGGCATCATGGCGCTCCTGATGCGGGCCGAGCTTTCCACGGTCGGGCCCACCATCACCGGAAACCCCACCCAATACAACGTCTGGCTCTACGCCCATGGCGCGGTGATGATCCTGGGTTTCCAGATCCCCGCGCTGACGGGATTCTTCGCCAACTTCTGCATCCCGCTGATGATCGGTGCCAAGGACGTGGCCTTCCCCCGCGTGAATGCCCTGTCCGTCTGGCTGTTCTACGTCGGCATCATCCTCGCCCTGCTCACCTTCTTCCTTCCCGATCCCCCCGACGTCATGTGGACCGGATACCCGCCCTACTCGACGATCACGACCGGCAACACGGCGATGTACACATTCACGGTGCTGATCCTCGGATTTGCCTCGATCATCGGCGGCGTGAACTTCCTCACCACGATCGCCTACATGCGGGCACCCGGCCTGACGCTCGGCAAGCTGAACATCTTTGTCTGGTGCACCCTGGGCGCCTTCGTGCTCCAGTTGATCTTCGTGCCCGTGCTCGGCACGGCCGTCACCATGATCAGCCTCGACAAGTACCTGGGCACGAACTTCTTCGATCCCACCCGAGGCGGTGACGTGCTGACCTACCAGAACCTCTTCTGGTTCTATTCGCACCCGGCCGTTTACGTGATCTTCCTGCCCTTCATCGGCGTCATCTACGAGATCGTGTCCACCTTCGCGAAGAATCGCGTGTTCAACTACAAGATGGTGGTCTACGGCGGCATCGGCGGCATCGTGCTCCTGGCGGGGGAGGTCTGGGTCCACCACCTTTACGTCACCGGCATGGCCGACTGGCTGCGCATCGGCCAGATGGTCACGACGCTGATGATCTCGGTCCCCGTCGGCCTGATGGTGATCGGCCTGGTGGGCACGTTGTACAAGGGTTCGATCACCTTCGAGACGCCGATGCTCTACGCCCTGGGCGTGCTGTTCCTGTTCCTGATCGGTGGCCTGACGGGCGTCCCGCTGGCGGTGACGTCCCTGACCCTCCACCTGTCGGATACCTACTACGTGGTCGGCCATTTCCACTACGTGATGGCCGTCGCCGGCACATTCTCGATATTCGCCGGCGTCTATTACTGGTTCCCGAAGATGACCGGCCGGATGTACAACGAGTTCTGGGGCAAGGCGGGCTTCTGGCTCACCTTCATCGGCACGAACATCGTCTTCTGGACGATGATGGACATCGGCGTGAAGGGCATGCCCCGCCGGTATTACGACTATTCCCACTTTCCCCAGTTCGAGGGCGCCCACCAGCTGATGACGCTGGGTGCGGTGATCCTCGGCGTCGGATTCCTGATCGCCGTCGTCAACTGGATCGTGGGGGCCGCCAGGGGCCCCGTCGCGGGGAACAATCCCTGGGGCTCCAGATCGCTCGAGTGGACCACCGTGTCGCCGCCGCCCCATGGCAACTGGCCCTCGCCGCCGTCCGTGGCCGAGGACTGGGATCCCTACTGCTACGGCCGCAAATGACGCTCTGGACCTGATCTGCTAGGATTCCAACGAGGCACCTGCGGGTGCCTCGTTCGTTTGGAGAACCGGAATGGAAAACAAACGCTGGGGCCGCACCCTGATCCTCGCGGGGTTCGCCCTGGCCGTCGCAGGCACCATCCTCGCCTGGCGCGCGATGGTCGCGCCGCGGCCTCCTGCGGGCATTCCCCAGGCGCAGACCCGGTCCGCCACGGTGCTGAAGGACGACAAGCCGCTGCCGGCCTTCGATTTCGCGAGGGCCGGCGGGCTGCGCTTCACGAACACGGACCTGGACGGCCGCTGGACCTTCCTGTTCTTCGGCTACACCCACTGCCCGGACATCTGCCCGACGGCCCTGGCGCTGATGGCCCGGGTGAAGGCCGGAGTCGTCGAGCGCAAGGGTCCGGTGCCTCAAGTGGCCTTCGTCTCGGTGGACGCGAAACGCGACACGCCGGAGCTTCTTGCCCAGTACGTACCGCATTTCGATCCGTCTTTCGTGGGCGCGGTGGGTGACGACGCGGCCCTCGCGGCCCTGGTCAAGCACCTCGGCGTGTACTACGTGCGCCACGACAAGGGAGGCGATGCCCATTACCCGGTCGACCACACGGCGGCCATCTACCTGATCGACACGAAGGGACGCTTGCTGGCGGTGTTCTCGGCTCCCCAGGAAGCCGGCCGGATGGTGGACGATTACCTGGCGCTGACCGGCGGCTGATATGCCCTTTCGCCTCATCGGGGAAGCTTCCCGCGGCGCGGCCCGGGCAGGGATGGTCATCGTTCGCGTGCCGCGGTGTAGGCCGCGAACGGGTGAAGGCGCCGTGATAAACTCGCGCGACGCTTCAAGCCTGAAATGAAATTTCCCGAAGGATCGCGATGAAGGAAGCCAGCCTCGTCCTCCAGTCGGCCGCCCTGCGGCTCTCGGCCTACGTCCAGCTGACCAAACCGCGCGTGATCTCCCTGATCGTTTTCTGCGCGGTCATCGGCATGTTCATGGCGGCCCCCGGCATGGTGCCGCTGCGCGTGCTGGTCGCCGGCACCATCGGCATCGCCCTGGCCGCCGGTGCCGCGGCGGCGGTGAACTGCCTGATCGAGCAGAACATTGACGCCGTCATGGCGCGTACCCGGGCCCGGCCGCTGCCGCGCGGCGAGGTCGGCGTCTTCGAGGTCTTCTTCTTCTCCGGCCTTACCGGCGGGGTGGGGTTGTCGATCCTCTACCATTTCGTGAATCACCTGACCATGTGGCTCACCCTCGCCACCTTCGTCGGGTACGCCATCATCTACACCATCTACCTGAAGCCCCGCACCTCCCAGAACATCGTCATCGGCGGCGCCTCCGGGGCCATGCCGCCCGTCCTGGGTTGGGCCGCGGTGACCGGCGAGGCCCCCGCGGAAGCGTGGCTGCTGTTCCTGATCATCTTCGTATGGACGCCGCCCCATTTCTGGTCCCTGGCCCTGTATCGGGCCAAGGAGTACGCCGCCGCGGGGCTGCCCATGCTTCCCGTGACCCATGGCGCCGAATACACCCGCCGGTCGGTCTTCCTCTACACGGTCGGCCTCACCGCCGTGACCCTGATGCCCTGGATCGTGGGCATGAGCGGCCTGCCCTACCTGGCCGCCGCGATCGTCCTGGACGGGATCTTCCTTGCCCATGCCTGGCGGGTGTGGCGCGCCTACACCGACGAGGCCGCCCGCAAATCCTTTCGCTGGTCCATTCTCTACCTGGCCCTGCTCTTCGCCGCCCTGCTGGTCGACCACGCCCTCGCCTGAGGGCGCGCCGATCCGGTGCGCCCGCCGCCACGGCCCGGGGCGGCGTCGGGGGGGCCGGCGGCCTGGCCCGTGATTCGCGTCACGGCTCCCGGCCGGGCAAGGCCGGGGGGATGAACTGGCCCCGAACTTGCTGATCGAAGCGTGGGTGCCCGGCGTTCCGCCACGGGCACCGATCGGGCATCGAGCGAGGAGGTGTGCCATGGCAGAGGCAGAGATCCGCATTCCGCTGGCCGACACGCGGGAAATCTATTGCGTGTCCGACGTCGAGCGGGCCCTCGAGGACGGCGCTGCGGGGCGTCACGAATCCCTGTCCGCCTTCTATGACCGGATGCGCCAGCGCGGGGGAATCCGCTTCGTGGTCAAGCCCTCCTCGGCGGATGCGCTCGATTCTCTTTACGAGCGTTGTCCGAATTTCTCCGAGGTGGTGGACGACCTGAAGAAGTACCTTGCCCTCGCCGTGTCGGGCAACGAGCCGGTTCATTTCACCCCCATGCTGCTGCTTGGCGAGCCTGGAATCGGCAAGACGCACTTCGCCCGCTGCCTGGCCGAAACCCTCGGGACCGGCTACGAGTTCGTCTCCATGAGTTCGCTCACCGCCGGCTGGATCCTGTCGGGCGCTTCTTCCCAGTGGAGCAATGCGAAGCCCGGCAAGGTGGCGAACGCCCTGGTGAATGGCGAGTACGCCAATCCCGTCATGGTGCTCGATGAAGTGGACAAGGCTGGTGGCGATTCCCGCTACGACCCCATGGGGGCGCTCTACGGGCTTCTGGAGCGCGATACGGCGAGGAACTTCAGGGACGAATTCGTCGAGCTCGACATGGATGCGAGCCATGTGCTGTGGGTGTCCACGGCCAACGACGAACGCGGTTTGCCGGAACCCATCCTGAACCGGATGAACGTTTACCAGGTACCACGGCCGGACGAGGCCGAATCCCTGCGCATCGCCTGCCGGCTCTACCGGGAGATCGTCTCCGGGCACGACTGGGGATTTCCCGAGGAACCTCCGGCCGACGTGATGGAATCGCTGGCCGCAGTCCCGCCGAGGGACATGCGCAAGCGGCTCTTGGCGGCCTTCGGGACCGCGAAGCTGGACGGTCGGTCAGAACTGGCAACCCGCGACCTGGAGGCCAGCCGCGGCAAGACGAGCCGACGCATGGGATTCTGATTCGTCGCGATCCGAAAGGGCGAAATCCGTTCCCGGCCCCAGAAAAACAAAGGGCCGCAGCTTGCGGCCCTCTCGTTTCGGCAAGCGCGGGGACTTACATCCTGGTTGCCAGGTGGCCGCGCATCTTCTGCATGGCCTTGGCTTCGATCTGACGGATGCGCTCCGCGGAAACCTTGTACTCCGCAGCCAGTTCGTGCAGGGTCGCAGCCTCCTCGCCGTCCTCCACGAGCCAGCGGCGGCGCACGATGGCGCGGCTGCGGTCGTCCAGGGCCGCCAGCGCCCCCTGCAGGCCTTCGTCCTGAAGCCGGTCGTACTCGCGGCGCTCCAACTGGACGGTGGGCTCCGCACTGCTGTCCGCCGCCAGGTAGGCGATGGGAGCGTAGCGCTCCTCCTCGTCTTCCGCCAGGGGCTCGAGGGACACATCGGCGCCGGACATGCGGGTTTCCATTTCGACCACTTCCTCGGGTTTCACGCCGAGTTCGCGGGCGATGGCCTGGGCTTCGGTCGCACCCAGGGCACGGCTGTCCTGCTTCATGCCGCGCAGGTTGAAGAACAGCTTGCGCTGGGCCTTGGTGGTGGCCACCTTCACCAGTCGCCAGTTCTTGAGGATGTACTCGTGAATCTCCGCCTTGATCCAATGGAGGGCGAAGGACACCAAGCGCACCCCGCGTTCCGGGTCGAAGCGCTTCACCGCCTTCATCAGGCCGATGTTCCCTTCCTGGATCAGGTCTGCATGCGGCAGGCCGTAACCCAGATAGCCGCGCGCCACCGCAATCACCAGCCGCAGGTGGGAAAGCACGAGCTGCCGCGCCGCGCCCAGGTCTTCCTCCTGGCGGAAACGGCGGGCCAGTTCCTTTTCCTCGATCTCGGTCAGCATCGGCACACGATTCGCCGCCTGGATGTAGGCCTCCAGGCTCGACGCCGTGGACGGAACGGGGAAGTTGGCGCTCAACAGGGCATGGCTCATGGTCATGGGCTCCTTTCGGCTCAATATTAGCACTCGCTGCGTATGAGTGCTAACAACCGAAAATAGTTTCGTGAATTTATCAGGTATTTGCCAGGAAGCGTCGCAGCGACAGCGCTGTCCCGAGCCAGCCGAGGGCAGCCGCCGCCGTCAGGACCGTCGCCGCGTCCCCCGCCGCGGGCCCCCGAAGCTGCCATTCGAGGCCATAGAGGCTCGCAGCCTCGGCCAGCGGTCCGCGCAGCCAGAAGGTGACCGCCGCGACGACCGCCAGGGCGGCCAGCCCGGCGAGCAGCCCCTGCAGGGCCCCGGCCCACAGGAAGGGGCGGCGAACGAAGGCATCGGTGGCCCCGAGCAGGCGGGAGAGCTCGATTTCCGCGGTTCGGGTCGATACCTGCAATCTGGCCGTGCTGAAGGCGATGGCGACGACGCCCAGGCCCAGCAGGCCCGCCAGCAGCAGGATGCCCAGGCGTCCCAGGCGCAGCAATGCATCCAGGCGCCGGGTCCAGGCCGAATCCAGTTGGACATGTTCCACCTGGGGGAGGCGGCGCAGTTCCGCCGCCAGGGCATCCATCGCCGCGGGCGCCGTGTCGGCCGGCCTAACCGTGAAGGCGTCGGGAAAGGGATTGCGGGGGAGGGCGTCGATGACTTCGCCGAGCCCCGCCGCCCCCTTCATGCGGGCCAGGGTCTCTTCCCTCGGCAGGAAGCGGATACCCTTGATCCCCGGATGCGCGCCCAGGCGTCTGCGGACCTGCTCGGCGGCCGGCCGCCCCGCGTCCGGGGAAAGGAACAGCGAAATTTCCAGGGTCGGCGCCACCTGCTCCGCGAGGCCCAGGGCGTTGCCGAGCAGCATCTGGCCAATGGCCGGCAGTGCCAGCGAAACCGCCATGGCCAGGATCGCCAGCGAGGCGTTCAGGGGGGCGTACGCGAGCCGGCGCACTGCCTCCCGCGCGGCGCTCCGATGTCCGGCGATCCACCGCGCGAGGGCCGTCATCCGCGAAGCCGTCCGTGGTCCAGGTCAAGACGCCGCGCCCCTGGGAACAAGGACCGGTCGTAGGTGGCCACCAGCACCGTGACCCCCACCCGGTGGAAGTCCAGGAAGATCCCCCCCACCGCCGCCGCCGTTTCCGGGTCCAGGTGCGCGGTCGGCTCGTCGGCGAGGAGCAGCGCCGGCCGGTGCACCACCGCCCGGGCGATGGCGAGGCGTTGCTGTTCGCCGCCGGAGAGCGCCGACGGCATCGCCCGCTCCCGGTCGCCCAGGCCCACCTTGTCGAGCGCCGCAAAGACGCGCCGGCCAGCCTCCCGGTGCGGGAAACCGGCGATCGCCAGCGGCAGCATCACGTTCTCGAAGGCATTGCGGTCGAAGAGCAGCTTCTGGTCCTGGAACACCAGGCCGATATTCCTGCGCAGGAAGGGAAGGGCCGACGGACGCAGGGCCCCCACGTTCTGCCCTTCCACCAGGACGGCGCCGACTGTCGGCCGCTCGATGGCGGGGATCATTTTCAGCAGGGTGCTCTTGCCGGCCCCGGAATGGCCGCCCACGACGACCAGATCGCCCCGGTCGATCCGGAACTCCAGGTCGGCAACGGCATCGTTGCCGCCGCCGGGATAGCGCTTGCCGACGCGGCGGAACTCGATCACGCCCGGGCAGCGGGCTCGAACAGGGCGGCGACGAACTCCCGGACCCGGAAAGGCTGCAAGTCCTCGATGGCCTCGCCGACGCCGATGTAGCGGACCGGTTTCGGACACTGGCGCGCGATGGCCGCCAGCACCCCACCCTTCGCGGTGCCGTCCAGTTTCGTGACGATGAGGCCGGTCACGCCGATGGCCTTGTCGAAGGCCTTCACCTGCTGGATCGCGTTCTGGCCCACGTTGGCATCCAGCACCAGCAAGACCTCATGGGGCCCCGTAGGCTCGGCCTTCTGGATGACCCGCCTGACCTTGGCGATCTCCTCCATCAGGTGCAGCTGGGTGGGCAGGCGCCCCGCCGTGTCGGCGAGGACGATGCGTGTGCCCCTTGCCCGGGCCGCCCCCACGGCGTCGAACACCACGGCGGCCGGGTCCCCGGATTCCTGGGCGATCACCGTCACGTCGTTGCGGCGGCCCCATTCCATCAACTGCTCCCGGGCGGCGGCACGGAAGGTGTCCCCCGCCGCGAACAGCACGGAGTGGCCGTCGTCGTGGAACTTGTGGGCGAGCTTGCCGATGGACGTGGTTTTCCCGGCGCCATTCACGCCCGCGATCATCATGATGAAGGGGGAGTGGCCGCCCAGGTCGAGGGGTTGCTCGAGGGGCGCCAGCAGGGTTTCGAGGAGCTCGGTCAGGGCCTGCTGCAGCTGCGCCGGCGTCTCGAGCCGGTGGCGCTTCACCCGATCCTTCAACTGGTCAAGGAGCCACTGGGTCGCGTCGACGCCACAGTCGGCCATCAGCAGGGTGGATTCCAGTTCCTCCAGCAGTTCGTCGTCGATCCGGGCCCGCCGGAACAGGCTGTTCAACTGGCCGCCCAACTGGGTGCGGGTCTTGGCCAGGCCCGCCTTCAGCCGCTCGGTCCAGGAGATCTTTGCGGGCGCGAGGGCCTCGTCCCCCGCCACGTCGGCGGGGGTGTCGGAAGCCGGGGGCGGGGCGGCAGCCTCGTCCTTCTTTTTCAGGAAACCAAACATGGGGGCGCGATGTCCTATGCGGCGCGGCGGGTTAAGATGCGCCGAAAACCATTTTAACAGAGGCTCTTACGACAACATGACGAGAACAGTCCTGCTCGCGCTGCTGCTGGCCCTGGCCGGCCATGCCGGCGCCAACCCCTACGAAAAAGCACTGTCCAACGGCCTGCGGGTCATCGTCAAGGAAGACCGCCGGGCGCCGACCGTGGTTCACATGGTGTGGTACCGGGCCGGCAGCATCGACGAGAAGGAGGGCACCTCCGGTGTTGCCCACGTCCTGGAACACATGATGTTCAAGGGCACGCGCCAGGTGGCCGGCGGCGAGTTCAACAAGCGGGTCGCCGAGGCCGGCGGCCGCGACAACGCATTCACCTCGCGGGACTACACGGCCTATTTCCAGATCGTGCCCAAGCGTGCGTTGCCCGAGATGATGTCCTTGGAAGCCGACCGCATGGCGAACCTGCTGCTCACGGAGAAGGACTTCAAGTCCGAAATTCAGGTGGTCATGGAGGAGCGCCGCATGCGGACGGAGGACAATCCCCAGGCCCTGGTTTACGAGGCCCTCAACTCGGTGGCGTTCCAGGCCCATCCCTACCGGCGCCCCATCATCGGCTGGATGGACGACCTGGAGCACATGACCTGGAAGGACGCGCGTGACTGGTACGACCATTGGTACGCGCCGAACAATGCCTACGTCGTCGTCGTCGGGGACGTGGACAGGGAGGAGGTCTTCCGGCTGGCGGAGAAGCACTACGGACCCGTCGGGACCAAGGATCTCCCGGAGCGCAAGCCCCGGAACGAGCCGCCGCAGACCGGTGTGAAGCGCCTCGTGGTCAAGGCGCCGGCCGAACTGCCCTACCTTTCCATGGCCTGGAAGATGCCGAAGCTGCTCGATGTGGACAAGGATCGGGAACCCTATGCCCTGGAAGTGCTCGCCGCCGTGCTGGACGGCCACGAGGCGTCCCGTTTCGCCCGCAACCTGGTGCGCGGCCAGAAGATCGCCCAGTCGGCCGGTGCCGGCTATGACGCGACGCTCCGCGGCGAGGCCCAGTTCTTCCTGGACGGGCAGCCCGCCTTGGGTCGCACCGTGGCGGACCTGGAGGCGGCCTTGCGCGGCGAGGTCCGCCGCATCCAGGAGGAAGGCGTCTCCGAGGAGGAGTTGGCCCGGGTCAAGGTGCAGACCGTGGCTGCCCAGGTCTACAAGCGGGATTCCCTGATGGCCCAGGCCATGGAGATCGGCGGCACCGAGGCTTCCGGACAGTCCTGGCGGGACATCGACAGGCTGCTCGACAGAATCCGAAGCGTCACCGCCGACGAGGTGCGGGCCGTCGCCCGCAAGTATTTCGTGGACGATACCCTGACGGTCGCCGTTCTCGAGCCGCAGCCGCTGGATGGCGCCAAGCCCCGCAAACCTGCCGTCGCTGCCCGCCATTGAAATGACCTACGCTATGAACCGTTTCCTCTTCACCATCCTGGCCGTACTGGCCTCGTCTGCGGCGCAGGCCGGCGTGCGCATCGAACATTGGACCGCGCCTTCCGGCGCCCGGGTCTATTTCGTCGAGACCCGGGCCATTCCCATCATCGATGTCCAGGTGGATTTCGCGGCCGGGTCCGCCTTCGACCCGCCGGGCAAGTCCGGCATCGCGGGCCTCACCCGAGGACTGCTCGACGCGGGGGCCGGAGCCCTGGACGAGGAACAGATCGCGGCCCGCCTCGTGGATACGGGGGCCCGGATGGGCGGTTCCGTCGAGGCCGACCGTGCGGGCATGAGCCTGCGCACCCTTTCCGCGCGATCGGAACGGGAGGCCGCCCTGGAACTCTTCCGCACCGTTCTGGCGCAGCCCCGGTTCCCCGACGCGGTCTTCGACCGCGAAAAGGGCCGGGCCATCGCCGGCATCAGGGAGGCCGAAACGCGGCCCGACGCCATCGCCGGCAAGCGCTTCGCCGCGGCCCTGTATCCGGGACATCCCTACGGCCGGGTGAGCACGGTGGAGAGCGTCTCCTCCATCACCCGGGACGATGTGACCGCCTTCCACCGGGAACGGTATTCCGCGGCCCGCGCCGTCGTGTCCATCATCGGCGACCTGGATCGCCGGGAGGCCGAACGCATCGCCCAGTACCTCACCGAGGGGCTTCCCGCCGGAAAGGCCGCCGAGGAGTTGCCGCCGGTGGGCCTGCCCAGGGCCGAGGTGCTGCGGGTACCGCACCCGGCGACCCAGGCCCAGATCCACCTGGGGCTCCCGGCCGTGAAGCGTCTGGATCCGGACTGGTACGCCCTGCTGGTCGGGAACTACGTGCTCGGCGGCGGTGGTTTCGTCTCCCGCCTGATGAAGGAAGTCCGGGAGAAGCGCGGCTACGCCTACAGCGTGTACTCCTACTTCCAGCCGCGGCGCCTCGAAGGCCCCTTCGAGATCGGCCTGCAGACCAAGCGCGACCAGGCCGGGGCGGCGCTGAAGGTGGTGGAGGAAACCCTCGCCGGATTCCTGGCCGAGGGGCCGACACCGGAGGAATTGCTGGCCGCCAAGCGCAATCTCGTGGATGGCTTCGCCCTCAGGCTCGACAGCAACGCGAAGATCCTGGGCTATCTTTCCGCCATCGGCTTCTACGGTCTGCCTTTGACCTATCTGGACGACTTTCCCCGGAACATAGAGGCCGTGACCGCCAAGGATGTCCGCGAGGCCTTTGCCCGACACGTGAAACGGGAGAACCTGGTCACGGTGATCGTGGCGGGCGATTGAGCCGGGTCCGCATCACGGGCGGCGAGTGGCGCAGCCGCCTGGTCAAGGTCATCGACGCGCCGGGCCTGCGGCCGACCCCGGACCGGGTCAGGGAGACGCTGTTCAACTGGCTCGGCCAGGACCTGACCGGATGGTGCTGTCTCGACCTCTTTGCCGGCAGCGGCATCCTCGGTTTCGAAGCGGCTTCGCGGGGTGCGGAAAAGGTGGTTTTCGTTGAGCGGGATCAACGCAGCGTCCAGGTCCTGCGGCAGAATGCCGCGACCCTGGTGCCGGAGACGGCGGCTGGCGGCCGTCTCGAGGTGCATCCTGGCGATGGGGTAAAATTCGCCGCCTCGGTGGCGGCGGCGGGACCGGCCTTCGACCTTGTCTTCCTGGATCCGCCCTACCGGCTCGGGCTGCTGGAGCGGACCTGGCCCCACCTCGCCGCCCTGTGCCGCCCGGGGGCCCGGCTCTACGTGGAGGCCGGGCAGGCAGTCGAACCGCCGGTGCCCTGGCGGGTGGTTCGGGCGGGTGTGGCCGGGCAGGTGCATTTTCATTTGCTGGAATCGACATGAGCAACGGCGTGGCGGTCTATCCGGGGACTTTCGATCCGCTCACCAAGGGGCATGAGGATCTCGTCCGCCGCGCGTCGAGGCTGTTCCAGCGCGTCATCGTGGGAATCGCCGAAAGCCGGTCGAAGAAGCCCTTCCTGACCCTGCCCGAGCGCCTGGACATCGCGAAGGCGGTCCTGTCCCAGTATCCCAACGTGGAAGTCCATGGATTCGACTGCCTGCTGATGGATTTCCTGCACCAGCACGGAGCCCACGTCATCCTGCGCGGCCTGCGAGCGGTCTCGGACTTCGAGTACGAGTTCCAGATGGCGGGCATGAACCGCAATCTCTACCCCGACGTGGAAACCGTGTTCCTGACCCCGGGGGAACAGTACATGTTCATTTCCGCGACCATGGTTCGGGAGATCGCCACCCTCGGGGGCGACGTATCGAAATTCGTCCAGCCGCTCGTGGCCGAGCGGCTCGCGAAGAAGGTCACACAACGAAACTAGAAGGAATCCGCAATGGCCCTGATGATCACCGACGAATGCATCAACTGCGATGTCTGCGAGCCCGAGTGCCCCAACAACGCGATTTCGCAGGGGGAAGAGATCTACATCATCGACCCGGACAAATGCACCGAATGCGTCGGGCATTTCGACACGCCCCAGTGCCGCGAGGTGTGCCCCGTGGACTGCATCCCTGCGGACCCTGACCACGTGGAGGATCAGGACACGCTGATGCAGAAGTTCCTCAAGCTGACCGCCCAGAAGGCCTGACGACCCGTTGGCGGGGGCGGCGCCGGTCAGGCGGCCGTGGCGAGTCTCGGCGCCGCCTCGGCGACCTGGCCGCCGCCTTCCAGTTCGGCGGCGAATTCGGCCAGTTCGACGCGCTGGCCGCCGATCAGCTGTTCCCCCTGCGCCAGTTCGGCGATGCGGTCCTCCAGGGTGTCCGTAGCCTCGTGGATCCGCCGGACGCTTTCCAGCCGACGCTTGAGCTGAAGCTGGATTTCCCGCACCTGGCTCTCGATGGGCGCCATGATGGCGCGCAGCCAGTGTTCCACGTCCCGGTTGGCCTTCTCGAAGGTCTTCCGGACCTGGACCGCCACCGTCTCGAAGAACTGCTGGGTGAGGACGCGCTTCTCCCGGGTCAGGATGATCAGGATGCCGCCGAACTGGCGCTTGAAGCCTTCCTCCAGGCGGTCGATCTCCTTCTCGTGCCGCGCCAGGGAAAAGGCCCGCGGCGCGTCCAGCTTCATCCCGTGCTCGCTGGCGAAGCGCCGGTACATCGCTTCCATCATCTTCGCGATCTCGCCGATCTCCTTGTCCGATCGTGCCAGGTTCTCCCGCACCGCCCGGAACAGCCCGGCCATGGCATCGGACAGGCCCTTCGAGAATGCGGCGTCGCGCATGGCCTCCCGCGTCTTGCGGGTCTGCTCCCGCAGCGCCTCCATGCCCAGATGGGCAAACAGGTTGTTGGTGAGCTGGGACAGGACGCTGCGTACCGCGTAGTACTGCTGCAGGCCCTTCTCGAAGTCGTCCTTCTCCGACTTCACCTTGCGCATCATGTAGTGGATCACCGACTCGTTCTTGCCCCGCAGGTCGGACAGTTCCGCGAGCTGTTCCCGCAGCCCCGCCAGCCGGGTCGCCAGCAGCGCGTCCGCGGCCGCCACCAGTTCCCGGGCCTCCGCCGCGATGCTCTCCGTGACGATCTGCTGCTTGGCCGGCAGCAACTCGTCCGCCAGGGCGCGTTCCAGGGTCGGCAGGCAGCTCTTCTCCAGCATCTCCTCGTCGCCGTTGATCTTCGCCACCAGCCCCTTCTGGGCGGAAACCGGGAACACCTGCGCCGCGGGCAGTCCCAGGATGCGGGCGGAGGTCGCCACCTGGCCTTCGATCTCCGCCTCGATCTCGCCGGGCGGGCGCAGGCCGTCCCACAGCCCGTCGATCTTGTTCAGGACCGCGAGCCGGCCACGGCTCTGTCCGGCGGCGGATACATGGTCCCGCCATACCACCAGGTCGGACTGGGTGACGCCCGTGTCGGCGGCCAGGATGAACAGCACGGCATGGGCGCTGGGCAGCAGGGAGAGGGTCAGTTCCGGCTCCGCGCCGATGGCGTTCAACCCCGGCGTGTCCAGGATCACCAGGCCCTGCTCCAGCAGCGGATGGGGGAAGTTGATGATGGCATGGCGCCAGCGCGGTATCTGCACCCTGCCCAGGTCGTCGAACTGGAGGCCCCGTTCCCCGGCGACGTCGATGGAGAAGCCCAGATCCTGGGCCGTCGCCGCACTGACGTACTTCTGCTCGCCCACCCGTCGCAGGGCCTCGCTCATGGACTCCGCCGTGCTGGTGTTCAGGGGCAGCCGGTGCCACTCCTCCGGCGTCCGCTTCAGGTCTCCGACCGTGGTCTGGCGGCTGCGGGTCTCGATGGGCAACAGGGAGATGGAAGGCTCGTCGGCCGGATCGTAGAGCAGCTCGGTCGGACACATCGTGGTCCGGCCGGCCGACGAGGGCAGGATGCGGCTGCCGTACTCGGCGAAGAAGATGGCATTGATGAGTTCGGACTTGCCGCGCGAGAACTCGGCGACGAAGGCCACCACGAGGCGGTCCTCGCGCAGCTTCTCGAGCATCTGCCGCAGTCGCAGGTCGGTTTGGGCGTCGCCGAGGCCGTTCTCGGCCAGCCATTGCCGCAGCCGCGCGATGGAACTGCCCAGGCCGCCGCGCCAGCGGCTATAGGCGTTGAACTGTTGCACCAGACTCATGCCGGTCGTCCGAATAGGCGGTCCATCGGGGACTCTAGCACAAGCGTATGGGCCCGTCAGCGCTGGCAGCGGGGGCAGAAGAAGGTGGCCCGGCCGGCCTGCCGCACCTGGCGGACGGGGCCGCCGCAGGCCCGGCACGGTTCGCCCGCGCGGCCGTACACGAAGTGGGACTGCTGGAACCAGCCTTTCCCGCCGTCGCTGCCGATGAAGTCCTTGAGGCTGCTGCCGCCGGCCGCGATGGCCTCGTTCAGCGTCGCGCGGACGGCATCCGCCAGGCGATCGCAACGCTGGCCGGAAATCCGGCCTGCCGCCCGGCGCGGGTCGATGCCAGCCCGGAACAGGCTTTCGGAGGCGTAGATGTTGCCGATGCCGACCACCAGGTGCGAGTCCATGATGGCCGGCTTCACCGGCCCCCGGCGACCCCGCAGGGCCGCGTGCAGCCAGCGGCCCGTGAAGGCCGCCTCCAGCGGTTCGATGCCCAGTACGTCCAGGAGCGGATGCCCCGCCGGCTCCGGAGGCAGCCAGAGCAGGGAACCGAAACGTCGCGGGTCCGTCAGACGCAGCAGCACTTTCCCGAACAGGAGGTCCACGTGATCGTGGCGGGCGGCCGGCGTCCCCGCCGGCAGGAGGCGCAGGCTGCCGGACATGCCCAGGTGCAGGAGCAGGCGCCCCTCGTCGAAATGGAGCAGCAGGTATTTCCCGCGGCGCCGGACCTCCCGCAGCACCTGTCCCGCCAGACGCCGGCCGAGGTCGTCGGGCAGCGGATAACGCAGGCCCCCCACCCGGGTGACGGCACCGGTCGCCCGCCACCCCGTCACGGCCGGCGCGATGCCGAGACGGGTCACTTCCACTTCAGGCAGTTCGGGCATGGCGCCTGCGCCCGGCGACTTGCGAAATTGCTAACATGTCCCCATTCTATCGACCTCCCCGCCGCGCCCTTTCCTTGTCCTCCATGCCCCATCGCCTGACCCGCGCCCTGCGCGTCGCCCTCGTCGGCTTCTCCGCCCTGCTGTCGGCCGGCGTCGTGCCGGCGGCGGCCGCCGAGGACGAAGCCCCCGCCCCCCGGTCGCTTCCCAAGCTGGACCTCACGCCGCAGATCCTCTACCAGTTCCTGCTGGCGGAAATCGCCGGCCATCGGGGGAGCCTCGGACTGTCCGTGTCGGCCTACCTGGACCTGGCAAAATCCACCCGGGATCCGCGCATCGCCCGGCGGGCGGCGGAGATCGCCTTCTTCTCGCGGCAGATCGGCCCGGCCCTGGAGGCGGCCCGGTTGTGGGTAGAACTCGAGCCGGATTCCTCCCAGGCGCGCCAGACGCTGGCCGGCCTGCTCGTCGCCGCCAACCGTACCGAGGACCTCGCCGGCCAGCTGGGCCGCATGCTCGCCGCCGAGCAGGACAAGGGGGCCGCCCTGGTGCTGCTGAACCGCACCCTGGCGAGGCATCCGGACAAGAAGGTCGTCCAGCAGATCGTCTTCCAGGTCACCGAGCCCTATCTCGGCCTGGCGGAAGCCCATTTCGCCCGAAGCGTCGCGGCCCAGGCGGCCGGGGACCTGGCGGCCGCCCTGGAGCCGGCGGACCGGGCCCTCGCCCTGCGCCCCGACTGGGAGCACGCGGTCCTGAACAAGGTCCGGCTCGTGTCCGATTCCCCCGCGCAGGCGCTCGCCATCCTCCGGGACTTTCTGGCGCGCAACCCGGCGGCCCGCGACGCCCGGCTCGCCCAGGCCCGGCTCCTCGTGGCGGACAAGCGGTACGACGAGGCCCGGCAGGAATTCAAGGGCCTCCTGGCCGCCCACGGCGACAAGCCCGACGTGGTCTACGCGGTGGGTGTCCTCTCGCTCCAGCTGCGGGATCTCCCCGAGGCGGAAAAGCAGTTCAAGCGCCTGCTCGAGCTGGGTCCCGCGGAGCCGGACCCGGTCCGCTTCTACCTGGGCCAGATCGCCGAGGAGGGCAAGCGCTGGGACGAGGCCCTGTCCTGGTATGGCGCCGTTGTCGCCGGAGAGCAACTCGCCGCGGCCCGCGCCCGCGCCGCCGGCATCCTCGCCAAGCAGGGCCGCCTGGACGAGGCGCGCCGGCTGCTCCGCGAGTTCGCCGCCGGCCAGCCCGACGAGAAGGTCCGGGCCATCATCGCCGAGGCCCAGTTGCTGCGCGACGCCGGCCGCCATCCCGAGGCCTATGCCGTCCTGGAAGCGGAACTCGCCGCCCAGCCCGACCAGCCGGAACTGCTCTACGAGGCCGCCCTCTACGCCGAGAAGCTCGGCCGCAACGACGTCCTGGAGCGCAACCTGCGCCGGCTGATCGAGCTGCGCCCCGACAATGCCCATGCCTACAACGCCCTCGGCTATTCGCTGGCCGACCGCAACGAGCGCCTGGACGAGGCGCAGCAACTGATCGAGAAGGCCCTGACCCTCATGCCGGAGGATCCCTTCATCCTGGACAGCAAGGGCTGGGTGCTGTTCCGGCGGGGCGATGCCAGGGGCGCCCTGGAGGTCCTCAACCGGGCCTTCGGGATGCGCCAGGATCCGGAGATCGCCGCCCATCTCGGCGAAGTCCTGTGGGCGCTCGGCCAGCGGGACGAGGCGCTGCGCACCTGGGCCGAGTCCCAGAAGAGCAATCCGAACAACGAAGTGCTGTCCGCCACCATCAAGCGCTTCCGTCCCTGAGGCCCGCGCCATGAGAGCCGCGTGGGCGTGGGTGGCCGCCGCCCTGCTGCCGGGCTGCGCGGCCCTGCCGTCGCCGGAGGACTTCGCCGCCGTCCGCCCCCTGGACCGCTCCGCCACCACCGCCTTCCGCCTGGAAGGCCGGCTGGCGATCCGGCAGGGGGAGAACCGGCACCACGTGCGGGTGTCCTGGCAGCACGAAGCGGACGCGGACGTCATGCTCATCGCATCGCCGCTCGGGCAGGGGATCGCGGAACTGACCCGCGACCGGCGCGGGGCGCACCTGCTCACCTCGGACCGCCGGAGCTTCGAGGCGCCGGACCTGGACACCCTCTCCGAGGAGGTCTTCGGGTTCCGGATGCCCCTGGCCGGCCTGCCCCGCTGGCTGCTGGCCGACCTGCCACCCACGGCCGTGGACCGCTTCGGGCGGCCGCTGGCGGCCCGTGCCGGCGACTGGCTGATCGCCTACCTGGACTATGAATCCGAATCCGCCGGCGCCCTGCCGCTGCTGATGGAATTCCGCCGGGGCGACCTGGAGATCCGGCTCAAGGTGGATTCCTGGGATCTCTCCCCATGAGCGGCACCCGCGACTGGTCCCGGGAGTGGCCCGCCCCGGCCAAGCTCAACCTCTTCCTGCACGTGGTGGGCCGCCGGGGCGACGGCTACCACCTGCTGCAGACGGTCTTCCGCTTCGTGGACCACGGCGACATCCTGCGCTTCCACCCGCGGGAAGACGGGGCCATCGTCCTCGCCAGGCCGCTGCCCGGGGTCGATCCGGACCACCATCTCTGCGTGCGGGCGGCCCGCCGGCTGCGCGAATTCGCGGGGATCGCGGCCGGTGCCGCCATCGACCTGGACAAGCGCCTGCCCATGGGCGGCGGGCTGGGCGGGGGCAGTTCCGATGCCGCCACCACATTGATCGCCCTGAACCATCTCTGGGGCTGCGGCCTCGGTTCGGCGGACCTGCAGCGCCTGGGCCTCGAACTGGGGGCCGACGTGCCCGTCTTCGTCCATGGCCGCACCACCTTCGCCGAGGGGGTGGGCGAACGCTTCACCGATGTGAGCGCCCCGCCGGCCTGGTACCTCGTCGTGGTCCCCCGGGTCCAAGTGCCGACGCCGGCGATCTTCCGCGATCCCCTGCTCCGTCGCGACGCGCCGCCGGTGGCGCCGGCCGACTGGCGCCCGGGCTTCGGCGGCAACGATCTGGAAGCCGTGGCCTGCCGCCTGTTCCCGGAGGTCGGCCGTGTCCTCGCGGCGCTGCGGGCGGACGGCCTGGACGCCCGGATGAGCGGGTCCGGGGCTTGCTGCTTCGTCGAGTTCGCCGATGCGCCGGCCGCCCGCGCCGCCGGCGCGGCCCTGCCCGCCGGCACGCCGGCCTTCGTGGCCAGGGGCCTGGACGTCCATCCCCTGCGCGGATTGACACCCGAGGCGTAAACCCGGAGAATGCCGGTCCTTTCGGCGCCCGGCCACCTGGTTCGGGTCCGAGCTTGGGGAGTCGCCAAGTTGGTTAAGGCACCGGATTTTGATTCCGGCATACGAGGGTTCGAATCCTTCCTCCCCAGCCACATTCTGCGCGGGCAGGCTTGTGCCTGCCCGCTTCGTTTTCATTGACGCATTTCCGGCGGCTATGGCTTACGACAGCCTGATGGTTTTCACCGGCAACGCCAACCCGCGGCTGGCGGCCGACGTGGTCAAGCGCCTGTCCATCTCCCTGGGCCGGGTGGCCGTGGGCCGTTTCTCCGACGGGGAGGTCAGCGTCGAGCTGCTGGAGAACGTGCGCGGCAAGGACGTCTTCGTCCTCCAGTCCACGAGCGCGCCGGCCAACGACAACCTGATGGAGCTGATGACCCTGGTGGACGCGCTGAAGCGCTCCTCCGCCGGCCGCATCACCGCGGCCATCCCGTATTTCGGCTACGCCCGCCAGGACCGGCGGCCCCGCTCCGCCCGGGTGGCCATCACCGCCAAGGTGATCGCCAACATGCTCCAGTCGGTGGGCGTCCAGCGGGTCCTGACCGTGGACCTGCACGCCGACCAGATCCAGGGCTTCTTCGACATCCCGGTGGACAATGTCTACGCCGCCCCCATCCTGCTCGGCGACATCTGGAAGCAGAGCCACCCGGACCTGCTGGTGGTCTCCCCCGACGTGGGCGGCGTGGTGCGGGCCCGGGCCATCGCCAAACGCCTGGAGTCCGACCTCGCCATCATCGACAAGCGGCGCCCCAAGGCTAACGTCTCCGAGGTGATGAACATCATCGGCGAGGTTGAGGGGCGCACCTGCGTGATCATGGACGACATCGTGGACACCGCCGGTACCCTCTGCAAGGCCGCCCAGGCCCTCAAGGACAACGGCGCCAAGCGGGTCGTCGCCTACTGCACCCATCCGGTCCTCTCCGGCAACGCCGTGGCGCGGATCAACGATTCGGCCCTGGACGAGCTGGTGGTCACGGACACCATCCCGCTGCGCGAGGACGCGCGCGCCTCCGAGCGCATCCGGGTCGTTTCCATCGCCGGCCTGCTGGCCGAGACCATGCTGCGGATCAGCAACGAGGAGTCCGTCTCCTCGCTGTTCATGGACTAGTTTTTCAACCTCCCGTCTGGTCGCGGACGGGAAAACCACTGGAGCACACCATGCAAATCGAGTTCAACGCCACCAAGCGCGCCGCGCAGGGCACCGGAGCGAGCCGCCGCCTGCGCCACGCCGGCCGGGTTCCCGGCATCCTCTACGGGGGGTCGGAAGCTCCCCAGATGGTCGAGTTCGACCACAACGAGCTGTTCCACAAGCTCAAGCTGGAGGCCTTCCATTCCTCCGTGCTGACCATGAACCTGGAAGGCGCCAAGCAGATGTGCCTGCTGCGCGACGTGCAGCGCCATCCATACCGGATGCAGATCCTGCACGTGGACTTCCAGCGCATCGACGAGACCCACAAGATCCACCAGAAGGTGCCCCTGCACTTCGTCAATGCCGACATCGCGCCGGGCGTCAAGCTCCAGGGCGGCATGGCCCAGCACGTGATGAACGAACTGGACGTGCGCTGCCTGCCCAAGGACCTGCCCGAGTTCATCGAGGTGGACCTGAAGGACCTGGTGGGCGGCAAGTCCATGCACGTCTCGGAGATCAAGCTGCCGGCCGGCGTCGAGGTCGTGATGCACAAGGGCGAGGATCCGGTCGTGGCGACCATCGTGGTCCGCGGCGGCGGCGCGGCGGCCGATGAGATGGCCACCCCCACCGAAACCCAGATCACCACCGAGAAGAAGGTCGAAGAGAAGAAGAAGTGATCCTCCTTCGGCCGCCCGCGGCGGGGCGCTGAATGGCCCAGGCCAAGCCCCGCCTCGTCGTCGGCCTCGGCAATCCCGGGGCCGAATACACCGAAACCCGGCACAACGCCGGGTTTTGGTTTTGTGAGCGCCTGGCCGTGGAGCTGGGCGCGGCCTTCGCGCGGGAAGCGCGTTTCCATGGCTTCGTCGCCCACGTGCGCAGCGAGAACCTCTGGCTGCTGATGCCCCAGACCTACATGAACCGGTCCGGCCAGTCGGTGGGCGCCCTGCTGCGCTTCTACCGGATCGAGCCGGCGGAGATGCTGGTGGTGCACGACGAACTGGACCTGCCCCCCGGGCAGGGCCGCCTCAAGTTCGGCGGCGGCCTCGGGGGCCACAACGGCCTGAAGGACATCACCGCCCACCTGGGCACCCAGGACTACTGGCGGCTGCGCGTCGGCATCGGCCACCCGGGCGACCGCAACGAGGTCGTGAACTACGTGCTGAAGCCGCCGCGCAAGGAAGAGCGGGGCGAGATCGACGCCACCCTGGACCGGGCGCTGCTCGCCTGGCCGACCCTGGCCCGCGGCGACTACAACGCGGCCATGCAGAAGATCAATGCCAAGCCGGCGCCACCCGCGGCGCCGGCGCCGGCCCGCCCCGAGGGGGGCGCGAACCCAACGAAAAAGGAAGACGCATGAGCCTGAAGTGCGGCATCGTCGGGCTGCCCAACGTGGGCAAGTCCACCCTGTTCAACGCCCTGACCAAGTCCGGCATCGCGGCGGAGAACTATCCCTTCTGCACCATCGAGCCCAACGTCGGCATCGTCGAGGTGCCCGACCCGCGCCTCGCCGAGCTTGCCAAGATCGTCAATCCGCAACGCATACAACCGGCCATCGTCGAGTTCGTAGACATCGCCGGCCTGGTGGCGGGCGCCAGCAAGGGCGAGGGCCTGGGCAACCAGTTCCTGGCCAACATCCGCGAGACCGACGCCATCGTCCACGTGGTGCGCTGCTTCGCCGACGACAACGTCGTGCATGTCTCCGGCAGCGTGGACCCGATCCGCGACATCGAGGTCATCGACACGGAACTCGCGCTCGCCGATCTGGCCACCGTCGAGAAGGCCCTGGCCCGCTATTCGAAGCAGGCCAAGGCCGGCGGCGACAAGGAGGCCAAGCTGCTGGTGGACGTGCTGGAGAAATGCCAGAAGCAGCTGGACCAGGCCAGGCCCGTGCGGGCCATGGACCTCTCCAAGGAGGAGCGGGGCAACCTGCGCCAGTTCTTCCTGCTCACCGCCAAGCCGGTGCTCTACCTGGCCAACGTCAAGGACGACGGTTTCGACAACAACCCCCACCTGGAGGCCGTGCGCGCCCATGCGACGGCGGAAGGCGCCGGCGTGGTGCCCCTGTGCGCCGCCATCGAGGCGGAGATCGCCGACCTGGCCGACGACGAGAAGCTGATGTTCCTGGCCGACATGGGGCTCGACGAGCCGGGCCTGAACCGCCTGATCCGTGCCGCCTTCAAGCTGCTGGGCCTGCAGACCTACTTCACGGCCGGCGTGAAGGAAGTGCGCGCCTGGACCATCCATGTCGGCGACACGGCCCCCCAGGCCGCGGGCGTCATCCACACCGACTTCGAGCGCGGCTTCATCCGCGCCCAGACCATCGCCTATGAGGATTTCATCGCCTGCAAGGGCGAGACGGGCGCCAAGGAGGCCGGGAAGATGCGCTCGGAAGGCAAGGAGTACGTCGTCAAGGATGGCGACGTCATGAATTTCCTGTTCAACGTATGAACGTGGATACCCGCCGCGGCACGTCGCGGCAAGTCGCACAACCCTAGAAAAATCCATACAAAACAAGGCGACATCGTTTCGGCAAGTCGCCCGGGGTGGATTGTCACCGCACCCTAAAGCGGGTATCGTGGCGGGTATCGAGGCCCGATACCCGCTTTCCTGATACCCGCTGATTCCCGTTCCGCGGCCCCCGGCATCCCGAGCCGGTACCCGCTTCCCCGGGAAACCGAAGCCCGATCAAGCGGTTAAGCGCCTCGCCCCGCGGGTCCCCGATACCCGCTTTTTCCTGGGGAGTGCGACATGGCGCGGTACCTGACGAACGACAAGGCAATCCAGGCGGCGAAGCCCGGCCCGGCCGACTTCAAGATCAACGACGGCGGCGGGCTGTTCCTGCTGGTCCGGTCCAAGACCGGCGCGAAGCTGTGGCGGTACCGTTACAAGATCGCTGGCCGCGAAAACCTGTTCGCCCTGGGGGAGTACCCCCTCATGACCCTGGCCGAAGCGCGGGCCGCCCGGGAGGAAGCGGCAAGGCTGGTGAAACAGGGTATCCACCCGGCCCACCAGCGGCAGGCCGAACGGGATGCGAACATCGAAGCGGCAGCGGCAAAGACCCGCAAGAGCGAAAACACCTTCCAGCGGGCCGCCCTGGCATGGCTGGAAGCCGGCAAGGCCGGCAAGCTGTACGAACAGAATGGGCGGCCGTGGGCCTACGGCACGGAGCGGGCGAAGATCACCCGGCTTGAGCGTTTCGCGCTGCCGAAGCTCGGGGAAATGGCCCTGGAGGAAATCACCGTCAATGAGCTTCGGCCCCTGCTGTTGGATTTGCAGACGGGCGGCACCTGGGCCGCCGTCCATACCAAGGGGGACATTTCCGCTGTCTTTGACTTCGCCGTGTCGCGGGGATGGTGCGATGCGAACCCGGTATTCATGCTGCGCGCCCTCGTGGCGATCCCGAAGAGCCAGAGCAAGGCGGTATTGCTGGCCGCGGATCTTCGCCAGTTCTTCAAGAAGCTGGCCGCCTATCGCGGGTTCCCCGACACGGACAAGGCCCTGCGCCTGATCATGCTGACGGCCGCCCGGCCCGGCGAAGTGGCGCAGGCCGAATGGTCGGAAATCGACTTCGAGGCGAAGCTATGGCGCCGGCCGGCGGAGAAGATGAAGGCCCGGGAGGACCACGTTTCCCCGCTGTCGGATGCCGCCGTTTCCCTGCTGCGGGAGTTGCGCGAGATGAGCCCCGGGCGCTTCCTGATCCCCCGCCGCGATGCGAAGGAACGGCCGGTGGACCGCGCGCGGTTTTCCGTGGCGATGCGCGGTTTCAACCTGGGGGAGCGGGCGAGCCCCCA
>JAEUNJ010000056.1 GCA_016791145.1 Rhodocyclaceae bacterium | reverse complement strand
GCGCGGGCGACCCGCTCGCCCCGCCGGCGCCGCCGTTGCCAGGCCGCCATGGACTTCCTGCTGCAGCGGCGCGACACGGTGCCCGGACCGGGGGACGGGCCGGCGTATGCGCGCCACCTGTTGCGCCTGGGCTGGATGCTGCACTACCGGGAGCGGGACGACCTGGCCGTGGCCTACGCGGGGCGCGCCATCGACCTGGGGTTGGACCCGGAGAATCTCGCCGGCGCCTGCCTGTTCCTCGGGCTCGTCGGCGAGGCGCGCGCCGACTGGGTCGGGGCGGTGCGCCATTACGCGGAGGGCTGCGGGACCGAAGCCGGCGACCTGCGGACGCGCTACTTCCTGCGCAACAACCTGGCCTACAGCCTGCTGCAACTGGGCGAATGCGCCGCCGCCGAGGACTACTGCCGGGAGGCGATCGCCCTGGCGCCGGAGATCCACAACGCCTACAAGAACCTGGGGCTGGCCCTGCGCGGCCAGCAGCATCACGCCGAGGCCGCCCAGGCCTTCCTGACCGCGGCCCGGGTCCGGCCGGAGGACGGCCGGGCGCTGGCGCACCTGCGCGAGATGGTGGGTGACTTGGACTCGCGGGCGGAGGAGGGGGACGATCCGCGTTTCCGGTCCGAGCTCGCGACGGTCGAGGAAATGATGGCCGAGGCGGAATTGCGGGAGGAGGCGCGGCAATGATCCGCCGGCCGCCCATGGGCACGCGGGGTGCGGTGGCGCGCGGAGGCCGGACCATTGGGGACATGGGGTCGTCCACCGGCATCGCCGGGAACGGCTCCCATCCCGGTACGTGCCCGCCGGTCGCCGGTACCGTCGTCGACGATCGCGGAGTCATGCTATGTGGGTGACCTGCGGGGCGGCGGGCGGAGTGCCCCCGTGCCTGTCGTCCGGGCCGTGCGGGGGGCCGAGAAAAACCACCGCCCGCCGTGCGTGCGCGTCGATTTCAGTTATAATTCGCCCCCTCGCAAGCGCCCGTAGCTCAGTTGGATAGAGTACCTGGCTACGAACCAGGGGGTCGTGGGTTCGAATCCTGCCGGGCGCGCCACGAACATCCGCCAGTCCCCCGGATTGGCGGAGCCCCCCGGGGGATGCCCCGGGCGGCACACCCAGCGGTGGACGTAGCTCAGTTGGTAGAGTCCCGGATTGTGATTCCGGTCGTCGTGGGTTCGAGTCCCATCGTCCACCCCACCCCCTCCCGTTCCGTCGTCCTTCCTGACTCCCGGCCATTTCCGCGCCGGCGGGTCATGCGCGCCCCCTGCCGCCATTGGGCCGGTCGCCGCGGCCGATCCATGTTCCCGTCGGCCGCGGCCGCCCCGTGAATTATTTCCACCAATGGTCCGATCGGACTATTGGCGCCGCTCGGACCGTTCATTAGCCTGCGGTCAAGCGGTCCGGAAGCTGGATCGCCTGGCTTCCCGATCCGACCCTCAAAGGAGATCCACAGATGAACCTGAAGAAAAGCATCATCGCCGCCGCCATCACCGGCCTGCTGGCCGCTGGCGCGCAGGCGTCCACCACCGCCGTGCCCGTGACGGGCGGCTCCTACACGTTCTCCTGGTCGAGCGGCCTCAACTTCGCCGACGACAACTTCACCATCACCACCGGCAGTCCGGCGGGGATCAGCGTGACGATCAACGACTGCTGCGTGCCGGGCGACGAGTTCGCCCTCTATGTGGACGGCGTCGTCTCGCCCTGGACCACCAGCGGCTACGTGGGCAGCTATTACCAGGGCGTGGCTTCCTTCATTCCCCTGGGTGCCGGGACCCATACCTTCGACATCATGCTGACCGGCCTGGCGCCCGGATGGACCACCGGTGGGGGCTACATCAGCTTCGCCCCGGCGGTGCCGGAGCCCGAGACCTATGCCATGATGCTGGCCGGCCTGGGCCTCCTGGGCGCCATGAAGCGGCGCGCGAAGCAGTAAGGCGTTCCACGGCAACCCCGGAACCCCGCCACGGCGGGGTTCCGCGTTTTGCGGTCCGGCCGATCGGGCGGGATGTTTCGGGTCGCACGGACCCGGCGCGCGCCCCGGCGCCGCGGCCGGCCAACGCCGGAATAGTCCGATCGGACTATTGACCCGACACCTGCGGAAACCTAGAGTCCGGGCCATGCCAAGTCCTCGCCGGGGGCGGCGGGCGCCGCAGACCAAATCCGCGAACCGTGCGGAACTCGTTGCAGACAACCGATGAAGGAGTTGCACATGACGCTGAATCTCAAGAAGACGACAATGGCCGTCGCGGCTGCTCTGGCCGTGGCCGTGCCCGCCGGCAGCGCCGTTGCCGCCACCTACCTGGGCAGCTGGGAAGTGGATGACGGCCCGGGCTGGACCTCGCAGCCCCTGGCCTACACCGGCCAGCAGGCCGCCGCCCTGCTGTTTGCGGGCGTCACCGGGGACAGCGATCCCACCCATTACGCGGTGTCCACCCGCGGGTCCGACCTGGGGACCATCAACCACATGGCCTGGTACAGCATCCTCGGGATCAGCGGCGGCACGATGTTCGGCGAAAACTACGTGGCGCCGGCCTCGTCCCAGGCGCCGGGCTACTACTACTCCGGGAATTCCTACCCCTACTCGGCGACCGACGCGGCCTCGGCTTACGTTGATGACAACGCCCACGGTTCCGCCTACACCAACTATGCCTTCTACGTCGGCGCCGTGCCGGAGCCCGAGACCTATGCCATGATGCTGGCCGGCCTGGGCCTGCTGGGCGCCATGAAGCGCCGCGCCAGGAAGTAAGGTTGCGGTACTTCGCCCGGAAACCCCGCCACGGCGGGGTTTCTGCTTTTCAGGAGGCATTTCCCCTGCGCGGCCCGCGCCGGGGCCGGCCGGGCAGTTGCTCCCGGTGCAGCAGGAATATCTTCGCCTCTCCCCCCGGTGTGTCGATCCAGGTGAAGGGCAGGCTCGGGAAGGCGGCCTCGACGATGTCCCGGTTGTGGCCCACCTCGACCGCGAGCAGGCCGCCGGGCTTCAGCCACCGGGTCGCCTCGTCCAGCAGGCGGCGGATGATGTCCAGGCCATCGTCGCCGGCGCCCAGGGCCATGGCCGGCTCATGCCGGTACTCGGGGGGCAGGGCCGCCATGGCGGCCGCCGTGACGTAGGGAGGATTGGAAAGGATCAGATCGTAGCGGCGCGGTTCCAGGGTCGTGAAAAGGTCGGAGCGGGTCAGGCGGATCCGCGATTCGAGACCGTGGTCGGCCACGTTCGCCTGGGCGACGGCGAGCGCGTCCGTGGAAAGGTCCGCGGCGTCGATGCGTGCATTCGGGAAGGCATGGGCCATCAGGATGGCCAGGCAGCCGGAGCCGGTGCACATGTCGAGGGCCTCATTTACGGCCTCCGGGTCCTCGATCCAGGGGGCGAAGCCCTCGCCCAGCAGTTCGGCGAAGTAGGAGCGGGGCACGATGACGCGGGGATCGACGCGGAACCGGAAGCCGCCGAGCCACGCCTCGCCGGTGAGGTAGGGCGCCGGAAGACGGCGGAAGATCCGCCGGTGCAGGAGGCTCAGCACGGCCTGGCGCTCCGGTCGGGTGAGGCGGGCATCCAGGTAGGGGTCGAGGCGGTCCGGCGGCAGGTGCAGGGCGTGGAGGATCAGGTAGGCGGCCTCGTCGTGGGCATTGTCGCTGCCGTGGCCGAAGAAGAGCCCGGCCTCATGGAAGCGGCTCACGGCCCAGCGCAGCCAGTCGCGCAGCGTGATGAGTTCGTCCAGCAGGTCCTGCATCGTGTCCCGCCCGGGTCAGGGCAGAAGGCGCGCCAGCACGCCTTCGTAGACCGCGGACAGGGGCTCCAGGTCGCCGGCGAGGACGTGTTCGTTCACCTTGTGGATGCTCTCATTCACGGGGCCGAATTCGACGAGTTCGCCGCAGATGTCCGCGATGAAGCGTCCGTCCGACGTGCCGCCGGTGGTGGAGAGTTCCGGCGGTGCGCCGCAGTGGGCCGCGATGGCCTCGGAGACGACCTCCACGAGCCGTCCGCGGGGCGTCAGGAAGGGGCGGGCGCCCAGGGTCCAGGCGATCTCGTACTCCAGTCCGTGGTCCTCGAGGATGCGGTGCACCCGGGCCTGCAACTGCTCCGGGGTGCTGGCGGTGGAGAAGCGGAAGTTGAACAGGATATCCACCTCGCCCGGCACTACGTTTCCGGCCCCCGTACCGGCATGGATGTTGGAGACCTGGAAGGTGGTGGGAGGGAAGTACTCGTTGCCCCCGTCCCAGCGGGTGCCGGCCAGGACGGCCAGGGCGGGTGCGGCCTGGTGGATGGGGTTGCGCACCTTCTCCGGATAGGCCACGTGGCCCTGGATGCCGATCACGCGCAGCCGGGCGGACAGGGAACCCCTGCGCCCGTTCTTCACGGTGTCGCCGAGTCGCGCCACGCAGGTGGGTTCGCCGACGATGCAATAGTCGATGGTCTCGCCCCGGGCCTTCAGGGCCTCGACGACGCGGACCGTGCCGTCGGTGGCATCTCCTTCCTCGTCGGAGGTGAGGAGGAAGGCGAGGGAACCCGCCGCGGCCGGCCTGGCGGCGACGTAACGCTCGGCCGCCGTGACGAAGGCGGCGAGCGAAGACTTCATGTCGGCCGCGCCGCGGCCGTAGAGGATGCCATCGCGGACCTGGGGCTCGAACGGGTCCGTGGCCCAGGCCTCCCGCGGGCCCGGCGGCACCACGTCGGTGTGGCCGGCGAAACAGACCAGCGGGGAGGCCGTTCCCCGGCGGGCCCAGAGGTTGGAGACGCCGGCGGAGTCCATGCGCTCGCAGACGAATCCCAGCGGCGCCAGGCGGCGCGCGATGATGTCCAGGCAGCCGGCATCCTCGATGGTGACGGAGGGCCGGGCGATCAGTTCCCGGGCGAGGGCCAGCGTCTCGCCCAATCAGTCCTCCATCGTGAGCGTGAACTCGGAGAAGGTGGCGCCGCCGCCCTGGGCCGGCTTGTCCATCTCGAAGGCGACCACCGAGGGCGACTGGATCGTCGGCTCGTTCTTGTCCTTCGAATCGAGCTGGGAGTTGTTGATGAGCCACGACAGGTTGGTGGGCGAATCGGCGTTGGCCAGGGCTTCCTCGAGGGTGATCGTGCCCTCCTTGTAGAGCCGGAAGAGGTCCTGTTCGAAGGTCTGGGAACCCGGCGCGAGGCTCTGTTCCATCGCCTCCTTGATGGCGTTCACCTCGCCCTTCTCGATCAGCTCCGAGATGTGCCGGGTGTTGAGCAGGATCTCCACGGCCGGGAGGCGCTTGCCGTCGGGTTTCTTGGCCAGCCGCTGGGAGATGATCGCCTTCAGGCTCACCGAGAGGTCCAGGTACAGGGAGGGGCGGTTCTCCAGGGGGAAGAAATTGAAGATCCGGTTCAGGGCGTGGTAGGCGTTGTTCGCGTGCAGGGTGGCGAGGCACAGGTGGCCGGTCTGCGCGTAGGCGATGGCCGCGCTCATGGTCTCCTTGTCGCGGATCTCGCCGATCAGGATGCAGTCCGGGGCCTGCCGCATGGCGTTCTTCAGGGCCTCGGCCCAGGAGAGGGTGTCCAGGCCGATCTCGCGCTGGTTCACGATGGAACGCTTGTGCTTGAACAGGTATTCGATCGGGTCCTCGACGGTCAGGATGTGGCCCGTCTTGTTGGCGTTCCGGTGGTCCAGCATCGCGGCGATGGTCGTGGACTTGCCGGACCCGGTGGAGCCCACCACGAGCACCAGGCCCCGCTTCTCCATGATCACCTCGGAGAGCACCTCCGGGAGCTGGAGTTCGTCCAGCTTGGGGATGATGCTGGTGATGTAGCGGACCACGATGCTGATGGAACCGCGCTGCCAGAACATGTTGACCCGGAAGTTGCCGACGTCCCGGACGCCGAAGGAGAGGTTGATCTCCTTGCCTTCCTCGAAGCGTTTCACCTGCTCGGGGGTCAGCATCTCGTAGGCCATCGTCTTGATGGTCGCCGGATCCATGATCTGCTGGTTGATGGGGATGGCGGCGCCCTGGATCTTGATGTTGATCGGCGCGCCCGCCGAGACGAAGATGTCGGAGGCACCCTTGTCCGCCATCAGATGGAAGAGCTTGTCGAAGATCATTGCCGTCCCCCCGGAAGGTGCCCGCCCGATTCGCCTAGTCCCGCAGCAGTTCGTTGATGCCGACCTTCGCCCGGGTCTGGGCGTCCACCTTCTTCACGATCACGGCGCAGTAGAGGCTGTACTTGCCGTCGGCCGAAGGCAGGTTGCCGCTGACGACCACCGAGCCGGCGGGAATCCGTCCGTAGGTGATCTCGCCGGTGGCCCGGTCGTAGATCTTGGTGCTCTGGCCAATATAGACGCCCATCGAGATGACCGAATTCTCCTCCACCACGACGCCCTCGACGACTTCCGAACGGGCGCCGATGAAGCAGTTGTCTTCGATGATGGTGGGATTGGCCTGGAGCGGTTCCAGGACGCCGCCGATGCCGACGCCTCCGGAGAGATGCACGTTCTTGCCGATCTGGGCGCAGGAGCCCACGGTGGCCCAGGTGTCCACCATCGTGCCCTCGTCCACGTAGGCGCCGATATTCACGTAGCTCGGCATCAGCACCACGTTGCGGGCGATGAAGCTGCCCCGGCGCGCCGTCGCCGGCGGCACCACGCGGAAGCCGCCCTGGGCGAAGGCGTGGGCGTCGTAATGGGCGAACTTGGTGGGCACCTTGTCGAAATAGCGCATGGGACCCGCGTCCATGAGCCGATTGTCCTCCAGGCGGAAGGACAGCAGCACCGCCTTCTTGATCCACTGGTGGGTGACCCACTGGCCGGCGATCTTCTCGGCGACGCGCAGGGTTCCGGCGTCCAGTTCGCCGAGGATGTCGTTCACCGCCTCGCCGATCCGTGCCGGCGCGGAGCCGGGCTTCAGTTCGGTGCGGTTTTCCCAGGCTTCCTCGATCAGGGTTTGCAGTTCGTGCATGGTTTTTCCATCAGAGTGAATGGCAGAAATCGGCGATCCGGCCGGCGGCATCCAGGCATTCCTGCAGCGGGGCCACCAGGGCGATGCGCACGAAGCCCGCGCCCGGATTGACGCCGCCGGATTCCCGGGCCAGGTAGCTGCCCGGCAGGACGGTCACATTATATTGGCCCAGCAATTCCCGGGCGAACCGGGCGTCGTCGATCGGCGTGCGGGCCCAGAGGTAGAAGCCGGCATCCGGCAGCGACGTTTCCAGATGCCGCGCCAGCAAGGGTGTCACGCGGGCGAACTTCTCCGCGTAGAGCCGCCGGTTGTCCCGGACGTGGGCCTCGTCGTTCCAGGCCGCCACCGAGGCGGCCTGCACCGGGGGACTCATGGCGCCGCCGTGGTAGGTGCGGTAGAGCAGGAACTTCTTCAGGATCGCGGCATCCCCGGCCACGAAGCCCGAGCGCAGGCCGGGCACGTTGGAGCGCTTGGATAGGCTGGAGAACATGACCAGCCGGCGGTAATCGTCCCGCCCGAGCCGCCGGGCGGCTTCCAGTCCGCCCAGGGGCGGCGCACCGTCGTCCGGGTAGATCTCCGAATAACACTCGTCCGAGGCGATGACGAATCCATGGCGGTCGGAGAGCTCGAACAGGGTCCGCCACGTCTCCAGCCCCATGACCTTTCCCGTCGGGTTGCCGGGGGAGCAGACGTAGACGAGCTGGATGTCGCGCCAGGTGTCCGCCGGGATCGCGGCGAAGTCCATCTCGAAGCCGTTCTGCGGGAGGGTGTTGGCGAAGACGGGGCTGGCGCCGGCCAGATAGGCCGCGCCCTCGTAGATCTGGTAGAAGGGGTTCGGGCAGAGCACGCGGGCATTCGGCCGGCCCCCGTCGATCACCGCCTGGGCGAAGGCGAACAGGGCCTCGCGGGAGCCGAGGACCGGCAGCACCTGGGTCGCGGGATCGGGCGCTGGAATGGCGTAGCGCCGGCCGATCCAGTCCGCGATGGCCCGCCGCAGGGGCTCCGTGCCCTGGGTGGCCGGATAGGCGGCGAGCCCGCCCAGGTTCTGTGTCAGGACTTCCTTGATGAAGGCGGGCGTCTCATGCTGGGGTTCGCCGATGGAAAGCCGGATCTCGCCGAGATCGGCCGGGGGCGAGACGCCCGCGAACAGGGCGCGCAGCTTCTCGAAGGGATAGGGTTGCAGCAGGTCGAGGCGGGGATTCACGATGGGCTTCGCGGCGGGGAATGCGGCGGATTATCCTAGGGTCTGTTCTCATTCAGTCGGCGCGTGCGTTGCCGTCCAATGCGGATGATCGCACGAAGCGAGGCGAAGGGAAGGGTGGCTCCCCTTGGCAAGACTCGCGACAAAGCGAGCGCCGCATTCGACGACAACCCGAAGGACCCGGCGCACACGTCGCCTGAATGAGAACAGACCCTAGAAAGGCCGGCCGGACTCACCAATTCGATGGCCGTCGGCGGGGGGAAATGGCCGTTTGTTCCTGTCGGTCCCCTGCATCATCGCGGCCGACCAATGGAAGTCTCCAGGATCGAGTGGGAAGGATAGGCGCCGCCCGGCGGCCGCCGGCGGTCATCACGGAGGCCGGATCAGGCCTCTGGCGTCAGCAGCGACAGGCCCAGCAAGGCCCGCCGCTTCAGCCAGGGGCTCGGGCGGTAACGCGGATCTCCGTAGAAATCGAGCATGGCCTCCAGCACCGCCATCACCCGCCGCGGACCGAGCGCATCGCCGAATCCGAGGGGACCCTTGGGATAGCCGAGGCCCAGCGTGACTGCCCGGTCGATGTCCTCCGGGGAGGCGATGCCCTGCTGGGCAATGTCGCAGCCGATATTGACGATGGTCGCCACGATGCGCTGGGCCACCAGGCCGGCGCTGTCCCGGACCAGGGTTGCGGGGACCCCGTCGGCGGTGAACAACCCCAGGGCGGCCTCCCGCCAGGAGGGCCCGGTGACCGGCGTGGCGGCGACGGTGCGGCGCCGGTCCAGCCCGAACAGGCAGTCCGCGGCCACGGTCCTGACCGGGTCGAGCCCCTCGGCGGCGCAGCAGGACGTGGCGTCGCGCCCCAGGGGCGTCACGATGCAAAGGGAATCGGCGCCGGGGCGCTGGCCGCCATCGACGGCAATGCCCGCCTTCCTTGCGAGTTCGGCGATCCCGCCGGCGAATTCGGGAAATGCCTGGCTGATCCATACCTTGGCTGGCCGCGTGGCGGGTGGCGGCGGCTCCGGCACCACCGCCATCTTTCCGTCCGGGTAACCGTAGAAGCCCCGTCCGGTCTTCCGGCCGAGGACGCCGGCGGTCAGCCGCTGTGCCGCCAGGGCGGAGGGCCTGAAGCGGGGTTCCTCGTAGTACTGGCGGTAGATCGATTCCATCACCGGCTGGGAGACGTCCAGGCCGGTCAGGTCGAGCAGTTCGAAGGGGCCCATCCGGAAGCCGGCCGCGTCGCGCATCACGCGGTCGATGTCCGCGACCCCGGCCACGTTCTCCCCGAGCAGCCGCAGGGCCTCGGTGACGAAGCCGCGGCCCGCATGGTTCACGATGAATCCGGGGGTGTCCTTGGCCAGGACCGCCGTGTGGCCCATGCGCCGGCCCAGGGCGAGCAACGCCTCCGGGACCCAGGGCGCCGTCAGCAGGCCGTCGATCACCTCGACGATGCGCATCAGCGGCACCGGGTTGAAGAAATGGAAGCCGCCTACCCGCTCCGGGTGCCGGCATCCGGCCGCGATGGCGGTCACGGACAGGGAGGAGGTATTGGTCGCCAGCAGGCAACCGGCCGGGACGATCTCCTCCAGTTGGCGGAAGAGCTGGCGCTTCACCTCAAGGTTCTCGACGATGGCCTCGACGATGACCTGGCAGGCGGCAAGGCCCTCCAGGTGGTTCACCACGTCAAGGCGGGCCACCGCCTCGGAGGCCGAGGCTGCGGTCATCTTCCCTTTCTCGGCCAGTTTGGCCAGGGTGGACGCCACCGATTCCCGCGCGTTGGCGGCCGCGCCGGGCTGGGCGTCGTAGAGCATGACCCGGATCCCCGCCTGGGCGGCGATCTGCGCGATTCCGCGGCCCATGGCGCCGGTCCCGACCAGGCCGAGGACGAGGTGGGGTGAAAGGGCATCGACGCTCATGCTGGAGAACTCCTCTGGCGCGGGGTAAAGGGGGGCGCGGACGCGGCTACCAGAGCTTCCACCAGGGCTCCGGCCGATTGAGGCCGCGCGCGTAGTACTCGCTCTTCGGGAAGTTCTTGCGCATCACGCGCTCGGCATCGTCGCGCAGGTCGTTCATTCCCAGGGCGTCGTAGGCCTTTATCATGACGAACAGGGCCTCCTCGTTGGCCGGCGCGCCCGGGTAGGTCGCCACCGCCTTCTGGGCCCGGTTGGCGGCCGCCACGTAGGCGCCGCGCCGCAGGTAATAGCGCGCCACATGGACGTCGTGGGAGGCGAGGGCATTGACCAGGTAGTTCATCCGGGCGGTGGCGTCCGCCGCGTACTTGCTGTCCGGGAAGCGCGCCACCAGTTCCTTGAACGCGTCGAAGGATTCCCTGGCCGCCTTCGGGTCCCGCTCGGTCAGGTCCTGCATGCTGACGTGGCCCAGCAGGCCCAGGTCCTCGTTGAAATTGACCAGGCCCTTGAGGTAGTAGGCGTAATCCACGTTGGGGTGATTGGGATGCAGCCGGATGAAGCGGTCGCAGGCGGCGATGGCCGACGCATGCTCGCTCTGCTTGAAATAGGCGTAGGCCACTTCGAGCTGGGCCTGCTGGGCATACCGTCCATACGGATAGCGGGCCTCCAGCTTCTCGAAATACTTGATGGCCTTGTCATAGGCGCCGTCGTTCATCGCCTCCTTGGCCTGGGTGTACAGCTTGTCGGCGGACCAGCCGGCGGTTTCGTCCGCCTGGTCCGGCAACAGCCCGCAGGCGCCGAGGAACAGGGCCAGGATTACCGCTAGACTACGCAACATGGAGACTCCGGAGGCGGGTGGCGGGAATGGCGGCGGATTATAGCCCAGGGCCGCCGCCCCTCTCGGCGGCGGTGCCGGCCGGATGCGCCGGCCTCAGGCTCGACGCCGCCCTGGCGCGCATGTTCCCCGAGCATTCCCGCAGTCGCCTGCAGGCATGGCTCAAGGAGGGACGGATCACCCTCGCCGGGGAGCCCGCCGACCCCCGCCGCAAGGTGTGGGGAGGCGAACAGGTGCTCGTGCAGCCGCCGGCCGAAGCCGCCGGTGAGGCCGTGGCCGAGGCGATCGCGCTGCCGATCGCCTATGAGGACGAAAGCATCCTCGTCATCGACAAGCCGGCCGGGCTGGTGGTCCATCCCGGCAACGGCAATCCCGCGGGAACCCTGATGAACGGCCTGCTCCACCATGCGCCGGGATTGGCCGCCATTCCCCGGGCCGGCATCGTCCATCGGCTGGACAAGGACACCAGCGGCCTCCTGGTGGTCGCCAAGACCCTGGAGGCGCAGACTGCCCTGGTGCGGCAGTTGCAGGCGCGCACGGTCAAACGCCAGTACCTGGCCCTGGTCCATGGCCGCGTCGACCGTCCCGGGGTGGTCGATGCGCCCATCGGGCGCCATCCCGTCCAGCGCACCCGGATGGCCGTCGTCCCCGAAGGAAGGGAGGCGCGCACTCATTACGAATGTCGCGAGGAGTTCGGCGGCGCATCGCTGCTGGAGTGCCGGCTGGAGACGGGGAGGACCCACCAGATCCGGGTCCATATGGCGCGTCTCGGCCACCCACTGGTCGGCGACCCCGTGTATGGGCGGCAGCGGACCGGCGATGCGCTGCTCGACGACTTTCCCCGCCAGGCGCTGCATGCCTGGCGGCTGGCGCTGCGCCATCCGGCGGGCGGCCAGGAAATGGCCTGGGAGTCGCCATTGCCGGCGGACCTGGCGGCCCTGCTGGAGTGCCTGCGACGGCGATGACGGACTGGATCGTCCCCGGCTGGCCGGCGCCGCCGAACGTGCAGGCGCTGGTGACTACCCGCGGCGGCGGGTTCAGCGGGCCGCCTTTCGCCACCTGGAACCTGGCGGATCACGTGGGTGACGATCCGGTCGCCGTGGCCGCCAACCGGGCGCGCCTGGCCCCCTTGCTTCCGGGTGCGCCGCGCTGGCTCGCCCAGGTGCACGGCATCGACTGCATCCGGGCGGACGCGGTGGCGGGCCGGACCGAGGCGGACGCAAGCTGGACCGGCACGCCAGGAGTGGTTTGCGTGGTGCTGACCGCCGACTGCCTGCCGGTGCTGTTCTGCGACCGGGAAGGGACCGTCGTGGCGGCGGCCCATGCGGGTTGGCGGGGATTGCTGGCCGGGGTGCTGGAATCCACGGTGGGTGCACTGGGCCGGGCGCCGTGGGAACTGATGGCGTGGCTCGGGCCGGCGATCGGACCGTCGGCCTTCGAGGTGGGACCGGAAGTCCGGTCGGGTTTCGTGGAGGGCTGCCCGGAGGATGCGGCGGCGTTCCTGTCCGGGCGAGGCGGTCGCTGGTGGGCCGATCTTTATGCCCTGGCACGGCGCCGCCTGAGGGACGCCGGGGTTCCGGCCGTCTTCGGCGGTGGTTTCTGCACGGCGACCGACGGGGCGCGATTCTTTTCCTATCGCCGGGATGGTGCCACGGGCCGCATGGCTGCCCTGGTCTGGCTGGATCGCTGATTTGCCCGCCGGCCGGAAAGCCCCGCGGGGGGCTGGTTTCACCTGCAAACCGCGCAATGCGCCCCACAACGTGGGAAAATTTCTCCCGGATGTTCCCGGTAGATGGGAAAATCGCGCCAAGCACACTTCGGGCCGCGAATGCCCGGGACCCTGGAACCCATGGATAACGAAAGCGGATTTCCGCCTGCCCTGATCGCCGCCCTGCGGCGCGTGTTGAATCCCGTCGCCCGGCTGATGCTGGCGCGCGGCCTCACGCTGCCGATGGCGGTGGAACTGCTCAAGCGGGTTTTCGTGGAGGTGGCGGACCGGGACTTCCGGCTGGAGGGCAAGCCGGCCACGGACAGCCGGATCAGCCTGCTGACCGGCGTCCACCGCAAGGATGTCCGTCGGCTGCGCCAGCTTCCCCACGTGGAAGCCGCACTGCCGCCGAAGGTGTCCCTGGGCGCGCAACTGGTGGGTGCCTGGCTCGCCAATCCCCGGTTCCGGGATGCCGGGGGTCGGATCAAGCCGCTGGCGAGGACGGCGAAGGCGGGGGGGGAGGATTCCTTCGAGGCCCTGGTGGCGGCGGTGAGCAAGGACATCCGCGCCCGGCCCGTCCTCGACGAATGGCTGCGCCTTGGGGTGGCGAGCCTGAATGCCGAGGACGAGGTGGTGCTGAACACCGCGGCTTTCGTGCCCCAGGAGGGGTTCGACGAGAAACTGGCCTACCTCGGCATGAACCTGGGGGATCACGCGGCGGCGGCGACGGACAACGTCCTCGGCCGGGCCGATCCCTGGTTTGAGCGGTCCGTCCATTACCGCAGCCTGTCGGCGGAGCGGGTTGCGCAATTGCGGGGCCGGCTGGACCAGGAGGGCATGCGCCTGCTGACCGGGCTGAACGCCGAGGCGCGGCTGCCCGATGGGGCCGGCTCTCCGGAATGTGTGCGATTCACGGCGGGCGTTTATTTCTACAGCGAGCGGATGCCGCCGTCGGCGGGGGAGGGTGACCCGACATGAGCCGGTGCCGTTTCCTCGCGGGCACCCTCCTGGCGTGGGTGGCGATCGCGGTGTCGACCGGCAGCCTGGCGGGTCCCGTGTGCGTCGATCCCGACGGGGGCATCGGCGGCACCGGGGCTGCGGCGCGGTCCCAGGGGGTGGGCGGCACGGGATTGCGCGAGGATGGCCAGGGAGGCATCGGCGGTACCGGGGCTCCGGCGCGCGACCAGGGCGGCATCGGGGGCACCGGCGGTCGCGCCGGGGGCTCCGCAGGCCAGGCAGCGGATGGCCAGGGAGGAATCGGAGGCACCGGCAGCGTGGCGGAGGGCATGGGCGGCACCGGATTGCCGGCTGACGCCACCCGAGTGGGTATCGTCGGCACGATCACGGGATTCGCCTCGGTCTGCGTGAACGGCATGGAGGTCCATTACCAGCCCCAGACTCCGGTCACCGAGAACGGCACGCCGGCCTCCCCGGCCGCGCTGGCCGTGGGCCAGGTCGTCGCCATCGAGGCCGTCAAGGGCCCGGGGGGATGGAACGCGAGGGCCGTGGCCATCGTCAATGCCCTGGAGGGTCCCGTCACGGGTCCGCCGGGCCCGGACGGAGGATTCAAGGTCATGGGGCATCCGGTCAAACTGGCCCGCGGCGGAAAGCTGGCCGTGGGCCCGCTGCAGGTCGGCATGCCGGTGAAGGTCAGCGGTCTGGTCGGTGAGGGCGGCGTCATCGTCGCGACGCGGGTCCAGGGCGGTTCCGCGGTTCCGGGGGCGAGCGCGGCGGGCCTGGTGGGGGTGGGCAAGGGCGGTCCGAAACTTGGCGCCGTGGCCCTCGCCGGTTCGGTGGCGCCGGGCCAGGCGGTGGTCCGCGGGCAATGGAACGGGACGGAACTGGTCGTGACCCGCGTGCTGCCGGATCCTGTGGCGTCGGTGGCCGGCAAAGGGCGGCTGGTGGTGCTGGAGGCCCTGGTGACTGGAGCGCCCGTGGCAGGAAGGATTGCGGCCGGAGGCCGGGTCCTGGACCTGGCCGGGGCTGCGGGGTCGGCTGCCGCGGACTCCCTGGCCGCCGGTCAGCGCATCGTGGTGACGGGGCGCGTCGACGCCTCGGGAACCGTCCGCGCCAGCCGGGCGGACCTGGTTACGACGCCCGCCGATGCGGCCGGAATCGTTCCCCCGGCAGCGTCAGCGTCCGGCAAGGGGCAGGTTTCCGTCAACCCCGGGAAGGAAGGGCAGGGCGGGGGAAGCGATCCTTCGAAGACCCCGGTGGGCGCGGGGGCCGGCCCGCGGACGGAACGAACGGAAGCGGCGTCGCCAACCGCCGTTGCGGACCGTCCGCCGCACTCCGAAAAGGTCGAACCGGTCGAGAAGGCAGAGAAAACAGAGAAGGCCGAGAAGATCGAGAAGGCCGAGAAGATCGAGAAGGTCGAGAAGGTCGAGAAGGTCGAGAAGGTCGAGAAGGTCGAGAAGGTCGAGAAGGTCGAGAAGGTCGAGAAGGTCGAGAAGCCCGAGAAGGTCGAGAAGCCCGAGAAGGTCGAGAAGCCCGAGAAGGTCGAGAAGCCCGAGAAGCCCGAGAAACTGGAGAAACACTGATCATGGACGCGACGAAAGGTGGACTCCCAATGTTTCCGGGGACGGCGGCTTTCGCCCTGTCCGTGGCCTTGCTGATGCCGGCGCCGGTCCGGGCGGACGGTTCCTGGACGTTTGCGACCGGCGCCGACCATTCCTCCGGCAAGTATGGCGAAAGCATCCGGACGGATACCTGGTACTTTCCCTTCTCCGCCAGGTACGACGCGGATGCCTGGAATCTCAAGCTGACCGTTCCCCACGTTTCGACGACGGGGCCGGGCAACGTCAAGGGTGCGGGAACCGACCGGGTCGCCACCGGGAACGGCGGCGGCGTCCGGCAGTCGGCGTCCGGCCTCGGCGACGTGGTGCTCTCCGGCGGTCACGGCGTCTGGGAGGATGCCGCGGCCGGTTGGTCGGTGGATCTCCTGGGCAAGGTCAAGTTCGGCACCGGGGACGAGACGAAAGGCCTGGGCACCGGAAAGAACGACTGGACGCTGGCCCTGGAGGCCACCCGGGCCCTGGGGGCCCACGCCCTCTTCGGCAGCCTCGGCCGGCGCAAGATGGGCGACCCGGATGGCATGGATTTCCGCGACCCCTGGCTGGCCTCCGCGGGCTGGTCGTGGCGCCTCACGGCGAACGTGAGCGCCGGCCTGATGGCCGACTACCGCCAGAAACTCACCCCGAACGGCGTGTCCGCCCGGGACCTGACGGGATTCGTGACGACGAAACTGGGCGATGGCTGGAAGGTCCAGGCCTACGCGGTGGCCGGGCTCAGTCGAAGCAGTCCGGACATCGGACTCGGCCTGCAGGTTTTCTGGAGCCTGCCCCACTAGCGGGCTTTCGGGACGGGGGAGTTCGTCGCGCCCCGGAGCGTCCTATAATCCGCCGCTTTCCGCGGCCCGGTTTTCCTCCATGTCCCTGCCCGCCTGGATCGTCCTGATGTCCCTCGCGGGCGGCGCCGCGTCGGTCATCGCGGCGGCGGCATTCGCCTACTCCGCCAAGGCGGCCTGGGTGCCGATGCTGATCAGCTACGCGATCGGCGCGCTGCTCGGCGCGGCCTTCCTGGAAGTCCTGCCCCATGCCATCGTCGCCAGCGGCGACGCCACCGCGAGCACGGCCACCGTCCTGGCGGGAATCCTGGTTTTCTTCCTGCTGGAGAAGCTGGTGCTGTGGCGCCATTGCCACTTCGAGGCGTGCGAAGGCCACGAAGGGCATGCCCACGGTCACCAGGACCATGGCCGCAGCGGCCTGCTGATCCTGGTCGGGGACACCTTCCACAACTTCGTGGATGGCGTCCTGATCGCCGCAGCTTTCATGGAGGACGTGCGCCTCGGCTTCGTGACCGCCCTGGCGATGATCGCCCACGAGATTCCCCAGGAGGTGGGGGACTTCCTGATCCTGCTTCACTCGGGCTACTCGAAGGCCCGCGCCCTGGCCTTCAACCTGCTGTCCAGCCTGGCCACGCTGGTGGGGGGGCTGCTCGCCTATGCGGCCCTGTCCGCCGTCCAGGGGGCCGTGCCGGTCCTGCTGGCCCTGGCCGCCGCGAGCATGATCTACGTGGCGGTGGCGGACCTGATCCCGGGCCTGCACAAGCGCACCGAGCTAAGGGCGACGATCCAGCAGATCGTCCTGATCCTCCTGGGCGTGGCCACCATCGTCGCCGCCCATCGGCTTGCCGACCGGCTCGCCGCGTGAGCGGCGGCGGCGCCTTTCCGGGGTGCCCATCAACCACAGCAGCAGGGACAGCGGTGCAACGCCGTAGAACAGGAAGGTGAGCACTCCGGCCACCAGCCCGGTTTCGGCGAGGGCCATGAGGCCGGTCACATAGAGCCAGGCGATGGCGACGATATACATGGCGGCATTGTAGGGGCTCGGAGGCCCCGCCGCCGGTCATGCAATCCGGGTTGCCGTCCCCGTGGGGCGTTTGACCCGCCGGTGGCCCGGCCTGTAGAATCGCGCCTCCTCGGGGTGTAGCGCAGCCCGGTAGCGCGCTTGCTTTGGGAGCAAGATGTCGGGGGTTCGAATCCCTCCACCCCGACCAAAGCACCTTTCCACGCCGGGCCGCCCGTAGCTCAACCGGATAGAGCACCGGCCTTCTAAGCCGGGGGTTAGGGGTTCGAGTCCCTTCGGGCGGGCCACCCAAGGGCGATTCCCGCCCGCCATATCCCCGCCGCTCCGTTGCCCGCCGCTCCGATGCCCGCGGCTGCCGCCGCGCGCCGTGCTCAGCCCGCTGGTGGCGTGCGTCGGGAATCCCTGGCCTTCTGCAGCGCCGCGGCCGCGGCGGAGTGCCCGTTCCGGTTGGCCAGCTGTGCCGGCGCATTGCCATCCCGGTCCAGGAGGCCCTGGTTCGCCCCCCTGGCCAGCAAGCGGTAGACCAGATCCACCTGGCCGGTGGCCGCCGCCAGGTGCAGCGGCGTGCGGCCGCCAGGGGTGCGCACGTCCAGCTTGGCGCCCGCGTCCACGAGGGCGGTCACCGCCTTCCCGCTGCCCATGATGACCGCCGTGTGGAGGGGCGTGAGGCCGACGGCATCGCGGGCATTGGGATCGACGCCGTGGCGCGCCAGGAAGGCGACGGATGGGGCCTGGTTGCAGGAGGCGGCGGCGAACAGAGGCGTCCGGTCGAGCCGGTCGCGCGCGTCGAGCTTGCCGCCGTCCTCGACGGCACTCTCAAGGCGCCCCAGGTCGCCGGCCATCGTCGCTTCGAAGATGACGGATTCGTTGGGTCCCATCGACCCCACGGGCACGAAGCACGGCGTCGGGTTGGGCTGGCCGCCGGCCACGTCGGGGGCGACTGACCGGGCCGGGTCCGCTTCTCCGCAGGCACCGGCCAGAAGCGCCATGGCGGCCAATGCGCCGGCAAGGCGCCACGGGGGGCGGGCGGCGGCAGGTTCGGGGCGGGGTGCGGCGCGGTAAGCCGGGAAAGCGGTTCTTCTTGCGGTTCGGGTCATGGGGAGAATTGTGCCTCAGGATCGCGGCCCCGGTGGCGCCGGTAGGGCCAGGCACCCGAACCGGATTCGTCACGGAATGGTTGCCCGGGGCGGCAGGGGGCCGCATCGGCGTCCCTCGGAATCCCGGTGCGCCCGGGTGCTTCAGGTTTGACGGGGTTGCAGGGGCGGTTCGTCCATGAGCGCGATCTGCTCGCGCAACTCGAGGATTCGATCCTGCCAGTAGCGGGGCGAATCGAACCACGGAAACGCCGCCGGGAACGCCGGGTCGTGCCAGCGGCGGGCTATCCAGGCGGAGTAGTGGATCAGGCGCAGGGTGCGCAGGGCTTCCACCAGGAACAGTTCCCTCGGGTCGAACTCCACGAACTCACGGTAGCCGGCGAGGACGAGGCCGAGCTGCCGTTCCATCGACTCCCGCTCGCCGGACAGCAGCATCCAGAGGTCCTGGAGCGCCGGACCGGTCCGGCTGTCGTCGAAGTCCACGAAATGCGGTCCATCGTCGGTCCAGAGCACGTTTCCCGCATGGCAATCGCCGTGCAGGCGGACGGTGGCGACGGGGCCCGCCCGCTCGTAACAACGGCGCACCCCCTCCAGGGCCAGGTCGGCCGTGCCCTGCCAGGCGGCGCGCAGGTCCCCGGGAATGAAATCGCCCGCCAGCAGCCAGTCGCGGGGTTCCCGCCCGAAGCTGTCGGCGTCCAG
>JAEUNJ010000040.1 GCA_016791145.1 Rhodocyclaceae bacterium | reverse complement strand
ATCAACATGATCTACGAGGGCACCAACACGGTCCAGTCCCTGGACCTGCTCGGGCGCAAGATCCTCATGGACAACGGCGCCAAGCTGAGGAAGTTCGGCGCCATGGTGCAGGCCTTCATCGAGGAGAACGGCACCGACGAGGCGATGAGCGAATTCGTCACGCCCCTGGCCGACCTGGGCGAGAAGGTCATCAAGCTCACCACCGAGATCGGCATGAAGGCCTTCCAGAACCAGGACGAGGTCGGCGCCGCCGCCGTGCCCTACCTGCGCGTGGTCGGCCACCTGGTGTACGCCTGGTTCTTCGCCCGGATGGCGAAGATCGCCCTGGCCAGGCTCGACTCGGGCGACAACTTCTACAAGGCCAAGCTGGCCACGGCGCGTTTCTACTTCGCCCGGCTGCTCCCGGAGACCGCCATGCTGATCCGCCAGGCCCGCGCCGGCGCGAAGTCTCTGCTCGAACTCGAAGCCGAACTGTTCTGACGGCCGAGACTTCGAGATGCGCCATTCCGCAATCGACCGTCACGGCTTCGATGGGCCTCGAACCTGCAAATGGGCCCGCCCCTCCCATCCTCCCCTCCCGGGGAGGCGACTGATTGGCTCGCTACGCTCGGGTAATGCCGGTGTGCGGTCCAACGCTTCTCACCTTGACAAGGAAACACCATGAGCAATTTCATCGTCAGGAAAGTCGCCGTGCTCGGCGCAGGCGTCATGGGTGCGCAAATCGCGGCCCACTGCGTCAATGCCAAGGTTCCGGTGGTGCTGTTCGATCTGCCGGCCCGGGAAGGCCCGAAGAACGGCATCGTGCTGAAGGCCATCGAGGGCCTGAAGAAGCTGAACCCGGCCCCCCTGGGCCACAAGGACGACGCCGCCTGCATCGAGGTCGCCAATTACGACGACCACCTGGAACTGCTGAAGGGCTGCGACCTGGTGATCGAGGCCATCGCCGAGCGCATGGACTGGAAGCACGACCTCTACAGGAAGGTCGCGCCCTTCATCGCGCCGAACGCCATCTTCGCCTCAAACACCTCCGGCCTGTCGATCACCGCCCTGTCAGAAGGCTTTGACTCGGAACTGAAGACGCGCTTCTGCGGCGTGCATTTCTTCAATCCGCCGCGCTACATGCACCTGGTTGAACTGATCCCCACGGCCGCGACGCAGCCAGAGATCCTGGACCAGCTCGAGGGCTTCCTCGTCACGACGCTGGGCAAGGGCGTGGTGCGGGCCAAGGACACGCCGAACTTCATCGCCAACCGGGTCGGCGTCTTCAGCATGATGGCGACCATCCACGAGGCGGGGAAGTTCGGCCTCTCCTGCGACGTGGTCGATGACCTGACCGGCGCCAAGCTCGGCCGGGCCAAGTCGGGCACCTTCCGCACCGCAGACGTGGTGGGCCTGGACACCATGGGCCACGTGATCAAGACCATGCAGGACACGCTGCCCGACGATCCCTTCGCCGCCATCTACAAGACCCCCGAGGTCCTGACCAGACTGGTCGCGGCGGGTGCCCTCGGCCAGAAGACCGGCGCCGGCTTCTACAGGAAGGTGGGCAAGGAAGTGCAGCGCCTGGATTTCGCCACCGGCCAGTACGTGCCGGGCGGCGGCAAGGCCGACGAGCTGGTGGTGCGCATCCTCAAGGAGAAGGACCCGGCCAAGCGCATGAAGGCCCTGCGCGAGTCCGCCAACCCTCAGGCGCAATTCCTCTGGGCGATCTTCCGCGACGCCTTCCACTACATCGCCGTGCATCTGGAAGCCATCGCCGACAATGCGCGCGACGTCGACTTCGCCATGCGCTGGGGCTTCGGCCAGAAGCTGGGGCCCTTCGAAACCTGGCAGGCGGCCGGCTGGCAGCAGGTGGCGCAATGGGTGAAGGAGGACATCGACGCCGGCAAGGCGCTGTGTTCGGCGCCGCTGCCCGCGTGGGTGCTCGACGGGCGCGCGGGCGTGCACGCGACCGACGGCTCCTGGTCGCCGGCACGCAAGGCCAACGTGCCGCGCTCCACCCTCGCGGTCTACGCGCGCCAGCCCTTCCGTGCGCCGGTGCTCGGCGCGGGCGCTGCCGACGGCACGAAGGCCGGCACCACCTTCTTCGAGGACGAATCGGTGCGCATCTGGCACCAGGGCGACGAGGTGCTGGTCCTCTCGATCAAGACCAAGATGCGGGTCATCGGCCCGGGGGTCATCGCGGGCCTGTCGAAAGCCATCGCCGAAGCCGAAGCCAACTTCAAGGGCCTGGTGATCTGGGGCGCGGACGCAGCCGAGGGCGGGGCCTTCTCCGCCGGTGCCGACCTGCAGGCCATGCTGCCGCTGTTCATGTCGGGTGGCGTCAAGGCCATCGAGCCCGAGGTGGCCCGCCTGCAGCAGGCCTTCCAGGCCATGAAGTACGCCAACGTGCCCGTGGTCGCGGCGGTGGCGGGCCTGGCCCTGGGCGGCGGATGCGAGCTGATGCTGCATGCGGCCAGGCGCGTGGCGCTGATCGAGTCCTACATCGGCCTCGTCGAGGTCGGTGTCGGCCTGATCCCGGCCGGGGGCGGTCTCAAGGAAGCGGCCGTGCGCTCGGCGGAGCAGGCCCGCGGCAACGACCTGCTGCAATTCCTCAAGAACAACTTCATGAATCCGGCCACGGCCGCCGTCTCGAAGTCGGCGCTGGAAGCCAGGCAGATGGGCTACCTCAGGGCCGACGACCTGATCGTCTTCAATCCCTACGAGCTGCTCCACGTGGCGAAGGTCGAGGCGCGCGCCATGTTCGACGCCGGCTACCGGCCACCCCTGCAGCGGCTGGTCCCCGTGGCCGGCCGCTATGCCATCGGCACGATCATGATGCAGCTGGTCAACATGCGCGACGGCGGCTTCATCTCGGCCCACGACTTCAAGCTCGGCCAGATGATCGCGACGGTGGTCGCAGGCGGCGACGTGGATCAGGGCAGCCTGGTCAGCGAACAGTGGCTGCTGGACCTGGAGCGCAAGGGCTTCATGGAACTGCTGAACCATCCCAAGACCCAGGAACGCATCATGGGCATGATGCAGACCGGCAAGCCGGTCCGCAACTGAGACCCGAGGAGACCGCAATGAGCAAGCAACTGCAAGACGCCTACGTCGTCGCCGCCACTCGCACCCCGATCGGCAAGGCGCCGCGCGGCATGTTCCGCAACGTCCGTCCCGACGACCTGCTGGTGCGCGCGATCCAGTCCGCCATGGCCCAGGTGCCCGGCCTCGATCCGAAGCTGGTCGAGGATGCCATCGTCGGCTGTTCCTTTCCCGAAGGCGAATCCGGCCTCAACATGGCGCGCAACGCCGTGCTGCTGGCGGGCCTGCCCAACACGGTGGGCGGGGTGACCGTCAATCGCTTCTGCGCCTCGGGCATCACCGCGGTGGCGATGGCCGCCGACCGCATTCGCGTCGGCCAGGCCGACGTGATGATCGCCGGCGGCGCCGAGTCGATGTCCATGGTGCCCATGGGCGGCTTCCATCCGTCGATCAACATGGGCGTGTTCAAGGACGAGAACGTCGGCATGGCCTACGGCATGGGCCTCACCGCGGAGAAGGTCGCGACCCAATGGAAGGTGACGCGCGAGATGCAGGACGAGTTCGCGCTGGCCTCGCACCAGAAGGCCATCGCCGGCCAGCAGGCGGGCGAGTTCAAGGACGAGACGACGCCCGTCGAGATCATCGACCGCGTGCCGAACCTCGCGACCGGGGAGATCGACCTGAAGACCCGGACGGTGGACCGCGACGAGGGCGCCCGTGCCGACTCGAACCTCGCCGCGCTGGCCAAGCTGAAGCCCGTGTTCGCCGCCAAGGGTTCGGTGACCGCCGGCAACAGCTCGCAGACATCGGACGGCGCGGGGGCACTGATCCTGGTCAGCGAGAAGATTCTCAAGCAGTTCGACCTGACGCCTTTGGCGCGCTTCGTCTCCTTCGCCGTGCGGGGAGTCCCGCCGGAGATAATGGGCATCGGTCCCAAGGAGGCAATCCCGGTGGCCTGCAAGGCGGCGGGCATCACCCAGGACCAGCTGGACTGGATCGAACTCAACGAGGCCTTTGCCGCCCAGGCCCTGGCGGTGATCCGCGACCTGGGCCTCGATCCGGCCAAGGTGAATCCCCTGGGTGGCGCCATCGCCCTCGGCCACCCCCTCGGGGCCACCGGCGCCATCCGGGCAGCGACGACCGTCCATGGCCTGCGCCGGCGCAACCTCAAGTACGGCATGGTGACCATGTGCGTCGGAACCGGGATGGGGGCCGCGGGGATCTTCGAAAGGATGTAGAAGCGTCGGGCCGCGGCATCGCGGCCCACGCCGCCCCCCCAAGGCCGCCCGGGACGAACCCGCCCCCGCAGGGCGTTCAGGGACCCATCGGCCATGACCCGCGGAACGGCGGGAGGTCCGCCAGCAGGGACCTCCCGCGTCTCGCCTCTCTTTAACTTTCGGCATAGGCTTGACCTGCGTCAACCCCTTCCGGAAGGCTCCATTGGACGATTCCCCACGTCGGCGTTAAGCAGTTCGGGCGGGCGGGATGACCAAGTCTCCGGAGCACGAGAATCCCAGGGGCGCGTGGAAGGGCGACGTCGTTTCCGAACTGAGCGCCGCCTCCTTCGCGCTGGTGGCGGGTGGATTCCTTGTGCTCGGCGCCGTCGTCTTCCTGGGCTACATCCGGGCGAGCGCTCCCGAGATGCTGCTGAGCGTGCGCGGCCTCGGCCCGGCAACGCTGATCCTGATGGGCGGCACTGCGCTGGTGTTGCGCGCGATGGGGAAGGTCCGCGCCGTGGCGCTGCTGATGATCTACGGCTGCTGGACCTACGCCACGGTCGTCTCCTGGTTCGACGGCGGCCTGCGCTCGGTGACGCTGTTCTTCTATCCGCTGATCATCGTCATGGCGGCGTGGCGCATGAGCCCCCGCGTGGGCGGATTCATGGCCCTCGCCTCGGTCCTGGTCTGCGCCGCCTATGCGGCAGCGGAGCATGCGGGCGTCCTCCCGCAACCGCCGGAAATCACGCCGGTCATGCTGTTCATCGTCGAGAGCCTGGTCTTTGCCTTTGCCGCCGCGCTGGCGGCCATGCTCGTCCGCTCCTATCGCGAACGCCTGGACGAGGTGGTGCAATTGAGCCGGCGCCTCGAGTCGCGCGGCACCGAACTCGCCGCCAGCGAGGCGAAGTACCGGGAACTGGTCTCGAATGCGAACGCGATCATCCTGCGCATGGACATGGAGGGCCGGGTGACCTTCTTCAACGAGTATGCCGAACGGTTCTTCGGGTATCGGGCGGACGAGATTCTGGGACGGCCGGCGGTGGGAACCATCGTTCCGCCCGGGGAATCGGAAACCGGGAGGAACCTGGACGCGCTGCTGAGGGACATCGCGGCACACACCGGCCGGCATGCGGAGAACGAGAACGAGAACATGACGCGGGACGGGAGGCGCGTGTTCGTGCGCTGGTCGAATCGTGAAATCGTGGACACCGCGGGGAAGCAGGTGGGAGTGCTCAGCATCGGCCACGACATCACCGAGAAGCGGCGGACGGAAGCGGAACTGGAGCAGCACCGGTACCACCTGGAGGAGTTCGTGTTCTCGCGGACCGCGGAACTGGCGACGGCACGGGACGCCGCGGAGGCCGCAAACAGGGCGAAAAGCGTGTTCCTGGCGAACATGAGCCACGAGTTGCGCACGCCCATGAACGGGATCATGGGAATGACTGCGCTGGCGCTGAAGCGGGCGACGGATCCGAAGCAGATCGAGCAGTTGAAAATCAGCCAGGCGACGGCGCAGCACCTGCTGGGGATCATCGAGGACGTGCTGGACCTCTCGCAGATCGAAGCGCAGGCGCTGAGGCTTGAGGAGGAGGATTTCTCCCTGGGCGGGTTGATCGCCGGCGTCTGTGCGATGCAGAAGGAGTCCGCGCTGGCCAAGGGGCTCGACCTGACCTGGGACGTGATCGGGGAAGTCCCCGACCGGTTGCGCGG
>JAEUNJ010000009.1 GCA_016791145.1 Rhodocyclaceae bacterium | reverse complement strand
GCGCCCATCAGATGACCTTGGCCCGGAACAGGTCGTGCATGTTCAGGGCGCCGACGACGCGGCCTCCGCCATCGAGCACGAGGAGCTGGTTGATGCGCAGCCGTTCCATCTTCTCCACGGCCTCCACGGCCAGCCGCTCGGGGCCGATCCAGTGGGGGGTGGCCGTCATGAGCTGCTGCACGGGGACCTCCCGGAGGTCGCCGAGCCGCTCCAGGCTGCGCCGCAGGTCGCCGTCGGTGAAGATGCCCGCCAGCCGCCCGTCGGCGTCCTCGACGATGGTCATGCCCAGGCCTCCCCGGGACATCTCGAGGAGGGCCCGGGGCACCGGGGTCCCGGCGGGCACCCGCGGCAGGGCCTCCGCGCCGCGCATCACGTCCCGCACGTGGGTCAGCAGCCGGCGGCCCAGGGCACCACCCGGGTGGGTGCGGGCGAAGTCGTCGGCGGAGAACCCGCGGGCGTCGAGCAGGGCCACGGCCAGCGCATCGCCCAGGGCGAGGGCGGCGGTGGTGCTGGCGGTGGGGGCCAGGTTCAAGGGGCAGGCCTCTTCCCGCACCCGGGCGTCCAGGTGGATGTCGGCCTCCCCGGCCAGGGACGAATCCGCATTGCCGGTGATTGCAATCAGGCGGCCGCCCTGGCGCTTGACCAGGGGCACGATGGTGAGCAACTCGTCGTTCTCGCCGGAGTTGGAGATGGCGATCAGCACGTCGTCGCGCGTGATCATGCCCAAGTCGCCATGCACCGCCTCGGCGGCGTGCACGAAATAGGCCGGCGTTCCAGTGCTCGCCAGCGTGGCGGCGACCTTGCGCGCCACGTGGCCGGACTTGCCGATGCCGCTGACGACGACCCGGCCGCGGCAGTTCAGCACCGTGTCGACGGCGCGATCGAACTCGCCGCCGAGGCGCTCGGCCAGGGCCAGGACGGCCTCGGCCTCGATGCGCAGCACCCGGCGGGCCATGGCCAGGGCCGGTGTCTCGGCGCGTTCATCGGGGGGGAAAGGGCGGACTTGGGCCATGTCCAGGCTGCCGTTATGATTGACGACGATTATATCAACCCCCCCGGATCGGCCGGCCCGCCATCGCCATGTCATCCCTGCAGCTCGTGCTCATCCTGCTGGCGGCGGCCGTCCTGGTGGTGGTCGCGTTCCGGACCCTGGGGCTGCCGCCCATCATCGGCTACCTGTTGGTGGGCACCGCCATCGGACCGCACGCCCTGGGGTGGCTGCCGGACGCCGAATCGACCCGCCGCCTCGCCGAGTTCGGGGTCGTCTTCCTGATGTTCTCCATCGGGCTGGAGTTCTCGCTGCCGCGGCTCTACAGCATGAAGCGCATCGTCTTCGGCCTCGGGCTCGCCCAGGTGGCGACGACCCTGGCGGTGGGGCTGCTCGCCGCCTGGCTCGCCGGAGCCTCGTTGCGCGAGGGGATCGCCCTGGGCGGCGTGGTCGCCATGTCCTCCACCGCGGTGCTCTCACGGCTGCTGGCGGAACGCCTCGAACTGGAGTCCGCCCACGGCCGGGAGGTGATCGGCGTGCTCCTCTTCCAGGACCTGGCGGTGGTGCCGCTGATGATCCTGCTCCCGGCCCTGACCCAGGCGCCGGAGGCCTTCGCCGCGACCCTGGCCACGGAAATGGCCAAGGCGGTGGCGGTGCTCGCCGTGGTGATCTTCTTCGGCCAGCGCCTGATGGGGCTCTGGTTTTTCGTGGTGGCCCGGCGGAAGTCGGCGGAACTCTTCGTCCTCAACGTGCTGCTGATCACCCTGGGCCTGGCCTACGTGACCGAGGAGGCGGGCCTGTCCCTGGCCCTGGGGGCCTTCACGGCCGGCATGCTGATCTCCGAGACCGAGTACCGCTACCAGGTCGAGGAGGACATCAAGCCCTTCCGGGACGTCCTCCTGGGGCTGTTCTTCGTGACCGTCGGCATGCTCCTCGACCTGCCCCTGGTACTGGCGAACCTGCCCTGGGTGGTGGCGGCGCTCGCCCTGCTGCTGGCGGTCAAGCTCGCCCTCGTGGCCGGCCTCTCACGCCTGTTCGGCGCGGCGCCGGGCACCTCGCTGCGCACCGGACTGTGGCTCTGCGCCGGCGGGGAGTTCGGTTTCGTGCTGCTGGACAGGGCCGGCGAACTGGGGCTGGTCAAGGGCCACCTGATGCAGGTGACCCTGGCGGCACTGGTGCTGTCGCTGATGCTGGCGCCGCTGATCGTCCATTTCTCGGACCGTCTCGTGATGCGCCTGGTGTCCTCCGAGTGGCTGCTGCGGTCCATGCAGCTCACCCAGCTCGCCGCCCGTTCGCTGACGGCCGACAAGCACGCCATCGTCTGCGGATATGGGCGCACCGGGCAGCACCTGGCCCGCTTCCTGGAACAGGAGGGCATTGCCGCCGTTGCCCTGGATTCGGATCCGGAGCGGGTGAGCGAGGCCGCTGCGGCCGGCGAGCCGGTGAGCTATGGCGACTGCGCCCGCCGGGAAACCCTGGTCACGGCCGGGATCGCCCGGGCCCATGTGCTGATCGTCACCTTTTCCGACAGCCACTCGGTGCAGCGGGTGCTCCACCATGTCCGCGACCTGCGCCCGGACCTGCCGGTGGTGGTGCGCGCCCACGACGACGCGGATTTGGAGCGCTTCGCCGCGCTGGGCGCCACGGAAGTGGTCCCCGAGGCCCTCGAATCGAGCGTCATGCTGGCCACCCACGCGCTGGCGCTGCTCGGCGTGCCGATGCACCGGGTGATCAAGCGGCTCCGGGAGATGCGCGAGCAGCATTACGTGCTGTTGCGCGGCTTCTTCCATGGCGCCACCGATGCCGCCGACCACCTGGAGGAGGCCGACCAGCCGAGGCTGCACGCGGTGCTGGTGACCGACGGGGCCCGGGGCGCCGGCCGGCCCGTCGGCGACCTGGACCTGGCGGAACTGGGCGTGCAGGTCTCCGCCGTGCGGCGGCGTGGCGCGGCCCGGCAGCGGGTGCCGATGGGCGAACCCCTGGCCGAGGGCGACGTGGTGGTGCTGCTGGGGACGCCGAAGGCGCTGAAGGCGGGCGAGGAAAGGATCCTGCGCGGGAAATGAAGAAGCCCGCCGGAGCGGGCTTCTTCAGGTGGACGGATTCCCGTCAGAAGGCGGAACAGACCGTGTAGACGTTGCCGTCTTCGGTTGGGGTGAGGTTGGCGGGATAGGCCCCCGAATTGGCGCATTCGTTCTGGCAGATGACGCGTACGGTGCCCGTGGTCGTGTTGCCGTCGTCGATCATGGTATCCAACTGCCGCGCGAAGCGGCCCTGGATGTTCGCCGAACAGACGAAGAAGTTCGCCGTCCAGGCCGGCGCGCCCGTGAATACGTTGTCGCCCGTGACGCCGAGGCGGCCGCCGTCGGCATTCTTGGGCGTGTACTCCTCCTGGAGCGTGACGGCTCCCGCCGGCACGACCGTCGTACCCGTCGCGAGCCCCGCCAGGCGGACGTGCTGCCAGAACAGCACGGACTCGTCGGTGCGGGTCCCGGAATTCCAGTCGCCGTTGATGCGGGCATTTCCGATGGTGGCGCCCGCAGGCGTGGTCGCCGGGGTGGCCGTGGCGCCGAGATGATTCACGGCGGCCTGGTCGTCCCCCGGCAGCGCCCGGTACTTGTCCTGGTAGGCATAGACGAAGGTCGAGATATTGCGGAAGTCGCTGGCCATGTTCTTGACCTTGGCGCTGTTGATCAGTTCCTGGCCCTTCAGCACGCCGCCGAGCAGCAGGCCGATGATGACCAGCACGATGGCGATTTCGACAAGGGTGAATCCCGATTGCTTGCGGTACATTTTCCTTCTCCTCGGCGCCCGGCGGGCGCCCTCCTGGGGGTAATATCGGAAACGCAAGAACGATGCCATCCCATTTTCGTCGAAAAAACGGCAGTTTGGGTCGTTTTCTTGAGGTGAAGTGACGGAATCTCCACGCTTGCGTCCATTTTTCGACATATCGCCAAAGTGATAGGTTCGGGTTCGTCGTCGAGGTTGCTGGACCGGATCGCGCAACGGCGCCGCTGGCTGCTTTTCGCCCTGCTGGTCCTGTTCTACCTGACGCTGCTGGAGGGCGTGGCGAATCCCGTGGGGCGCACCCTGGCGGTGGTCCAGGTGGGGCTCTTCTTCCTCTGGCAGCCCTTCATCCAGGCGGACCGGCGCATCGCGCCGGTGAGCATCGCGGTGCTGGCGGCGCTGGTGGCCTACGGCGCGCTGCACCTCCACTGGGGCACCCTGATCCTCTGGGCATTGCTCATCGCGGGCACCATCGGCGGCAAGGTGTTCCATCCGGGAAGCCGCTGGAACAGGCTGTTCCACCTGCTCGCGCTTGCGTACCTGGTGGCGGCCATGCTGGCGATCCTCGTCCCGCGGATGCTGCCCGGCGGGCTCCAGACGGGAGCGAACCTGCACCAGATCGTCATCGCCGGGCTCCCCATCCTGCTCCTGTTCATGGGGCTGCTGCCCGTGGAACCGGAGGCGCCGGGCTACCGGAACGCGGTGGACCTGGTCTATAGCGTCATCGTCCTCCTCGTCCTCGCCGTGCTGATGCTGGGCAGTATCGCCGGCATGGCCGTCGGGGGCCTGGACTACCTCACGGCCCTGATGCTGGCCACGCTGCTGACGGCCGGCGCCCTGATGCTCCTGGCCTGGGCGTGGAATCCGCGCGGCGGCTTCGCCGGCTTCGGGACCCTCCTGTCCCGGCACCTGCTTTCGCTGGGGACGCCCTTCGAGGAGTGGGTGGAGTCCCTGTCTGCCGCCGTCCAGGGGGACGACGATCCCGGCCTCTTCGTGGCGCGGGCCTGTGCGGAACTGCCCCGGCGGATTCCCTGGGTCGCTGGCGGAGAGTGGCGGACCGAGGACGACGCCGGGACCTTCGGCGACATCCGCGGCGAGCGCAACGACTTTCCGCACGAACGCCTCACGATCCGGGTCTACACCGCCCACGCCACGACCCCGGTGATGGCCTGGCACCTGAACGTGGTCACCCGCCTCATCGCGGAATTCCACCATGCCCGCCTGCGGGCCGCGGAACTGCGGCGGCTCAGCTATCTCCAGGCCATCTACGAAACCGGGTCGCGGCTCACCCACGATGTGAAGAACCTGCTCCAGTCGCTGAACACCCTCTGCGCGGCGGCGGCCGGCGACGATGCGTCGTCGCCCCGCTTCCAGGAGATGGTCCGGCGCCAGTTGCCCGTCATCGCATCGCGCCTGCAGCAGACCCTGGACAAGCTGAAGGCGCCGGAGCTGGCCGAGGCGACCCCCGGGGATGCCGCCGAATGGTGGCGGGAGATCGCCGGGCGCTTCGCGGGCGAGCCGGTGGAGTTCGCTGCGCCGCAGGGCCTGGAGGGCTTGCAGGTGCCTTCGGCGCTGTTCGGCGCGGCGGCCGAGAACCTGTTGCGCAATGCCCTGGAGAAGCGCCAGCGGGAGCCGGGCATTCCCATCCGCGCGTCCCTGGAGGCCGTGCCCGGCGGTGCGGCCCTGACGGTGGCCGACGGGGGGGGCGCCATTCCCGAGTCCCTGGCCCGGGAGATCGGGCGGGGACCTGTGGAATCGGCCGGCGGGTTCGGCGTGGGCCTCTACCAGGTGGCCCGTTATGCGGCGGCCTGCGGATACCTGTTGAAGCTGGAGGAAAACACCCCCGGCCGGGTGGCCTTTCGCGTCGTTCCCGCGGGGAAGTGACCCGCCAGGGACCGCGGGCCCCTGCGGTGAGGTGGCCGGTCCGGGGTACGCCGGCGTCCCGCCGCCGCGAGGCTTTCGGGTTCAGACGACCTGGATCTCCTGCGCGGCCCGGCGCCCGATCAGGCGATAGACGGTCATGTTGCCCTTGCCCTTCAGGTAGATCGTCTGGGGCTCGTGGAAATCGAAGCCGTCCCGCAGCCGCCGGAAGGTGGTCGTGTCGCACTGGACCATGCCGGGCACGCCCTCGGTGGTGATGCGGCTGGCAATGTTCACCGTGTCGCCCCAGAGGTCGTAAATGAACTTCTTCTTGCCCACGACCCCGGCCACCACCGGGCCCGTGCCGATGCCGATGCGCACCTCCAGGTGGGACGTATTGACGGTGAAATCCCGGTGCAGCAGGTCCCGCATGGACACCGCCATGTCGGCGACCGCGGCCGAATAGTCGCGGCAGCCGTCGTTCAGCCCGCCGGCCACCATGTAGGCGTCGCCGATGGTCTTGATCTTCTCCAGGCCGTAGCTTTCGGCCAGTTCGTCCCAGGCGGAGAAGATGCGGTTCAGCATCGAGAATACCTCGCCCGGGGACATGCCGGCGGCCACCTGGGTGAAGTTCACGATGTCGGCGAACATGACGGTGACGTCGGCGAATCCGTCGGCGATGGTCTCGTCGGAGTTCTTCAGCCTTTCGGCGACGGGGCCCGGGAGGATGTTGAGCAGGAGGCGCTCGGACCGGTCCTGTTCGATCTGCAGCAGGTGGTGCGCCTCGCGCAGCTTTTCCTCGGTCTTGCGCTTCTCCTGGATGGAAAAGCGCAGCAGCATGTAGATGATGGTCGCCACGGCGACGAAGTTGAGGGCGAAGAAGACGACGCTGGTGCGCATGGGCACCGCCGTCGCCTGCAGGCTCGCCGTGTCGGCGAGGACGAAGTCGAAGGCTCCGGAAAGGAGCGTGAGGAAGGCCCAGGCGAAGAACCAGGCCACCGATTCGCGGACGCCGAAGAAGAGGATCGCCCCCACCGGGGCCAGCAGGCCCCAGAGGATGATGCCGCTGGCGGTGATGAAGTTGCCGATGCTCCATTGCACCGCGAAGGGAGCGAACAGGAAGAGGGCGAGTTGCGTGACGCGGAAGAAGTCGAAGTTGCGGCTGGCGACATAGACGACCAGGTTGGCGGTCAGGGCCAGCTGGAAAAGGAAGGGATAGGTGGCCGACAGTTGCGGACCCAGCATCCAGTAGAGGGCCAGCCACAGCATGGATGCCGCGCTGACGAGGCCCGTGGCGAAGACCAGCAGCGACTTGTTGAGGCGCTGTTCCTCGCTGTCGCCGGCCTCGACGCCGGCATTGCGCAGCCTGGCGAGGAAGCCATCGGAGCGGAGCGGCGGGGGCTGGGCGGGGGCGGTGGTGGGAGGCGCGTTGCTCATGCGGATTAGAAGTCTCGCAGGAAGGCCGCGGAGGGTCAAGGCGGCCGGCGGACCGTCGTCGGCATGGACCCGCGCGGACCGCATCGGCGGGCGGAAATGCCGTCGGCGGAGTCCCGGCGGCCGAGGAGGATCAGGCCTGGCGGACGACCTGCCGCTGCTCGCCGAGCCCGTCCACGCCCAGGGTCACCACGTCGCCGGCCTGCAGGAAGCGGCCCCGTCCCATGCCCACGCCGGGTGGCGTCCCGGTGACGATCAGGTCGCCGGGATTCAGGGTCATGAAGCGGGAAACGTAGCTCACCAGTTCGGCGCAGGGGAAGATCATCTCGGCGGTGGAACTGTCCTGCATGCGTTCCCCGTTCACGGCGAGCCACAGGCGCAGGTTCTGGGGATCCGGCACCTCGTCGCGGGTCACCAGCCAGGGGCCGATGGGACCGAAGCTGTCGCAGCCCTTGCCCTTGTCCCACTGGCCGCCCATCTCGAGCTGGAAGGCCCGCTCCGACACGTCGTTGAAGGTGCAATAGCCGGCCACGTGGTCGAGGGCCCGGGCGGCGTCGACCCGCCGGGCTTCCCGGCCGATGACGACGCCCAGTTCCACCTCCCAGTCCATCTTCGTCGATCCCGCGGGTTTGAGCAGGGGATCGAAGGGACCGTTGATGCAGGTGGTCGCCTTCATGAACACCACCGGCTCCTTGGGAATCGGCATGTTCGATTCCCGGGCGTGGTCCCGGTAGTTGAGGCCGATGGCGACGATCTTCGAGATCCCCGCGTAAGGCACGCCCAACCGGGGCCGGCCCCGCACCTTCGGCAACGCACCGGGGTCAAGCCGGGCCAGGCGTCGCAGTCCCGCCGGCGAGATCTCCTCCCAGCCGATGCCGCCGACCACGCCGGACAGGTCGCGCAGGGCGCCCGAGGGGTCGATGATCCCTGGTTTTTCGCGGCCCCGGGGGCCGAAGCGGACCAGTTTCATGGCGTTCCCCTCATCCGTCCTTCCTGCCGAATCCGCCCAGCAGGGCAGCCACGGGGCGCAGCGGACGCCGGGGCGGTGGTTCCGCCTTTCCGGTCGCCGGGGCGGCGGCGTCCGGTGCGGCCGCCTTGGCCTCGTAGGGTTTGCGGAAATCGAAGCCGTCCGGCGCCGGCACGTGGGCCGCCGGGGCAGGCAACCGGACCTCCGTCTTCGGGCCGTGGCGTTCCCGCTCCCGGTGCTTGTGGCCGTGCCCCCCGCGCTCCCGCGGTTCGTCCGCAGGGCCCGTCATGAAGCCGGATGCGGGCACCTGCTCGATCTTGAACTTGATCAGTTTCTCGATCTCCGCCAGCCGGAACTTTTCCTCCGGACTCACCAGGGAGGTGGCATCGCCATGCTTGCCGGCGCGCCCCGTGCGGCCAATGCGGTGGATATAGTCTTCCGCCACGTGGGGCAACTCGTAGTTGATCACGTGCGGCAAGTCGTCGATGTCCAGGCCCCGGGCAGCCACGTCGGTGGCCACCAGGACCTGCACGCTCCCGGACTTGAACGCCTCGAGGGCCTCGGTGCGCTGGGCCTGGCTCTTGTCGCCGTGTATGGCATCGGCATTGATTCCCTGGCGGGTCAGCCAGGTGGCGAGGCGGCTGGTGCCGAACTTCGTGCCCACGAAGACCAGCACCTGCTTGAGTTCCGCCTCCCGCAGCAGGTGCAGCAGCAGATAGCGCTTCTGGTCGGCCGGAACCATGTGCACCCGGTGGGTGATGGTCTCGGAGACGGTGTTGCGACGGGCCACCTCGATGAGTTGCGGGCTTCGCAGCATCGCATCCGCCAGTCTCTTGATCTCGTCGGAGAACGTGGCCGAGAAGAGCAGGCTCTGCCGCTCCCTGGGCAGCAGGGCCAGGATGCGCTTGATGTCCGGGATGAAGCCCATGTCCAGCATGCGGTCCGCCTCGTCGAGCACCAGCACCTCGACGGCGCCGAAATTGACCGTCTTCTGCTGCACGTGGTCCAGGAGGCGTCCGGGGGTGGCGACGACGATCTCCCGGCCCTCCTTCATTTCCGCGATCTGCGGCTTCATGTCGACGCCGCCGTAGATGCAGGTGGCGCGCAGCGGAACGTACTTGCCGTAGGTCTTGACGCTGTCGAAGACCTGCATGGCCAGTTCGCGGGTCGGCGTCAGGATCAGGGCCCGCACCGGGTGCCGGGCCGGGGAGGGGGAGGTGTTGGCGTGCCTCGACAGGCGTTGCAGCAGCGGCAGCGTGAAGCCGGCCGTCTTGCCCGTGCCGGTCTGGGCGCCGCCCATCACGTCCTTGCCGGCCAGCACGATGGGAATGGCCTGGGCCTGGATGGGGGTCGGCTCGGTATATCCGTTCTCGTGAACGGCCCGCAGCAGTTCGGGCATCAGCCCGAGGTCTTCGAATTTCAAAAGGATCTCCTGAATCGGCCTGCCCCACGCGGGGTACCGGTTCAGGCGGCGATGCCAATGTGGTGACTTGTGCTGGCCGCAGGGATGGCGCGGCCGGGAACGGCGCCAACCGGTGGGACGCCGAAACGCAATTCTACTTTAATCAAGGGCTTCCCGCCGGAGCGCGTGGCCGTCACGGAGGATCAGCGGGTTTCCAGGTAGCAGGTCACCTCTTCCCGGTCGTGGTAGAGCTGGCGCATGCGAAGCCGGTATTTGATTCCGGCCGCGTCCAGGCGTTCTCCGATGAGTGCCCGGCAGTCGAGTACCGCGTCGTAGCGCCGCTTCATGGGCAGCTTCAGGTTGAAGATCGCCCGCCGGCAGTGCCCCTCGGCCGCCCAGTCCCCCACCAGCCGGGCAATCCGCGAGGGCTTTTCCACCATGTCGCAGACCAGCCAGTCCACGGGCCGCTTCGGCCGCCAGGTCAGCCCGTCGGCACGCAGGTGCTCGACCCGGTCGTCGGCGAGCAGCGCCGGGTCGAGGGCTCCATTGTCCACCGCCGCCACGTGCAGGCCCCGATGCACCAGTTGCCAGGTCCATCCTCCTGGGGCTGCCCCCAGGTCCACGGCGGTCCGGCCTTCCCGCAGCCATTCGGCCTGGGCTTCCGCGCCCAGGAACACGAGGAAGGCCTCGGCGAGCTTGAGGGTCGAGCGGGACGGTGCGCCCCGGGGCATCTTGAGCCGCGGGATGCCCATGGGCCAGGGCGCCGCATTGCCCGCGCCGGTGACGCCGACCCAGGCGGCGCCGGAGCCGAGGAAGAAGACGTGCAGGCGCGGCAGGCGCGGATCGTCGCCCAGCAGGTTCCGCTCGCGCAGGGCCTTTTCGAGCGGAACCGCGAAACGGCGGCAGAAGGATGAGAGCTCCTTGGCCTCGTTCGTATCGGCCGTCTCGATCCAGAAAGCCGAGAAGTTCTCGCCGATGGCCGCCGCGGCTTCGGCCACCGGGGTGGCCCGGTCGGTGACCGGCAGGCCGTCGACGCGGCAGGCCCGGTGGATCCACTGGCGCGGGAAGACCAGATCGGCAAAGCGCAACCTGGTGCGCAGCAGCAGGGCCCCCGCCTCGTCATTGGGATGGAAGCTCAGGTAACCGCCGTCCGGCTTGGCCCGCACGTGGCCCCAGACCCCCAATTCCGCCGCGAGCCCGGAGATTTCCCGCGCGCACTCGCCCTCGAAGCCGGGGCGGCAGTAAAGGAGGAGGGCGGGAGCCCCGGTGGGGACGGTGGCTTGCATCGGGACCTCGGGGACCAGCGGGGCGGGCGCATAGAATACGCTCCCCGCGAGCCTTGCCGGAGCCGCGCCGAGCGAGGCCGACACCCCAAGGAGCAGCCATGAAGATGAACACCCTCGGCGACGGAGGACCGCAGGTATCCGAAATCTGCCTCGGCACCATGACCTGGGGCACCCAGAACAGCGAAGCCGACGCCCACGCCCAGCTCGACGCCGCCTTCGCGGCCGGCGTCAATTTCGTCGATACGGCGGAGATGTATTCGGTTCCCGCAACCGCCGAGAGCTACGGCCGTTCCGAGACCTATATCGGCACCTGGCTGCGGCGCCAGCCCCGGGACCGGGTGGTCCTGGCGACCAAGGCGTGCGGCCCGGGCCGCACGATGAAATGGGTCAGGAACGGCGAACCGGGCCTGGACCGCGCAAACCTGCGCGCCGCCCTGGAGGGCTCGCTGCGCCGACTGCAGACCGATTTCGTCGATCTCTACCAGCTCCACTGGCCGGACCGCAACACGCCCCTTTTCGGGGGCTACCAGTTCGACCCCGCCCGGGAGCGGCCCTCGACGCCGATCCGCGACACGCTGGAAGCCCTTGCCGAACTGGTCCGGGAGGGGAAGGTCCGCTACGTGGGGCTTTCCAACGAGACGCCCTGGGGCGTCATGCAGTTCCTCCGCCTGGCCGAGGAACTGGGCCTGCCGCGGATCGTCTCGGTGCAGAACGCCTACAGCCTGCTGAACCGGACCTGGGAGACGGGCCTCGCGGAGATCGCCTACCGGGAGCGCCTCGGCTTGCTGGCCTACTCGCCCCTGGCCTTCGGTTACCTGACCGGCAAGTACTTCACCGATCCGCCGGGAAGGGGACGGATCAACCTGTTCGAGAACTTCGGCCAGCGATACACGAAGGAAAACGTGGTGCCCGCGGCCCGGGCCTACTGCGACCTGGCACGTCGCCATGGCCTGGCGCCTGGTGCGATGGCCCTCGCCTTCGTGCGCAGCCGCCGGTTCGTGGCCGCCACCATCATCGGGGCGACGAACCTGGTGCAACTGGCGGAGAACCTGGCTTCGGCCGAGGTGACGCTGTCAGCCGAGCTGACGAGGGAAATCGAGGCGATCCACCTGCGTTACACGAACCCCGCGCCCTGAGCCGGCGGTCGCCTTGGCGGAGGCCCCCTTCTTGGCGGGGCCCGGCGCGGGCGTGCTTTCCTTCGGCGGGGCAACGTCCTTCGCGGCGGGTTTTTCCTCTTCCGCGGCGGCTTCCTTGTGGGGTTCCGGCTTCCCGGTCTTCCCCTCCGGAAGCACGACCTCGATCTTGTTCTCCCGCATGTAGGCGTCCATCTCGCGCCAACCGGCGAAGACCGCCGCCTTCGACGCCTTCGGATTGGTGTCGTAGCAATCCTCGAGGTTGCGGCCGGAATGCCGGCAGGCGCTGCCGATGGCCCGCGCCTCGGCCTCCTTGGCGGCGGCCAGCTTGACCGGGTCGTCGATGCCGAGCTGCTCGCAGGCGGCGAGCAGGGCGGCGACGGAAAGGAGGAGGAAGGGACGGTAACGCATGGGTCCGGCAGGAGGGATCAGGCCCAGTTTACGGCACTCCGGCGAAAAAGCTTTAGCCCCGCCCGCGGGGGGCGCCCGCTCCGGGGCCCCTCAGTCCGGCAGGACGGCCGTGGCCTCGATCTCGACCCGGGCCGCCTCCTCCACCAGGGCGGACACCTGGACGACGGCCATGGCAGGGTAATGGCGTCCCATGACGTCCCGGTAGGCGGCGCCGATCTCCCTGGCCCTGGCCAGGTATTCCTGCTTGTCGGTCACGTACCAGGTCAGGCGGACGATGTGCTCCGGCGCCCCCCCGCCGGCCCTGACCACGGCCACCACGTTGGCAAGGGTCTGGCGCACCTGGTCGGCCAGGTCCAGGGAATGGAAGCGGCACTGGCTGTCCCAGCCGATCTGGCCGCCGGTGAAGATCATCGAACCGCGGGCCTTGATGCCATTGGCGAAGCCGCGCGGGCGGGCCCAGCCTTCGGGTTGCAGGGTTTCCATCTTATTGTCCTTTCGCCTGCTCCCTGAGCCGGAAGCGCTGGAGTTTGCCGGTCTCGGTCCGGGGCAGGGCGTCCCGGAATTCGACCAGTCGGGGGTATTTGTAGGGGGCGATGGCCCGCTTCACATGCTCCTGGAGCGCCGCCACCAGGGCCGCGTCGCCCTGGAAACCCGGGCGCGGGACGACGAAGGCCTTCACCACCTGGCCGCGGTCCGGGTCCGCGACGCCGATGACGCCGCATTCGGCGACCGCCGGATGCTGGAGCAGGGCGTCCTCCACCTCGGGTCCGCCGATGTTGTAGCCGGCCGAAATGATCATGTCGTCGGTGCGTGCCTGATAGTGGAAATAGCCGTCGGCGTCGACCAGGTAGGAATCGCCCGTGAAATTCCATCCGTCATGGACGTAGGCGGCTTGGCGGGGGTCGTCCAGATAGCGGCAGCCGGTCGGCCCCTTGACGCCCAGGCGTCCGATCCGGCCGGGGGGCAGCGGATTGCCGTCCTCGTCGAAGACGGCCGCCACATAGCCGGGGATGGGCTTCCCCGTCGCCCCGGGCCGGATGTCGTCCCCGGCGGCGGAGATGAAGATGTGCAACAGCTCGGTGGCGCCGATGCCGTCGATGATGCGGATGCCGGTGGCCTGCCGCCAGAGTTCCCGGGTCGCCACGGGCAGGGCCTCGCCCGCCGAGACGCACTTGCGGAGGCTGGAAATGTCGAAACCCGCGGCCAGGCCGGCCATCATCCGGTAGAAGGTCGGGGCGGTGAAGCAGATGGTCGCCCGGTGGTCCTGGATCGCCTTCAGCAGTGCCTCCGGAGTCAGTCGTTCGAGCAGCAGCGTGGCGGCGCCGAAGCGCATGGGGAAGAGCAGCATCCCGCCGAGCCCGAACGTGAAGGCGAGCGGCGGCGTGCCGCAGAAGAGATCGTCGCCGGCCGGCTTCAGCGTCGAACGCGGGAAACAGTCGCAGATCGCCATCACGTCCCGATGGAAATGCATGGTGCCCTTCGGCTTCCCCGTGGTGCCGGAGGTGAAGGCGATCAGGGCGATGTCGTCCCGCGACGTGGCGACGTTGCTGAAGTCCGCCGGCTTTGCCGCCATCCGCCCCTCCAGGTCGCCGCCGTACCAGCAGGCGACGCGGCCCAGGCTCGGGCAGGCGGGGCGCGCCAGGTCCAGTTCGCCCAGGAGTTCATGCTCGCAGAGGGCGAGGGAGACCTCGGCCTTGGTGATCACGTCGGTGAGTTCCCTGGCCCGCAGCAGCGGCATCGTCGCCACGGCGATGCCGCCGGCCTTCTGGACGGCGAACCAGCAGGCCGCCATCATCGGGCTGTTGCAGCCGCGCAGCAGGACCCGGTTGCCGGGCACGAGGCCCATGTCCTCCACCAGCACCCCGGCGATCCGGTTGGCCGTCTCCAGGAGCTGCCGGTAGCTCAGGTTCCCACGCGGGCTCAGGATGGCCATCCGCTCGCCCCACCCGTGCTCCGTCACGGCCTTGTCCAGGAGTTCAGTGGCGCAGTTCATGCGCTCCGGATAGCGCAGTTCGGGCAGGTCGAAGATGAACTCGGGCCACTGGTCCCGGGGCGGCAGGCGGTCCCGGGCGAAGGTGTCCACATGGGCCGTGTAATCCATGGTCATGTCCTCAGCGCAGCAGGTCGCGGGCGATGATGAGTTTCTGGACTTCCGTTGCCCCCTCGTAGATGCGCAGCGCGCGGATGTCCCGATAGAGGGATTCGGCGATCTCGCCCCGCGTGACCCCGCGGCCGCCGAACATCTGCACGGCGGCATCGATGACCTGCTGGGCGCCCTCGGTGGCCTGCATCTTCGCCATGGCAGCCGCCCGCGTCACCGGCTCGCCCCGGTCCCTCAGCCAGGCGGCGCGGTGGATCAGCAGGGCCGAGGACTCCAGCGTCGTCGCCATGTCGGCCAGCTTTCCCTGGGTGAGCTGGAAATCGGCAAGGCGCTGGCCGAACATCCGGCGCGCGCGGGCGTGGGCAAGGGCCTCGTCGAGGGCCCGGCGGCCGAAGCCCAGGGCCGCCGCGGCCACCGAGGTCCGGAACACGTCCAGCGTCGCCATGGCGATGCGGAAGCCCTGCCCCGGCGCGCCCACGAGCGACGAGCCCGGGACCCGGCAACCGTCGAAGCGCAGCGTCGCCAGCGGATGCGGGGAGATGACCTCGATGCGCCGGACGACCGACAGGCCGGGTGTGTCCGCCGGCACGACGAAGGCCGAGATCCCCTTGGCGCCCGGGCCCTCGCCGGTGCGGGCGAAGACGGTGTAGAAGTGCGCGATGCCGCCGTTGGAGATCCAGGTCTTCTCGCCGTCCAGCACGTAGCCGCCCGCGTCGGGACGGGCGGCGCAGGCCATGGCCGCCACGTCGGACCCCGCCTCCGGTTCGGAGAGGGCGAAGGCGGCGATGGCCGTGCCGGCCGCCACCCTGGGCAGCCATTCCTCCCGCTGGCGCGGGCTCCCGAACAGGGAGACGGCTCCCGAGCCGAGGCCCTGCATGGCGAAGGCGAAGTCGGCCAGGGCCGAGCGATAGGCGAAGGTCTCGCGCAGCAGGCAGAGGGCGCGGGCGTCGAAGGCGGCCGCGTTCTCACCGACGCAGTGGCGCAGCCATCCGGCCTCACCCAGGCTTCCCACCAGGTGCCGGCATGCGGCATCCACGTCGGACGGTTCCTCCGCCCGCAGGCATTGCGCTGCCCAGGTCTGCGCCTCCCCGGCCAGGTCCAGGTGCCGGGGTTCCAGGAAGGGCGTGGGCAGCCAGTAGGCGGACAAGGCTCAGTTTCCCTCGAAGACCGGCCGCTGCTTCGCGACGAAGGCATCGTAGGCCCGGCGGAAGTCTCCGGTCTGCATGCAGATGGCCTGGGCCTCGGCTTCCGCCTCGATGGCCTCGTCCAGGGCCAGGGCCCATTCGTGGTGCAGCATCTTCTTCGTCATGCCGTGGGCGAAGGTGGGGCCGGCCGCCAGTTCGCCGGCCAGCGCCAGGGCATCGTCGAGGACCCGGTCGCCGGCGCAGAGGCGGTTGAAGAAGCCCCAGCGCTCGCCCTCCTCGGCCGACATGGCGCGCCCCGTGTAGAGGAGCTCCGCCGCCCGTCCCTGGCCGATGACCCTCGGCAGCAGTGCGCAGGCGCCCATGTCGCAGCCGGCCAGGCCGACGCGGGTGAACAGGAAGGCGGTCCTGGCCGCCGGGGTCCCGAGGCGCAGGTCCGAGGCCAGCGCGATCATGGCGCCGGCGCCGGCGCAGACGCCGTCGATGGCCGCCACCACCGGCTGCGGGCAGGCCCGCATGGCCTTGACCAGGTCTCCCGTCATCCGCGTGAAATCGAGGAGCTCCGGCATGCTCATGCGGGTGAGGGGGCCGATGATCTCGTGAACGTCGCCGCCCGAGCAGAAGTTCCCGCCCGCCCCGTGGACCACGACCGCCTTCACGTCGGTGGCGTGGACGAGGCCCCGGAAGAGGTCGCGCAGTTCTGCATAGGAGTCGAAGGTGAGCGGATTCTTCCGCTCGGGGCGGTCGAGCGTGATCAGTCCCACCTGGCCTTCGACGCGCCACAGGAAGTGGCGCGCCTCGTAGGCCGCGAATGCACGACCGTGATGGGCCATGGCGCCGGCCATGCTCACGGTGTCCCGTCGGCGATTCCCGCCACGTGGGTCTTGAGGACGGCGAGCAGTCCGTAGAGCTGGGCCCGCTCCTTGTCGCTGATGCCGGCGAACAGCTCGACGATCCACTTTGCATGGGCCTCGGCCATCTTCTTGAACGCCTTGCGGCCCTCCGGCGTCAGTTTGACGATGTAGGCCCGGCGGTCCTTGGGATTGTCCTCGCGGACCACGAGCCCCTCGGCCACCAGCTGGTCGGTGATGCCGGTCACGTTGCCGCCGGTGACCATCATGCGCTTGGACAGCTCGCCCATCTTCATGCCCTGGGGGACGCGCTCCAGTTGCGCCATCAGGTCGAAGCGGGGCAGGGTGGTGTCGAAGTCTCGGCGCAGGCGCGAGCGGACCTGGCCCTCGATCAGGTTGGTGCAGGCCAGCAGGCGCAGCCAGAGCCGCAGGGCCTGGCTGTCTTCGGACGTGGCGCGGGTTTCGGTGTCCGGCCGTTCGCCGGCGGGAGTCTTGGGCATGGTGTTCTCCAGTGGAAGGATGGCGGGGATGCGGAAATCGGTCTTCAGGCGTGCAGCGCCAGTTGGGCTGCGCGCGCCAGGTTGCGTTCGAGCTGCGCCTTGCCGGTCAGGTACTGGGGCGGCCAATGCATATCGCCGAATCCCTGTTGCGCGGCGGCGTGCAGCGTCCAGGCCGGGTCGGCCAGGTGAGGCCGCGCGATCGCGCACAGGTCGGCGCGGCCGGCGGCGATGATCGTGTTCACATGATCGGCCTCGAAGATGTTGCCGACGGCCATGGTGGCAATGCCGACCTCGTTGCGGATGCGGTCGGCGAAGGGTGTCTGGTACATGCGCCCGTAGACGGGACGCGCCTCCCGGGTGGTCTGGCCGGAAGAGACGTCGATCAGGTCCGCACCGGCCTCCCGGAACAGTCGGGCCATGGCGACCGCGTCGTCGGGCGTGTTCCCGCCGGGCGCCCAGTCGTGGGCCGAGATGCGCACCGACATGGGCCGATCGGCGGGCCAGGCGGCGCGCAGGGCGCGGAACACCTCGAGGGGATAGCGGCAACGGTTCTCCAGGGTCCCGCCATAGTCGTCGTCGCGACGGTTGGTCAGCGGACAGAGGAAGGACGACAGCAGGTAGCCGTGGGCACAGTGCAGTTCCAGCAGGTCGAAGCCGGCCGTGGCGCCGCGTCGCGCGGCGGCCACGAAGGTGTCGCGTACGGCCTCCATGTCGGCGCGGTTCATGGCCTTTGGGACCTGGTTCCGGGGGCCATAGGCCAGGGCCGACGCGGCGATGAGCGGCCAATTGCCCTCCGGCAGCGGCTCGTCGATGGACTCCCATCCCGGCTGGGTCGAGCCCTTGGGTCCGGAATGGCCCAGTTGCAGGCCCATTTTCGCCGGCGAGTTCCCGTGGACGAAGTCGACGATCCGCTTCCAGCCTTCGGCCTGGGCACCGTTCCACAGGCCGGCGCATCCCGGCGTGATGCGGCCCTCCGGCGACACGCAGGTCATTTCGGTCATCACCAGGCCGGCGCCCCCCAGGGCCCGGCCGCCGAGATGGACGAGCAGGAAGTCCGCGGGCACTCCGTCGCGGCAGGAATACATGGCCATCGGCGATACCACGACGCGATTGGTCAGTTCCAGGTTTCCGAGGCGGAACGGGGTGAACATGGGCGGGCGCGGCTCGGCCGGCAGGCCGGCCTCCGCCGCCACCCGGCATTCCACCTGACGCACGTAGTCCGCGTCCCGCAGGCGCAGGTTGTCGTGGCCGATGCGCTGGCTGCCCGTGAGCAGCGTGTAGGAGAACTGCAGGGGGTCGAGATGCACGTAGCGGGCCACGTTCTCGAACCATTCCATCCGGTTGCGGGCTGCACTCTGGAGCTTCAGGGCCTCCAGTTCGCGTTCCTCCTGGTAGCCGGCGAGGGCGGCGGGGATGTTCCGGCGGGCGCCCGGGGCGAGGACGCATCTCGCCAGGGCGATCGCATCCTCCATGGCCAGCTTGGTCCCGGACCCGATGGAGAAATGGGCCGTATGGGCGGCGTCGCCGATGAGGACGATGTTGCCATGGTGCCAGCGCCGGCAAAGCACGCGGTTGAATTTCAGCCAGACCGCTGAACCCCGCAAGTGGCGCGCATTGGAAACCAGTCTCTCGCCCTGCAGGCGCTCCGCGAACAGCCGTTCGCAGAAGGCGATGGACTCCTCCTGGCTCATGGCCTCGATGCCGGCCGCCCGCCAGGTCTCCTCCGGCGTCTCGACGATGAAGGTGGCCCACTCGTCGTCGAAGCTGTAGGCGTGCAGCGTGAACCAGCCGTGCGGCGTCTGGGCGAAGTCGAAGGTGAAGGCCCCGAGTTGCCGCCGGGCGCCTAGCCAGATGTAGCGGCAGCGCCGGACGTCGATGTCCGGCTGGAAGACATCGGCATGCCTGTTGCGCGTGACGCTGTTCACTCCGTCGGCGGCGACGACCAGGTCGTGATCCCGGAAATCGTCCGGATCCGCGAACTCGGTTTCGTAGCGGATGTTCACGCCGAGGGCCTGCGCGCGCCGCTGCAGGATGTCCAGGAGCTTCGCCCGGGCGATGCCGCAGAAGCCATGGCCGCCCGAGGTGATGCGCTGGCCCCTGAAGAACACGTCCACGTCGTCCCAGTGACGGAAATTGCGCGTGATCTCGTCGTAGGTCTCGGGGTCGGCGGCGCGAAAGCCGTCGAGGGTCTTGTCGGAAAAGACGATTCCCCAGCCGAAGGTGTCGCCCGCCCGGTGGCGTTCCAGCACGGTGATGTCCAGGGAGGGATCGGCCTTCCTGGCCAGCAGGGCGAAATAGAGTCCGGCGGGGCCGCCGCCGAGGCATACGATCCTCATCTGTCACTGTCCTGGATAGGCCATCGGTGACATATTTTAATTCTAAATAGAAAAATGTGCACCGATCGCGGCGGGGGAAGGGCCGCCGCCCCGGCCCAGCCCCATGCCCGCGGCGGGCGCGGGCCCGCCTTTCAGTCGCGGGAGTCCTTCAGCTTGCGGGCCATGGCGCGAATTTCCTCCGCCGACAGCTTTTCCTGGCCCTTGTCCTTGAAGAAGAGCCACAGCAGGCCGCCATTGGCGAGGATCAGCACCACTTCGATGTAGAGGACGGTGGCGACGATCTGTCGCTGGCTGTTGTCGCCGAACACGAAGTAGAAGCCGTCGAAGGAAGGCAGGGCCGCCTTGGTGATCGCGAAGTAATTCTCGAAGGGCGGAAAGAGGAGGGCCGCCACCAGGTTCGTGGCGACCAGCCAGAGCACGGCTTTCTGGGCCGGTGTCACCCGGCCGCGGGGCAGGGGCGGTCGGGTTCGCAGCAGGAGCCACGCGATGCCCGCGTTCACCAGCACCACGAGAATCTCGAGGATCAGGAAATCCCCGTTGAGTCTCAGGTTTGCGGTCGACCCGGCCGCGAAATAGAAGCCCGCGAAGGTCGGGACGTTGCCCCTCTGCAGCGACACGTAATCGTGGGGCGGGAACAATCCCACCAGCGCGAGGTTCAGCACCCCGACGGCAAGCGCCGTCCACTGCTGCCGATTCATGAATGCCGCAGCGCCCATGGTTACGGCCATCCCCCGACGTCTGTTTTTCTCGACGAGGCTAGATTAGCCGAGAAGGCTGGGCGACGCAAACCGGCGGAGTTCATTCGTCGCGGGAGGTCTTCCGGCGGTCGAAGCCGCTTCGGCGCTCGGCTCCGCGGTAATCCGGATTCTGGCGGTGGCGGCGGTCGGGGCCGCTGCCCAGGCGGGCATGGGCGGCCGGGGTCATGCCGGCCGAGTGGGTCTCCAGGCGGGCCTCGATCAGGTGGGCGATGTCCTCCATCTCCTTGTCCGACATCCGGTGGGCCATCTCGAGGAGATGCTCGTCCTTCTCCGACAGGGACTGGCCGACGGCGCCGAACAGGACCCAGAGGGACAGAAGATTGGCCAGGATCAGGACCACTTCGATGTACAGGAGCGGCAGGAAGATGTTCCTGTGCATCTTGTCCCCGAGCACGAAGAAGAAGCTGTCGAATCCGGGCTCGACCATCCGCACCAGCGACGAATAGCGCTCGAAGGGGGGGAACAGGAAAACGATGCCCAGGTTGATGGCGCCGAAGATCAGCAACCCGTGCTCCACCCGGGGTGGCTCCGTTTCCTCATGGGCAGCGTTGAGGGCCAGCCAGGCGGCGAGGGCGTTGGCGAACACGAAGATCAACTCGATGCTCAGCAGCTCGTGATACAGGGGGCGCAGCCCCCAGGCCGTGACTACGGGAAAGAACCCGTCGAAACTGCGCGGTGCTCCGGCGCGCAGCGGATTGTCGAGGAAGGGCGGAAAAAGCAGGACCAACAGGAGGTTCACCGCTGCGACTACGACGACGACTCTCTGGTATCGGTTCATGGGCGCGCCGTATCGTTCGCAGGGCGGGCCGGCAACCCGGCCGGAAGCACGATGATTGGGGCATTATCGCTTCCTCCGCCCCCGTCGACAAGCTTTGCGCCCGATCCACGGGGGCGGGCGGGGCCCTCGTTGTAAACTTTGCGTTTTTCCGACGGAGGCTCCGGGAATGCTCTCGAGGCTGGGTCTTATTGTTTGCGCCATACTGGCCTGCGGCACGGCGGCGGGCCAGGACCTGCTCCTGCGCCATGCCCTGGAAGGTCGCGCGCAGGATGCGCTCGCGACGCTCGTCGTGCGATTCAACGACGAACAGAAGGGCAAAGGGCGGGTTGTTCTGCAGAACCTGTCGACCGTCGAGGACAGGCACCAGCTTCCCCACATGGCGCTGCTCGATCCCGACGACAGCATCGCATTCTTTGGCACCCGTCCCCGATTCCGGCCGCTGCACGAGGTGATGAAGGAAGCGGGCGAGAAGTTCGACCAGAACCGCCTGCTCCCCCAGATTGCGGACACCGTGGATGATCTCGCCGGCCGGGTGCAGGCGGTACCGGTGGGGCTCGTGCTGCCGGTGCTCTATTTCAACCAGGACGCCTTCCGGAAGGCCGGCCTGGACCCGCGCAAGCCGCCGGCCACCTGGTGGGAGGTCCAGGAGGCGGCCGGAAAGCTCTTCGACGCGGGATTCAAGTGCCCGCTGACCTCATCCCGGTTCAGTTGGATTCACCTGGAAAACGTCTCGACCCAGCACGGTGAGCCGCTGCTGTCGGGCAAGGGCAAGGACGGCCGGGTGGCGATGAACAGCCTGGTGAACGTGAAGCACATCGCCTTGCTGGCCAGTTGGCAGAAGAGCTTCTATTTCCACTACTTCGGTCCCGGCCGGGAGGCCGACAGGAAGTTCGCCGCCGGTGAATGCGCCATGCTGACCGGGGAGTCCGTCCTCTATTCGGAACTGGCGCGCGTGCCGGGCTTCCCCCTCGGCATCGCCGAACTGCCCCATTACGATGACATCCGCGACGCGCGTCCCGCGGACCTGTTGCCCGATGGCGCCTCGGTTTGGGTCCTGGCGGGCAGGAAGAAGGAGGAATACCGGCTGGCGGCGCGCTTCGCAACCTTCCTGCTGCGCCCGGAAGTGCAGAAGGAATGGGTCCGCGGCACGGGCTACCTGCCGATGACCCGGGAAGCCATCGACGCCCTGAAGACCGATTCGGCGGCGCCGGAACTTCTCGAGATGGCCCGCAAGCGCCTGTCGGCCTCCAAGCTCGGAAATGCCCGCACCAAGCCGGGCAGCGGCCGCAGCCGGGTACGCGAGATCCTCAACGAGGAGATCGAGTTCGTCTGGGGAAACACGAAGCCGGCCAAGGAGGCCCTGGACACCGCCATGCGCCGGGCGACGGACGTCCTGCGCCGCGACGCGAATCAGCGTTGATGCGCTGGCGCTATCCCCGCGTCATCGCCCACCGCTGCGGCGGAGCCCTGGCGCCGGAGAACACCCTCGCGGGATTGCGCATCGCCGCCCGCCTGGGATGCCGGGCCGTGGAGTTCGATGCCATGCTTTCGGCCGACGGGGTGCCGGTGCTGATCCATGACGAGACGGTCACGCGGACCACCGGCGGCGGGGGCCGGGTGGACAGCCTCGGCGCCGCGCGGCTGTCCGCCCTCGATGCCGGGGCGCGGCACCACGGGGCCTTTGCCGGCGAGCGGATTCCCTCCCTCGAGGAGGCGCTGGCACTCTGTGCCGTCCTCGGCGTGGGGGCGAACGTGGAGATCAAACCGTCGACCGGAGCGGAGACTGCCACCGGCGAGGCCGTCACCGCCGTGGCGTCACGCATGATGCGGCGCCACGCGGACCTGGCCCTGCTTCTGTCCTCCTTCTCCGAGGATGCGCTCGCCGCCGCTGCGCGGACGGCTCCCGGCATCGAGCGGGCCCTGCTGGTGTCCAGGGTTCCGGAGGACTGGCGGGAACGGATGCGGCGGCACGATTGCGTCGCGCTCCACGCATCGGCATCTGCCCTCGACGTCGCCATGGCTCGCGACGTCGTCGAGGCCGGACGGCCGCTGGCCTGCTACACGGTAAACGACCCCGGGAGCGCCGGGACGCTGTTCGGCTGGGGAGTGGCGGCGGTCTTCAGCGACCGTCCGGACCTTTTCTCTCCCGATGATGTCGGGAACCGCTGAAACAGCCCTTTACACCTGTGCCGTCACCGATGGGCGTCCATCGCGCGTTGTGGACGCCATGGGAACCCCCCCATTCAAACCGGAAAGGACGAAAATCATGAATTCCACGAAGCTCCTGGCCGCCCTGTTGGCGGCCGTTTCCCTGTCCGCCACCGCCCAGTCCCCCGTGCCGGGGACCGGCACGCCGCGCATCGACCAGCGCCAGGCCAACCAGGAGCGGCGCATCGAGCAAGGGGTGCAGTCCGGCGCCCTGACCCCCCGGGAAGCGGCCCGCCTCGAGAAGGGCCAGGCCCGCGTGCAGGTCCTGGAAGACAAGGCCAAGGCCGACGGCACCGTCACCGCCCGGGAGCGGGCCCGCATCCACAAGGCCCAGGACCGGCAGGGGCGGCGGATCCATCGGCAGAAACACGACCGCCAGCACGATTTCAACCGCGATGGCAAGCCGGACCGGCCCGCCCGCTGAGAACGTGAATTTCGACCGACAATGGCCCGCGCGATCGCGGGCCATTGTCGTTTCCGGGAGCGGGTTCACGTAAAATCAACGTTTTGCGTTGCAGGCTTCTGTCCAATGAAAAGCGCCGATATCCGCCGCGGGTTCCTCGATTTCTTCGCCTCCAAGGGCCATCAGGTGGTGGCCTCCAGTTCCCTGGTGCCCCACGAGGACCCCACCCTGCTGTTCACGAACGCCGGGATGAACCAGTTCAAGGACGTGTTCCTCGGTTTCGACCGGCGCTCCTACAACCGGGCGGCCACCTCCCAGAAATGCGTCCGTGCGGGCGGGAAGCACAACGACCTGGAGAACGTGGGCTACACGGCACGGCACCACACCTTCTTCGAGATGCTGGGCAATTTCAGCTTCGGCGACTATTTCAAGCGCGATGCCCTCCATTACGCGTGGGAACTTCTGACCGAAGTCTTCAAGCTGCCAAAGGACAAGCTCTGGACCACCGTCTACGCGGAGGACGACGAGGCCTACGACATCTGGACGAAGGAGATCGGCGTTCCGCCCGAGCGGTGCGTCCGCATTGGCGACAACAAGGGCGCCCGCTATGCCTCGGACAACTTCTGGATGATGGGTGACACGGGGCCCTGCGGTCCCTGCTCGGAGATCTTCTATGACCATGGCCCGGAGATCTGGGGCGGCCCTCCGGGCTCCGAGGACCAGGACGGCGATCGCTACATCGAGATCTGGAACAACGTGTTCATGCAGTTCAACCGGGACGAGCACGGTGTCATGCATCCGCTGCCCAAGCCCAGCGTGGACACGGGCATGGGCCTCGAGCGGATCGCCGCGGTCCTGCAGCACGTGCACAGCAACTACGAGATCGACCTGTTCCAGAACCTGATCAAGGCGGCAGCGCGGGAGACTTCCGGCGCCGACCTGGCGTCCCCCTCGCTCAAGGTGCTGGCCGACCACATCCGCGCCTGCGCCTTCCTGCTCGCCGACGGGGTGATCCCCGGCAACGAGGGTCGCGGCTATGTGCTGCGCCGGATCATCCGCCGGGCGATACGGCACGGCTGGAAGCTGGGTGCGCGGTCGGCCTTCTTCCACCGGATGGTGCCGGACCTGGTGGCCGAGATGGGAGACGCCTATCCGGAGTTGAAGGCAGGAGAGTTTCGTGTCATGGAAATCCTGCGCCAGGAGGAGGAGCGCTTCTTCTCCACCATCGAGCACGGCATGGCCATCCTCGAGGCGGACCTGGCCGCGATGGCCGAGGCCGGAACGAAGGTCTTCGACGGCGATACCGCCTTCAAGCTGCACGACACCTTCGGCTTCCCGTTGGATCTGACCGCCGACGTCTGCCGCGAGCGGGGGGTCACGGTGGATGCGGCTGCCTTCGACGCCGCGATGGCCCGCCAGAAGGAGCAGGCCCGGGCCGCCGGCAAGTTCAGGATGGCGGCGAACCTGGAGTACGAAGGGCCGGCCACCGGGTTCCGCGGGTACGACCTGCTGGAAACCCGGGGCAACGTGCTTGCCCTCTACAAGGACGGGGCGCCGGTCAATGAACTGGCCGAAGGCGACATGGGCATCGTCGTCCTGGACGAGACGCCGTTCTACGCCGAGTCCGGAGGCCAGGTGGGCGACCGGGGGGAACTGCGCTCGGTGCATGGCATCTTCGCCGTCGAGGACACCCAGAAGATTCAGGCGGCCGTGTTCGGCCACCACGGAGTCGTCACGACCGGCAAGCTGACGGTGGGCAATGGCGTCACCGCCCGGGTGGACACGAAGGCCCGCGCCGCGACCGCCCGCAACCATTCGGCGACCCACCTGATGCACAAGGCGTTGCGGGAAGTACTCGGTGCCCACGTGCAGCAGAAGGGCTCGCTGGTGGACCCGGACAAGACCCGTTTCGACTTCGCGCACACCCAGCCGCTGACCGACGACGAACTCCGCCGGGTCGAGGCCCTCGTCAATGCGGAAGTCATCGCGAATGGCGGCACTCGCGCGCAGGTGATGGGAATCGACGAGGCCCAGAAGTCCGGCGCGATGATGCTCTTCGGCGAGAAGTACGGCGACGAGGTCCGGGTCATCGACATCGGGTCGTCGCGGGAACTCTGCGGCGGCACCCACGTGGGGCGCAGCGGCGACATCGGCTTCTTCAAGATCGTCGCCGAGGGTGGCGTCGCGGCGGGTGTCCGGCGCATCGAGGCCGTCACGGGCGATGGCGCCCTTGCCTTCGTGCAGCAGCAGCTTGGGCGGCTGGACGAGATCGTTTCCCACGTGAAGGCCCAGCCCCAGGAGGCGGTTCAGAGAGTCGTGCAGATTCTCGACAACGTGAAGGCCCTGGAGAAGGAACTTGCCCGTCTGAAATCCAGGTTGGCGGCCAGCCAAGGCGACGACCTGGCGGACCGGGCCGTAGACGTGAAGGGGATCAAGGTCCTGGCGGCCCGCCTGGACGGCGCCGATCCGAAGGCCTTGCGGGAAACCCTGGACAAGCTGAAGGACAGGCTGAAGAGCGCGGCCATCGTATTGGCGACGGCCCAGGACGGAAAGGTGAGCCTGATTGCCGGTGTCACGGCCGACCTGACGGCCAGGCTCAAGGCCGGCGAACTGGTCAATTCGGTCGCCACGCAGGTCGGCGGCAAGGGAGGCGGGCGCCCCGACATGGCCCAGGCCGGTGGCACGGACGAGGCCGCCCTGCCGGCCGCCCTGGCGTCGGTGCAATCCTGGGTCGAGGCAAGGCTGTGAAGCGGGCCCTCGTGGCCCTGCTGGCCGCGGCCGGGCTGTCCGCCTCGGCCCGGGACGGAGCCCCGGTCGAAGGGATCACGGCCGCTGGCGACAAGGTGCTGTTGCATCCGAACGGCCGCTGGGAGTACCTGGATGCGAACAAGGCCGCCGCTGCCCGCAAGGTGGCGGAACAGTACCCGGAGAACCGCGTGCGACCGGCCGACGCCCAGGGGGGGTGGTTCGGCCTGGGGCGCACGGTCATGCCGGGAGACCCCGATTACAACAGGGGCAGCCTGAACCCCAAGATGCGCTGAATTCCGGGGGCGATGGGTCCGGTCGGACTATTGCAAGCGGGATACCGGGAATGCTAGCCTCGGATACCCAGCCCCTGGCCCCGTCGTGCCAGGCATCGTGATGGTGCCGGAAAGGAGAAGCCGATGAAGAAAATAGTGGCCGCATTCCTGCTTGCGTGGGGTAGTGGCGCGGTAATGGCCGGACCGGCACCGGTGGTATCGGACTTCGGATCGGGCGATGAAGGTTGGGCGACCGTCAATCTTCTGGGGGTTCCCTTCGCGCTGCCGGACCCGTTGCCCGTGGTCGCCGAGACCGGGTTCATCTCCACCCGCGACACCCATTCCTGGAACGTCTTCTCCGCGCCGGGCAAGTTCCTCGGCGACAAGACGGCATTCGCCGGCGGCACCGTGAGTTTGGATCTGGCCGACAGCCTGAGCGACCCGGGTTCGCCCTGGCCGGTGGCGATCATCAGCGACGGCATGACCGCGCTGGCCGCATTTCCGTTCGCCACACCGGGCACGGCATTCACGCATTTCAGTTTCGCGCTGACCGAGTCGGCCTGGCGGGCGTTCAATCCCTTCACGCTTACCCTGGCTCCGGTGAGCGCGGCGCAGTTTTCCGCCGTGCTGGGCAATCTGCAGGGCATCTACGTCAATGCCGATTTCAAGACCGGCGGCAATGACTACGCCCGGCTCGACAACGTTCGCCTGGCTGCGCCGGTGCCGGAACCGGAGACCCATGTCCTGATGGTCGCGGGCCTGGGTGCGCTCGCGGCCTTGCGACGGCGGCGGGCCGGGACCTGATGGCCGGTGCGGGCTGGCGGTTCTGCCCGCGCTGCGGTGGCTGCCTCGAAACCCGGCACAACGGCGGACGGGAAAGGGATTGTTGCCCGGATACATCCTGCGGATTCGTCCATTGGGACAATCCGGCACCGGTCGTGGCCGGCCTCGTGGTGCGCGACGGCCAGGTGATCCTTGCCCGCAACGCCGCATGGCCGGAGAAGATGTTCGGCCTGATCACGGGGTTCCTGGAGCGGGGTGAGACTCCCGAGGAGGCCGTGGCCCGCGAAGTGCTGGAGGAACTCGGCCTGGCGGCGAAGATGGTGTCCCTGATCGGCGTCTATCCCTTCCAGCGCAAGCATGAGGTCATCATCGCGTATGAGGTGCGGGCCGAAGGTGTCATCACGCTCAACGAGGAACTCGCGGAGTACCGGGAGATCGCCCCCGACAGGCTTCGCCCCTGGGATTTCGGGACGGGGCTTGCCATCCGGGATTGGCTGCGCGGCCGGTCGGCCGGGGGCTGAAACGCTCAGAATCCTGGTTGCAGACCCGGCCAAGCCTTGCGAATGGCGGCCCGGAATTCCGCCTGGATGCGCTCCAGGGCCGCGTCGTCGTCCCCCTCGAAGCGCAGGACCACGACAGGCGTCGTGTTCGAAGCGCGCGCCAGGCCAAAACCATCTTCGTACTCGGCACGGATGCCGTCGAGGGTGACTAGTTCCCGGGCACCGGGGAATCCGCCGTTCGACTTCAGGCGCTGGACCAGCAGCGCCGGCTGACCTTCCTGCATCGGGAGGTTGATCTCCGGCGTGGACGCGCCCTTGGGCAGGTGCTTCAGAGGCCAGTTGGCATCAGGCCAGCGGGATACGATCTCCAGCAGGCGCGCTGCCGCGTACAGGCCGTCGTCGAAACCATACCAGCGTTCGGCGAAGAACATGTGCCCGCTCATCTCGCCCCCGAAGGGTGCTCCGGTTTCCCTCAGCTTGGCCTTGATCAGCGCATGGCCGGTATTCCACATGACGGGCTTTCCGCCCTGGTGGCGGACCGATTCGGCGACCCAGCGGGAGCACTTGACGTCGAAGACGATGGGTGCGCCGGGATTCCGCGTCAGCACGTCCGCCGCGAACAGCATCAATTGCCGGTCCGGATAGATGATCTCGCCGTCCTTGGTGACGACTCCCAGCCGGTCACCATCGCCGTCGAAGGCGAGACCCAACTCCGCGTCGGTATCGCGTAGCGCGCGGCGCAGGTCTTCCAGGTTCTCCGGTTTCGACGGGTCGGGATGGTGGTTCGGGAAGCGACCATCCACTTCGCAGAACAGCTCGACGACCTCGCAGCCGAGGCGGCGCAGCAGTTCGGGGGCGAAAGTCCCGGCGACGCCATTGCCGCAGTCGACGGCCACCTTCATGGGCCGAGCGAGCGTCACATCGCCGGCGATCCGTGCCAGGTAGGCGCCCCGCACGTCGGCGTGGCGAACCACTCCGGCGCCTTCCGCGAAGGCCTGACGCTCGATGCGCCGGCGCAGATCCTGCACCTGTTCCCCGAACAGGGTCTGGCCTCCCAGGACCATCTTCATCCCGTTGTATTCGGGGGGGTTGTGGCTGCCCGTGACGGACACGCAACTGCCGGTCCGCAACTCGATGCCGGCGAAATAGGTGACGGGGGTCGGCACCCGTCCGATATCGATCACGTCCACTCCCGTGGCCGTGATGCCGGCCGACAGGGCGGCGGACAACTCCGGGCCCGACAACCTGCCGTCGCGGCCGACCGCGATGGCGCGCACCCCCCGGCCCAAAGCCTCGGTGCCCAGCGCGAGACCGATCTGCCGCGCCGCCTCCGAGGTGAGGCTGGCCCCGACGATGCCACGGATGTCGTAGGCCTTGAAAATCTCCTGGGCGATGGGCGTCATGGGGCGAGGGTTTCGGAGGGCTTTCGATTATCGCATCATCCGCCGCGCCCGCCCCGGCGGGCCGTGACCGGTGTCACGCCGGCAGGAAGGAATGGATGCGCTTTGCCAGCCATCCGTTGTCTCCCGGGAATCCTCCTGACACGAATCCCACGTGGCCGCCGCCGGCAGGGATCTCCAGGGTCACGGCATGGGGCAAGGAGGCCAGGTTCGGCAGGGCATGGGGCGGAAGGAAGGGATCGTTGAGACCATTGATCATCAGGGTGGGCACGCGAATCCCGCCCAGGTATGCGCCGGCGCTGGCGCGCCGATAGTAGTCCCGTGCATCGCTGAAGCCGTGGGCCGGCGCGGTATAGGCGTCGTCGAAGTCGCCGAGGGACCGGCTGCGGACGATCCGTTCGACATCCAGGCAGCCCGGGAATCGCCGCGCCTTTTGCAGGGCCTTCGGCACCAGGGTCGCGAGGAAATGCCGGGTATAGACGCGGCTGAATCCGGTGCGCAGTGCCTCGTTACCGGCGGCCAGGTCGACCGGTGCGCTGACGGCCACGGCTGCGCCCAGGACGTCCCCGGCCGCCGCGCCCCGCTCGCCCAGCCATTTCAGGAGGGCGTTCCCGCCAAGGGAGACGCCCACGGCGTACAGGGGCCGCCCCATGCCGGACAGCCTTCGCAGGATCCAGTCGATCTCCTCGGAGTCGCCCGAATGGTAGGCGCGGAGCAGGTGGTTCGGCTCCCCCGAACAGCCGCGGAAATGAATCACCACGCCGCCCCATCCGCGCGCCGCCGTCTCGCGCATGATACTGATCGCATAATGGCTGCGGGAACTTCCCTCCAGGCCATGGAACAGGACCAGCAGGGGTGCGGTCTCGGGCGCCCGGAGCCAGTCCAGGTCGATGAAATCCCCGTCCGGCGTCGCCCAGCGCTCGCGCTGGTAGTGGGGCGGACTTCCCTTGCGCAGGAGCGGCCAGAGAGTCTGCAGGTGGCCGCCGGGCAGCCAGCCCGGCGCCGAGAAATCCGCCGGTCCGTTCAAGCCGGACTCCTCCCCGGGCCGGGTTTCGGGCCACCGGGTTGGGCGACGGACTGCCGCCGGCAAGTCGCCTGGGCCCCGCCTGTCGGGTGGATGGCCTTGGCGATCGTGTGTGTCCCTCGGCATTCCCTGTGCCCTGCCGGCGCGCCCGAAGTCCTCGGGTTCAATGCAGCGTCTTCGGGTTCTCGCTGGCCGGAGCGGGCGGCGCGGGCGAGGCGTGATGGAGCACCAGGCGCCAGCCGAGCGCGCCGCGCACATACACGTTGGTGGCGATCACCGGTGCGCGCAGTTCCTCGTCACCGACCACCGAGATCTGTTCACGCACGGTCTGGATCGCCGTGAAGGGATTCTGGACCATGGTCGGCTCCGACAGGCGGATGCGCAGGCGGGAACCTGCCTCGAACATCCGCCGCCAGACCTCCCGGACGGCCGCATAGCCCGTGATCCGCGGCCCGCCGGGATGGACGCAGACGACCTCCTCGTCCTCGGCCCATACCGCCATCATGGCGTCCAGGTCGGCGCGCTCCAGGGCTTCGTAGAACGCGGTTTCCACGTCCTGGGGCGAGGTGAATATGGGGCGGGTCGTCTTCAAGGGATCACCCCCATCTGGCGCAGGTCGGTCATGACCCGCTCCGGCGTCAGGTCGTTCAGGCAGCGCAGGTGGCCCTCGGGACATTCCCGCATGAAACACGGGCTGCACTCCAGGTGCAAAGATACAACCTTCGCCTGGGGCGACATGGGCGGCGTGTAATTGGGGCTGGAGGATCCGAATACGGCCACCAGCGGCCGATCCAGGGCGGCCGCCACATGCATCAGCCCAGAATCGTTGCAGACGACGCAACGCGCCTGGGCCAGGAGGTCTATGGCCTCCTCCAGCGAGGTCCGTCCGCAAAGGTTGATCGCCGCGCCTCGCGAGGCCTCGGCAACCCGGGCGGCAATGGGCGCATCCTTCTCCGAACCGACCAGCCAGACCGGGTCTGCCGGGGAGCCCAGGGCGCTCGCCAGGATGGCGAAGTGACGCGCGGGCCACCGTTTGGCCGGACCGTACTCGGCACCCGGACAGAAGACGACCGGCGGATAGTCCCCGGCCAGGCCCAGTTTCTCCCGGACCCGCCGCCGGTGTTCCGGGGACGACGTCAGATGGGGCCGCCTCACCTTCGGGTGATCGGCGCCCGGGGGCTCAGCGAGCTGCGCGTAGCGGTCGGCCAGGCGCGGATGGCGTTCCTTGTCCAGCCTGTGCATCCGGTTGATCAGGCCGTGGCGCCCCTCACCCCGGTAGCCGGTTCGTTTCGGGATGCCCGCGAAGAACGGGACCAGAGCCGATTTCCAGGTGTTGGGCAGCACGATGGCCTCGTCGTACTCCTCCCGGGCCAAGCGGCGCCCCAGACGCCATCTGCCGGCCATGTTCAGTTCGCCGTGGCGGAAGGGGCTCTCCACCACCCGGCGCACCTCCGGCATGCGTGCGAGGAGGGGCGCGCTCCATGCGGCGGCAAGGACGTCGATGTCGACGTCGGGATGCAACTCGGCCAGCCGGGACAGCAGGGGCTGGGCGAGCACGGTATCCCCGATCCAGGACGGGGCGACCACCAGGATCTTCAGGACGACCTCGCCGCGCGGCGCGGATGGAGGTTCAGTGATGGCCCTTGGGACGCGCGCCCGTGAACCGATATGTGGTACCGCAGTACGGGCAGGTGGCGCATCCCTCCGGACTCTTCAGCACGTCCAGGAACACCCTCGGATGGCGGGCCCAGAGGGGTGCCCCCGGCCGCGGGCAGTGCAGGGGCAGGTCCTCGGCGGTAACGTCGGCCTGGCGGACGATCTCGTTCAGTTGCGACATGGGGGGCTCCCGGGAGGAATCGGTCAGACGGGGGTCAGCCATTCGGCATGGGCCGGCACCTTGCCGTTCACCACGTCGAAGAAGAGGCTCTGGATCCTGGTCGTGATGGGGCCGCGGCGACCGGCCCCGATCGTGCGCCCGTCGAGCTCCCTCACCGGCGTCACCTCGGCGGCGGTGCCCGTGAAGAAGGCCTCGTCGGCGATGTAGATGTCGTCCCGCGTCAGCCGCTTGGAAATCACGGAATATCCGAGTTCCCTGGCCAGGGCATGGACCGTGGCGCGCGTGATGCCGATCAAGGCCGAGGCGATCTCGGGTTCGTAGATCTGCCCGTCCTTGATGACAAAAAGATTCTCGCCGGCGCCTTCGGCGACGAACCCATCCACATCCAGGAGCAATGCCTCGTCATAGCCCTGCTCGGTGGCTTCCATGTTTGCGAGGATGGAGTTGGCGTAGGTCCCGGAATACTTGGCGCGGCACATGGATACGTTCACGTGGTGGCGGGCATAGCTCGCGGTCTTGACGCGGATGCCCTTTTCCATGCCCTCCTCGCCCAGATAGGCGCCCCAAGGCCACGCGGCGATGGCGACGTGCGTCTTCGCGCCGATGGGGGAAACGCCCATCTTCTCCGATCCATAGAAGGCGATCGGCCGCAGGTAGCAGGATTCCAACCCGTTGGCGCGCACCACCTCCTTCTGTGCCTCGATCAGGGTCTCCTTGTCGAACGGCATCGGCATGCGGTAGATGTGGGCCGAATTGAACAGGCGGTCGGTGTGCTCCCGGAGACGGAAGATCGCGGTGCCGCTCACGGTCTTGTACGCCCGGACGCCCTCGAAGACGGCCAGCCCGTAGTGCAGCGAATGGGTCAGGACGTGGGTGGTTGCTTCACGCCATGGCACGAGCTTGCCGTCGTACCAGATGAAGCCGTCGCGGTCGGCCATCGACATGGTGGGTTTCTCCAAGGCTTTGCAAGCCGGTGATTTTAGCCGAATTGGTCCACGCCCGAAGCCGGTCCTCGGGGACGGATAGAATGGGCACCATGGCAGCGATCTGGAAACCCAACGTCACCGTGGCCGCCCTCGTGGAACGCGAAGGACGGTATCTCCTCGTGGAGGAGGAGACGGACGACGGCGTCCGGATCAACCAGCCGGCCGGGCACCTGGACGAGGGCGAGTCGCTCGTCGAGGCCTGCGTGCGGGAAACCCTGGAGGAGACGGCCTGGTCCTTCCGGCCGACCCAACTGGTGGGGGTCTACCAGTGGCCGCGGCCCGCCGGCGACATCACCTACCTGCGCTTCGCGTTCGCCGGCGAACTGGGAGGTCACGATCCCGCCCGGCCGCTCGATGCCGGGATCCGGCGCACCCTGTGGCTGAGTCCCGAGGAACTGGCGGCCTGCCGCGAGTCACACCGCAGTCCGCTGGTCCTCCGATGCGTCCTGGACCACCGGGAGGGACGCCGGTTTCCCCTTGACCTGATTCGCCACTGTCCGGCGGATTGAGCGATCCGATGGAAGCAGGGCACATGACGGAATGCCGGGATCAGGTCGGCGCGGACGCCGGGAGCGGAAGATGCCGTTGATCGACAGCGACGACGTCCTTGAGCCCTTGGGCGACGGAGGCGGTGCGACCGTCGTGGTCGGCATGTCCGGCGGCGTCGATTCGTCGGTCGCGGCGCTCCTGCTCAAACGGGCCGGGTATCGGGTGGTCGGCCTGTTCATGAAGAACTGGGAGGACGACGACCAGGGCGAGTATTGCTCTTCCCGCCAGGACCTGGTGGATGCCGCCTCCGCCGCCGACGTGATCGGGATCGATCTTGAGGTGGTGAATTTCTCCGCCGAGTACAAGGAGCGCGTGTTCGCCGGATTCCTGAGGGAGTACGAGGCCGGGCGGACGCCCAATCCGGACGTGCTCTGCAATTCGGAGATCAAATTCCGGGCTTTCCTCGACCATGCAGTCGGGCTGGGCGCCCAGCGCATCGCGACCGGCCACTACGCGCAGGTGCGCGAGTTCCTCGGCCGGTTCCAGTTGCTCAAGGCCGAGGACGGGGGCAAGGACCAGAGCTACTTCCTTTACCGGCTGAACCAGGGCCAACTGTCCCGGACCCTGTTCCCGATTGGCCACCTGCTGAAACGTCAGGTGCGGGCCATCGCGCGCGAGGCGGGGCTTGCCAACCATGGCAAGCGGGATTCCACGGGCATCTGCTTCATCGGAGAACGCCCGTTCCGTGAGTTCCTGGCCCGCTACCTGCCCCGCCGGCCCGGGGAGATACGCACCCTGGACGGCGATCGGGTCGTTGGCCGGCACGAAGGCCTCATGTACTACACGCTGGGGCAGCGAGAGGGCCTGGGCATCGGCGGGGTGCGTGGCGCGGCGGAGGAGCCCTGGTACGTGGCCGGCAAGGACATGGCCCGTGATGTGCTGCTGGTGGTCCAGGGCCGCGATCATCCGGCCCTGATGCGCGAACGCCTGGTGGCGGGGGATCTTTCGTGGGTGGCGGGCGGCGTGCCCGCCGATCGGCCCCACGTCCACTGGGTCTATGCGGCCAAGACCCGCTATCGCCAGCCGGACGCGGCCTGCGAGATCGAACGGATCGACGGGGAATCCTGCGAAGTGGCTTTCGCCGAGCCCCAGTGGGCCGTCACGCCGGGCCAGTCGGTCGTGCTCTACGAAAGCCGCGTCTGCCTCGGCGGGGGCATCATTTCCTGAGGGACGCGGAATTCGTCACGGGGCCCCCGGAGGATTCCGGACGGCCGTGACCTGTTACCTCGGGCCGACGTGGGGCGGCGCGTTATAAAGCGGCCGTCGCCGGCACCTGCCGGCTTTCCCGTCTGATTGCCGTGCCCAAATCATCCCCGGGGTTCACCCTGGTCGAAGTCTCCGTCCTGCTGCTGGCCGTCAGCCTGATGCTGGCCACCAGCGTCAAGGCCGCCGAATGGGTGGACGCGTCCAAGGTGCGTTCGCTGGCACAGGAATTCCGCGAGGGACCCATGATCGTGGAGTCCTACCGGGCCGCCCACCGGGCCTTGCCGGGCGACGATCCCGCCGCCGGCCGCTTTGCGGGAATGACTACGGCTCCCGGCGCCGGCGATGGCGTCGTCGACGGCGGCTGGAATTCAGATGCCGCAGCCGACGAGTCCTTCCTCCTGTGGCAGCACCTGCGGGCCGCCGGCCTGGCGGGAGGGCCCGTCGAGCAAGAGGGCGACGGCCGTCTCCTGGCGCGACCTCCCCGCAATGCCTTCGGGGGGCGGATCGGCATACAGGGCGGGCGGTCCGGACCCATCGCGGACTTCGTGGCCGCTCAACTGATGTGTTCCGCCAGGATTCCCGCCCGGGCGGCGGAACGCGTGGATCGCCTGCTGGACGATGGCATTCCTGACCGGGGAAGGATGCGCGCGGCCGCCGAATCCGGGGAACCGGCGCCTTTCCGGCCGGGCGTCTCGGCGGCGCGCGCGGCCGTGGCCCATTACGCCGAAGGCGACCTGGTCACCCTCTGCCTGGCCTTCTGAACCGGGTTTCAGTCCCGCGGCACCGTTTCCTGGAACGACGGCCGCTGCATCAGTTTGTCATAGAGTCGGCCCAGGTTCGGATGGTCGCCCCGCCAGTCCCGATCCGGGAACCGGAAGGCCAGGTAACCCAGGGCGCAGCCGGCGGCGATGTCGGCGAGGGAGTAGGCCGTGCCGTGGCACCAGGGCTGTTCCCCAAGGTCCTCCGCAAGGGTGCGCAGGCCCGCCGTCACCTTGTCCTGCTGGCGTTCCATCCACGACGCACTGCGCTCGCCGTCCGGCCGGCGGCTCTCCAGCAGCGCGGTCACCGCGGCGTCCAGAACGCCGTCGGCCAGTGCTTCCCAACGCTTCGCCATTATCCGTTCGCGTCCGGAGGCCGGGATGAGCCGGTTATTGGGCGTCACATTGTCCAGGTACTCGACGATGACGCGCGAATCGTAGAGAGGGACATCCTCGTCGAGCAGCAGGACCGGCACCTTGCCGAGGGGGTTGTGCTGGGGAACCCGGGTATCCTCGCCCCAGGGGGAGTCGACCACGAAGTCGTAATCGAACTTCTTCTCGGCCAGGACGATGCGGACCTTGCGAACGTAGGGGCTGGTCAGGGAACCGATCAGTTTCATTGTCATCGGGCGGCCGTGAAACGGCATTCGAGTATAGCATCGGCGTTTTCGGCAACGGCCGGGCGGCGACCCTCCGCATGCTAGAATCCGCCGCCCCACCGGCCGCTCTATCGGCCGGTCTTGAAGGCTGGCGCCACCCTGCCGCCAACCGCCCCGACCGCCTCCGACCACCGCCACCCATGACCGCCTCCCTCGACGCCGTTGCCGCCCTGACCGCCCTTTCTCCCCTCGACGGACGCTATGCTGCCAAGGTGGAGCCGCTACGGGCCCACTTCTCGGAGTTCGGATTGATCCGCAACCGCATCCGGGTCGAGGTGGCGTGGCTCAAGGCCCTGGCGGCATCCCCGACGATACCGGAGGTCCAACCTTTCTCGGACGGCACTCTGGCCGAACTGGACCTGTGCGTCACCGGTTTCTCCCCGGCGGACGCGGCCGAGGTGAAGGCCATCGAGGCGCGCACCAACCACGACGTGAAGGCGGTCGAGTACTGGCTCAAGGAACGCTTCGCGCGTAATCCGGAGGTCCTGCGCGTCGGCGAGTTCATCCACTTCGCCTGCACTTCGGAGGACATCAACAACGTTTCCCACGCCCTGATGCTGAAGGACGCCCGGGACGGCATCCTGCTCCCCGGCCTGGACGGCCTGATCGCCCGATTCCGGGAACTCGCCCATGCCCTGGCGGAAATGCCCATGCTGTCCCGGACCCACGGGCAGCCGGCCAGCCCGACGACGCTGGGCAAGGAGATGGCCAACATCGCCGCCCGCCTGATCCGCGCCCGCGCCTGCGTCGCCGGCGTGTCGCTGACCGCGAAGTTCAACGGCGCCGTCGGCAATTACAATGCCCATATCTCGGCGTATCCGGAGGTGGACTGGGCGTCGTTCAACCGGGCCTTCGTCGAGTCCCTCGGCCTGGAGTTCAACCCCTACACCATCCAGATCGAGCCCCACGACGCCATGGCCGAACTGTTCGACGCCATGGCCCGGACGAACACCATCCTGCTCGATGCCGACCGGGACCTGTGGCAATACATCTCCCTGGGCTACTTCAAGCAGCGGCTCAAGGAAGGGGAGATCGGCTCCTCCACCATGCCCCACAAGGTCAATCCCATCGATTTCGAGAATTCCGAAGGCAACCTGGGCCTTGCCAATGCGGTGCTCCGCCACCTGTCGGAGAAGCTGCCGGTCTCCCGGATGCAGCGGGACCTGACCGATTCCACGGTGTTGCGCAACATGGGGGTCGCCTTCGGCTACTCGGTGCTCGCCTACGACTCGACCCGCCGGGGCCTGGGCAAGCTGGAGGCCAACGAGACCCGGCTCCAGGAGGACCTGGATGCCTGCTGGGAGGTCCTGGCCGAGCCCGTGCAGACCGTCATGCGCCGATACGGCATCGCCAACCCGTATGAACAGTTGAAGGCGCTCACCCGCGGCAAGGGCATCGAGCGGGACGCGCTGCGGGACTTCATCCGGACCCTGGCGATTCCCGAGGAGGACCGGGCCCGGCTGCTGGCCATGACACCCGCCAGCTACGTGGGCGATGCCGTCCGCCTGGCCAGGGGAATCTGACCATGGGCTTCGCGGACAACCTGAAGCACCTCCCCGGGGTCGCCCATCTGGCCGCCATCCATCTCTTGGACGGCGAAGGCGCGGTGGTCGCCACCATCGAGAACAAGCAGGGCCAGGCAGGTTCCCTGGCCGTCTACAACCATCTGGGCCATCTCTACGGGGCCATCGACGCGGAAGCCGCAAGGAAGGGCCTCGAACTCTACGCGGAGCACACGGAGGATGCCCGCAGGCACCCCGGAAAGCATCCCAATATCGACCGCTTGCTGGCGATCGAGGCCGGGCAGGGCAAGATGTTGCGCATCAAGCACCTATTCGCCGGCGGGGCGATGGAATAAACCGCCCCACCGGCTGTTTACCCGGCGGGAACTCCCCGCAACCCCACCTCACGGAGGACACGAGAGATGAAAGCAAGCAAGAAGACCCTGGCCCTGGGCCTCGCCCTCGTCATCGGTTCCGGTGCCGCCACCGCCCAGGTCATCGGCAAGGCCGACGACCAGATCCGCTGGCGCCAGTCGGCCTACCACACCATGGCCTGGAGCATGGGTCGGATCAAGGCCAACGTGGAAGGCACCTACAACAAGGATCAGGTCATCGAGGCCGCCAACGTCATCCAGGCCATCGCCAATTCGAAGATGGGCGCCCTGTTCCAGCCCGGCACCGACAGCGGCAAGGGCTGGAAGAACACCCGCGTGAAGAAGGAGTTCTTCTCGGACCGGGAAACTCTGGGCAAGGTGGCCGGTACCTACGTGAAGGAAGCCAACGAGATGGCCAAGGTGGCCGCCAGCGGCGACGCCGCCGCCGTGAAAGCACAGTTCGGCAAGCTCGGCGACGCCTGCGGCGCCTGCCACGACAAGTTCCGCCAGGAGGACTGAGCCCGGCGTCGGGCCGGGGATCCGGCCCCACTGGAAGACGGCCGCCTGAGGGCGGCCGTCGCCGTTTCAGAAGGCGGGCTGTTCGGTCGAAGGGGGTGGGGGCGGCGGCAGGAAGGCCCCGGCCGCCGCCGCCGCCGCGAGGATGCCGACCGCTGCGGCGATCAGGAGTGCGGCCGCGCCGCCGCCCTGCGCGTCCGGAATGCCCTCCTCGGCCTCCCGGCGGCCGGTCAGCATGGGCCGGACCAGGTTGTCCTTCCTGACGTGGGCATAAAACATGATGGCCGACAGGTGCAGCGCCACCAGGAGCAGCACCAGCCAGGAGTCCAGCCGGTGCAGTCCGGCGAGCCGATCGCTCGTTTCCTTGCTGACCAGGTCGTAGAGGGGTCCATTGAACGCGATGTCGTCGTTGGCGGCCAGTCCGGTTCCGGCCTGGAATGCAAGCACGGCCAACATCCCCAGGACCGACAGCGCCCCCAGCGGATTGTGGCCGACACCGTGCCACCGGCCCTTCAGGTAGGCCAGGATCGTCGCCGGGCCGCGGACGAATTGCGGGAAGCGGGCATAGGTGGATCCCGCGAAGCCCCAGACGAGGCGGAAGGCCAGCAGACCGCAGACCGCGATCCCGAACCGGCCGTGCCAGGCCATGGCAGTGCCGCCGATCCAGCCGGTCGCGAAGGCCCCGGCCACGCAGAGAACCAGGCACCAGTGGAAGACCCGCGTGGGCAGGTCCCAGAGTTTGATCGTGCGCGCCATCGCGGTCTCCCGAAACGAAAGGGCCGCCCGAGTGGGCGGCCCGTCCGATTATAGGGTTCCCGGCCGGTCAGACGACGGCGCCGTCCTCGTTGGCCCCCTCGATGCGCTGCTTCTTCGGCTTGACGAACTGCTCCCGGGAAACGCCGAGCCACATGACCAGCGGGCTTGCCACCAGGACCGACGAATAGATGCCGAACAGGATGCCGATGGTCAGGGCCAGCGCGAAGTAGTGCAGGGCGGCGCCGCCGAAGATCAGCATGGAGGTGACCATCATCTGCGTGCAGCCGTGGGTGATGATGGTGCGGGAGATGGTGCTGGTGATCGCATGGTTCAGCACTTCCGTCGTGGTGAGTCCCCGCTTGGTCTTGAAGGTCTCGCGCACCCGGTCGAAGACGACCACCGACTCATTCACCGAGTATCCGAGCACCGCCAGCACCGCCGCCAGCACCGGCAGCGAGAATTCCCACTGGAAGAAGGCGAAGAAGCCGAGGATGATCACGACGTCGTGCAGGTTGGCGATGATGGCGGAAACCGCGAACCGCCATTCGAAGCGCAGCGCCAGGTAGAGGACGATGCCGATCACCACCAGCAGCAAGGCCAGCGCGCCGTCCGATGCCAGTTCCTTGCCGA
>JAEUNJ010000007.1 GCA_016791145.1 Rhodocyclaceae bacterium | reverse complement strand
GGCCATGGGGCTGCTCTGCTGCATCACCATGGCCAACGTGGTCGTGCGCTACCTGACCAACATCTCCTTCGCCTTCACCGAGGAGATCTCCATCGCCCTGATGGTGGTCATGACCCTGGTCGGCGCCGCCCACGCCTTCGTAGACAATCGGCACATCGCCATCACCTACTTCGTGGACCTGGGCGGGCCGGCCGCGCGGCGGGCGGCACGCACCCTTTCCCTCCTGGCGGGCCTGTCGATGTTCGGGCTGCTGGCCGTGCTGGGCGCGCGCATGGCCTGGGACGACTTCCGTTTCGAGGTCACCTCCCCGGCCCTGGGCATCCCCCAGTGGATCTACACGGTCTGGCTGCCGCTGCTCTCCTTCCTGATCCTCTTCCGGCTGGCGGGCGCCCTGCGTCGCCACCTGGCCGGCGGCGCCTGAGATGGACTGGCTGCTCTTCGGCCTGTTCCTGGCGCTGATGCTCGCCGGCGTGCCCCTGGCGGTGGCCATGGGGCTCGCCGGCGCCGCCGTCGTCGCGGCCTCGGGGCTGGGCATCATGTCCCTGCCCACCAACGTCTACACGGGCATCGCCAAGTACCCGCTGATGGCGATCCCGGTCTTCGTCATCGCCGGCCTGATCTTCGAAAAGGCGGGGGTGGCCGCCACCATCGTCCGCTTCGCCTCCGCCGTGGTGGGCCAGCGGCGCGGGGCCCTGGCCATCGTGGCGGTGCTGGTGGCCATGATCCTCGGCGGCATCTCGGGCTCCGGTCCGGCCGATTCCGCCGCCGTCGGCGCAGTGATGCTGCCCTCCATGATCAAGGCCGGTTACCCGCGGCCCTTCACGGCCGGGGTCATCGCCGCCGCGGGCTCCACCGACATCCTGATCCCGCCCTCCATCGCCTTCGTCATCTACAGCCTGCTGGTCCCCCAGGCCTCGGTGCCAGCCCTCTTCGCCGCCGGCATGATCCCCGGCATCCTCTCCGGCCTCACGCTGATCGGCATCGCCTGGTGGCTTTCCGTGCGCCACGGCTTCGAAGCCGAGAGCCCCGAGCCGCGGCCCCCGTTCTGGCGCAGCCTCAAGGAAGCCGGATGGGGCCTGGCCGCGCCCGTGATCATCCTCGGCGGCATGCGCAGCGGCTATTTCACCCCCACCGAGGCCGCCGTCGTGGCCGTGTTCTACGGGGTCGTCGTCGGCACCGTCGTCTATCGCTCCCTCCGCTGGCGCGACATCGTGAACGTGCTGGTGGAATCGGCCGAGATCTCGGCCGTGATCCTGATCGTCGTCGCCCTGGCCAGCGTGTTCGCCTGGGCCTCCAGCACGCTCGGCACCTTCGACGCCCTGGCGAAGGCCATGCTGGGCACGGGCCTGTCGGAAGTGGCCATGCTGCTGAGCATCCAGCTCCTGCTGCTGATCGCCGGCATGTTCCTGGACGCCATCTCCATCTACTTCATCTTCCTGCCGCTGCTGGTGCCCATCGCCCTGCACTTCGACTGGAACCTGGTCTGGTTCGGCATCATCATCACCATGAACATGGCCCTCGGCCAGTTCCACCCGCCCCTGGGCGTGAACCTGATGGTCACCTGCCGCATGGCGGGCATCTCGATGGAGTCCACCATCCCCTGGGTCATCTGGATGGTGCTCGGCATGACGGGCACGATGCTGCTGGTGACCTTCGTGCCGGAACTCGCCCTCTGGCTGCCGAGGATCCTCGGCTACCTCTGACCCGCCTCCCGGCGCGGGCGAAAAAAAACCCCGCGGCGCGCCGCGGGGTTCCGTGACCGGCGGCGCGCTACTTCACCTGCAGCCGGTTGATGTAATCGACCAGGGCAAGGACCCGGCTCCGGACGTACATCTCCATGTCGTAGGGCATGTCCATGTAATATTCGGCGGCCTTCACCGTCTCCCGGTTGTAGCGGTCGCCCCAGATCGGCATGTCGCGCGTGCCGTGCCCCTTCACCAGTTGCCGGCCATCGATCACCGCGTAGAGCCGGTCGACGGGCAGCACGCCGCCGTTGCGCTTGGCGAGCGTCGACAGGTCCGTGGGCATCGTCTTGAGGAACTCCACGGCCGCCACCTCCGGCCCTTCGACCTTGCCGTTCGCCCCGTGGCATACCGCGCAACTGTTCATGTACTCGCGCTTGCCGAGGTCCATTTTCGCCTTCCGGTCGCTGGCCGCGGCAGGCCCCGTCACTGCGAGGGCGATGGCACCTGCGGCCAGCAGCCCCAAAGATGTGAATTTCATTTCACCTCCGGATATCGTTGGCGCTTCACTTGATGTGCTGCTGCAGGAACGAGTCCATCCCGAGCTCGGCCACGCTGAACCACTGGTTCTGGGTCTTCTGGTACTTCAGGTACTCGTCGTAGATCTTCTTGAAGGCCGGGTTCTTGGCCGACTCGTCGCTGTAGAGCTGCACGGCGGCCTTGTAGGCGGCCTCCAGGATCTCGTTCGAGTAGCGCTTCAGCTTGACGCCCTGCTGGACCAGGCTGCGCAGGGCGGCCGGGTTCTTGTGGTCGTATTCCGCCATCATCGTGACGTTGGCTTCGTACGCGGCGGCCTCGAACATCGCCTTGTAATCGGCCGGCAGCTTGGCCCACTGGTCCTTGTTCACGAAGAAGTGGATGACCGG
>JAEUNJ010000311.1 GCA_016791145.1 Rhodocyclaceae bacterium | reverse complement strand
TCGGCATAGGCTTTGCGTCCGATCTTCATGTCTGTTGCTCCCGCAGGTTGCGCGCGCCCGGAACGGCGGGTGGCCAACTCCGCTCATGTCCCCCGGCCCGGTCACGCGCCAGCAACAATGCCATGGCGATTTCCATTTCGGGCGGCCTCATTTCAAGGCCCCCTGGACCTTGCCCTGGAAGCCATAGACCTTGCGCATGCCGGCATATTCGACCAGCTCAACGGTGCGCGTCTGTCCCGGCTCGAAGCGCACGGCCGTTCCCGCCGCGATGTTGAGCCGCATGCCGCGGGCGCGGGGCCGGTCGAAGGCGAGGGCCTCGTTGGTTTCGAAGAAGTGGTAGTGGGAACCGACCTGGATCGGCCGGTCGCCGGTATTGGCCACTTCCAGGGTCAGGGTGCGCCGGCCCGGGTTCAATTCGATGTCGCCGGGTTCGACCAGCATTTCGCCGGGGATCATGATGTCGGGCCTCCTAGACGATGGGGTTATGAACCGTGACCAGCTTGGTGCCGTCCGGGAAGGTGGCCTCGACCTGGATCTCGGGGATCATCTCCGGGACGCCTTCCATGACCTCGTCCCGGCGCAGCAGCGTGGTGCCCAGGCTCATCAGTTCGGCGACGGTCCTGCCGTCCCGGGCGCCTTCCAGGATGCCGGCGGTGATGAAGGCGACCGCCTCCGGGTAGTTGAGTTTCAGGCCGCGGGCCTTGCGTCGTTCGGCCAGCAGGGCGGCGGTGAATATCAGGAGCTTGTCTTTTTCGCGCGGTGTCAGTTCCATGCCGCCTCCGAAGGGCCGCCCCGAGGAGGCGGCGAGTCAACGAACCGGAGCGGGCGGGGCCCGCGAACCGTGGTCGCCCCCTTCCTCGGGAAGGGGGCCGGGGGGAAGGGGGCCATCATGAATTCCAGATGCGGGGCGGCACGGCGGGAAGGCCGACCAATGCCGGCCGGAGGAGGTGCCAGAGGTCCGCGAACCAGCGCCGGGCGGCTTCCGAGGAATGGCCGAGGAAACGCGCCAGCAGCAGGCCGGGTGGCGCGGTGACGCCCCACTTCGCGCCGGTCTCGGCGGGGACGACGGATCGGCAGGCGGACAGCAATTCCGCCGGAACCTCGCCGGTGGCCGCCAGGGTGCCGCAGACCGAGCATCCCGCGAATCCGGCGGGCGAGGCCAGCAGCGGGTCCTGGCCCGCCAGGCGGCCCCGCTCGAGGAACAGCGGCGTCCCGTCGCGCGCGATGCGCGTTTCCAGCCGAAGCTCGCCCCGGTCGAAGCGCTCGCCGGAGGCCCGCCGGCCGAGGCACAGCACCTCCCAGCCCAGGTAGCGCGCGTCGCCGCCGAGGTTCACCTGCGTCTCCATGGCCGCGCGGGCGCCATCGAACACGATGGTTTCCTGAGGCAGCCATTCCAGGCAGGCCCCATCGGCCACGTCGAAGGCGAGTCGCTGGGCGGCCCAGGGGCCGGCGCTGCCGTACCATTTGCCGGCGCCCGGCGTGGTCATCAGCGCGCGGGCTCCGGCGTCGAGCCCGGCCCGGATTTCCAGTTCGTCGCCGCCGGCAACGCCCGCCGGCGGATGCAGGACGATGGCATGGCAGATGCCCGGACCTTCCGGGTAGAGCGCCTTCTGCACGCGCAGGGGACCGGAATGTTCCCGCCGGCTCAGGACGGTCCCGTCGCCGCGCCGGGAGAAGCCCAGGCGCAGGCTGGCTTGCCAGGGGGTGACGACGGGCTCGGCCGGATGCATGGAGGGATCATACCGAAAGCAGTTCCCGGACTCCGTCCCGGTCCATGTCGGCGCCGGCGCCGCGCCGGATGATCTCGCCGCGCTCCATCAGCAGGTACTGGTCGGCCAGGTCCCGGGCGAAGTCGTAGTACTGCTCCACCAGCAGGATTGCCATCTCGCCGGTGGATGCCAGAGCCCGGATCGCCCGCTCGATGTCCTTGATGATCGAGGGCTGGATGCCCTCGGTGGGTTCGTCCAGGATCAGCAGTCGCGGCCCGAAGGCCAGTGCCCGCCCGATGGCCAGCTGCTGCTGCTGGCCGCCGGAGAGGTCGCCGCCCCGGCGACGCAGCATCTGCCTCAGCACCGGAAACATGGTGAAGATGCGCTCCGGGAGCGGCGTGCCGCCGGGGCGCGTCGCCAGGCCCATCAGCAGGTTCTCCTCCACGGTGAGGCGGGGGAAGACCTCGCGGCCCTGGGGCACGTAGCCGATGCCGGCCCTGACCCGTTCGTGGGACGGCGCCCGCGTGATGTCCTTGCCGTCGAACACCAGGCTCCCGGTCTTCACCGGCACCAGGCCCATCAGGCACTTGAGCAGCGTGGTCTTGCCGACGCCGTTGCGGCCGAGGAGCGCCGTCACCTTGCCCATCGGCGCCTCGAAGCCGATGTCGCGCAGGATGTGGCTGCCGCCGTAGTACTGGTTCAGGTTGGATACCGTCAGCATGATGGTGGTTCAGGCGTGAGTGGCGAGTGACGAGTCGAAAGTGGAGCGTCGAGAACCTGCCCCGGGGGCGCTCCCCATGGCGGTTCCGCCTGGCGGTGGATGGCTCTCGATTCCCGACTCCCGACCCTCCACCCGCATCCTCATCTCCCCAGATACACTTCGATGACGCGCTGGTCGTTCTGCACCGTCGCCAGGTCGCCCTCCGCCAGGACAGAACCTTCGTGCAGCACGGTCACCTTGCGCCTGCCCTGGGTGAGCTGGTCCACGAAGCTCATGTCGTGCTCGACGACGACGAGGGAATGCTTGCCCTCGAGGGACAGGAACAGTTCCGCGGTGCGCGCCGTCTCGTCGTCGGTCATGCCGGCCACGGGCTCGTCGAGGAGCAGCAGCTTGGGATCCTGCATCAGCAGCATGCCGATCTCCAGCCATTGCTTCTGGCCGTGGGAGAGGAGGCCGGCCAGGCGGTCGGCCTCCCTGTCCAGGCGGATCACCCGCAGGGTCTCGGCGATCTTGTCGCGGGTCTCGGTGTCGATGACCGAAAACAGGCTCCGGCGCACCCGTTTGTCCGTCTTCATGGCCAGTTCGAGGTTCTCGAACACCGTGTGGTTCTCGAAGATGGTCGGTTTCTGGAACTTGCGGCCGATCCCCGCGTGGGCGATCTGGGGTTCGGTCATCAGGCGCAGGTTCATGGTCTGGCCGAAGAAGGCCTTGCCGGCGTCGGGCCGCGTCTTGCCGGTAATGACGTCCATCATGGTCGTCTTGCCGGCACCGTTGGGGCCGATGATGCAGCGCAGTTCCCCGGCATCGATGGCCAGCGACAGCTTGTTCAGAGCCTTGAAGCCGTCGAAGCTGACCGTGATCCCCTCCAGGTAGAGGATCACGTTGTGGGACAGGTCCACCTCGCCGGGCACCAGCACGTGCCCCAGGTTGGCCTGGTCCTCCCAGGTCGTGGGCAAGCCTTCGGCGGCCGCGACGGCGTTCATGCTGCCTCCGCAGGGCCGCCCCAAGCGGGCAGCAAGTCAGCGAAGCGGAGCGGGCGGCGCCCGCGAACCGCCGTCACCCCCTCCCCCTGGGAGGGGGCCGGG
>JAEUNJ010000303.1 GCA_016791145.1 Rhodocyclaceae bacterium | reverse complement strand
CCAGCGCATCGGGCAGCTCGGCTGCTGGCGGGCCGACCCGGTGCTGAACACGGTGATGTGGACCGGCGGCGTCTATGACATTGTCGAGATGCCGGAGGACTTCACGCCCAACCTGGACGTGGCGCTCGACTTCTACCTGCCGGAATCCCGCGCCAGGATCGTGAAGGCCCTGGAGCAGGCGCTGCAGACCCGGGAAGCCTTCGCCTTGCAGGTGGAGGTCCGCGGCGCGCGCAGCGGGAAGCTGAAGTGGTGCGAGCTGCGGGGATTCCCCCACGCCGGCGCGGACGGCCGGGTCGAGTACCTGATGGGCACCCTGCAGGACGTCGGCGACCGGCGGGCGGCCGAGGAAAGGCTGCGCGAGAGCGAGTCGCGCTACCGCGGCCTGGCCGAGAATTCCGCCGACTGGGTCTGGGAGATGACGGTGGACGGCCGTACCACCTACACCAACGACCGGGGCCCGGCGATCCTCGGCCTGACCCGGGACGAACTGCTGGCAGCCGACGTGAACGACCGGGTTCACCCGGACGACCGGGAACGGGTGCAGGACATCCTGCGCCGGGCGATCGAGAGCCGCTCCGGCTGGCGCGAGGTCCTCTTCCGGTGCCGCACCCGGGACGGCGGCTACCGCACGCTGGAATCGAGTGCCGCGCCGGTCTTCGACGCCGGGGGCTGCCTGGCCGGCTTCCAGGGGGTCGATCGGGACGTGACGGAGCGGATGGCCGCCGAAGCGGAACTGGCCCGGCACCGGGAGCACCTGGAGGAACTGGTCGGGGAGCGCACGCGGGAGGCCGAGGCGGCCCGCGCCGCGGCGGAGTCGGCGAACGTGGCGAAGAGCGCCTTCCTGGCCAACATGTCGCACGAGATCCGCACGCCCCTGAACGCCATCACCGGCATGGCCCACCTGATCCGGCGGTCGGGCGTCAATGCGGCGCAGGCGGAACGGCTGAGGAAGATCGACGACGCCGGGCGCCACCTGCTGGACATCATCAACGCGATCCTCGACCTGTCGAAGATCGAGGCCGGCAAGCTGGCGCTGGAACGTTCGCCCGTGGACGTGACGGCCATCCTCGCCGATACGGCCGCCATGCTCGCCGAACGGGCCGCCGCCAAGGGGCTCGCGCTGCGCGTGGAGGCGGAGCCTGTCCCCGCGGCGCTGGCCGGCGACCCCACCCGCATCCGCCAGGCCCTGCTCAACTATGCGGCCAACGCGGTCAAGTTCACCGGCAGCGGGACCGTCGTCCTGAAGGCCCGCGTGCTCGAGGCGGCGGCGGAATCGCTGCTGCTGCGTTTCGAGGTCGAGGACACGGGCATCGGCATCGCCGCCGAGGACCAGGCCCGCCTGTTCTCGGCCTTCGAGCAGGCGGACAGCTCCATGACACGCAAGTATGGCGGCACGGGGCTCGGGCTCGCCATCACGCGCAGGCTGGCGGAGGCGATGGGCGGCGAGGCCGGCGTCACCAGCGCGCCCGGGCGGGGAAGCACCTTCTGGTTCACCGCCCGCCTGGCGCGGGTGGGCGAGGCGCCGGGGGCGCCGGAGGAGGCCGCGGCGGCCACGGACGAGGAGCGGCTGAAGAGGGATTTCGCGGGCCGCCGGATCCTCCTCGTCGAGGACGAGGAGGTGAACCGGGAGGTGGCCTCCATCCTCCTCGAGGAGGCCGGGCTGGCCGTGCAGGCGACCGAGGATGGACGGCGGGCGGTGGAACTGGCCGCCGCCAACCGCTACGACCTGATCCTCATGGACGTGCAGATGCCGGCCATGGACGGCCTGGAGGCGACGCGCCTGATCCGCCAGTCGCCCGGCAGCGCGGCGGTCCCCATCATCGCCCTGACGGCGAACGCCTTCGCCGAGGACCGGGCCCGCTGCCTCGCCGCCGGCATGAACGACTTCGTCGCCAAGCCGGTGGTCCCGCCGGTCCTGTTCGCGGCCGTGCTGCGCTGGCTCTCCGCCGCGGGCGGCGACGGCGGCATCCCGGCGCCCCCCGGCCGGTCGTGATGCCGCCGCGACCGCCCGGGGACGGCGCCGCCACCCCGGTCCCCCGGCGGGCCGAAACCCTGGAGGTCCTGCGGCTCATGGGCGAGCACGAGCCCATCCTGATGCTCCCGGGCGACGAGGACGGCTACGGCACCCGCTGGACCATCCACGGCATGCAGGTGCAGCCGGGCATCGCCCGCTACCTGATGGACGCGGGCTACCTGGCCGAATCGGGGAGGACCCAGCTCGGCGCCCGCCGCCTGATGCTCACCGAATCGGGGCGGCGCTTCCGCGCCGAGGGCGCCGCCTGGTGGGCGGGCCTGGGTTTCGTCGAGAAGCTGCGCATCCGGCTGTTCGGATGAGCCGGGCGCCGGCGGCGGTCAACGCGACGGGCCCATGATCGCGCCGAGCACCCGGGTCTGCTGACGCGGGTCGGGGCCGACCAGGTCGGCCACGCTCTGCCGGTCCGAACTGGCCGCGTAACCCGCCGCCGCGAGCCGCCCGCGCAGGTCCTCGGGCGTGGTGCGCGCCACCTCGGCCACCGTGGCGAGGGGCGCCGCGGCCAGGGCCCGCATCGGCGCCAGGAAGGGAGGCTCGCCGCCCTTGCCGGCCGGCACGAAGGAGAGGGCCAGGACAAGGACGAAGAGGCCCGCCAGGGCCTGGCCCCGCCGGCTTCCCAGGTGCATCCTCAGCGCCGTGAAGTTCACCGCCCCGTGCAGGACCACCGCGGCCAGCAGGGCCCAGCTCAGCCATTCGTGGGCCGCCTTGTTGAGGCCGCTGTCCACGTGGAAGAAGATCAGGACGCCGGTTGCCGCGGACAGCAGGAAGGTGCCGGCGGCGACCGGGGTCACCCATTCGCGCTTCAGTGTCATGGTTCGCTCCCTTTGCAAGATCACGCTGCCATCCTATTGCCCATTTATCTTTCTGGAAAGATAATTTACCCGCCGTTACGAATGGGTGCCGGAGGAGGGAAGGCGATGCGAAGCGGGGAATTGCTGGAAGCCCACCGGCGCCACTGGCCGGAGAGCTTCGATCCGGGGATCATGGGGCTGGCGTTCGCCCTGCACGGGGCGCGCGATGCCACGGATGCGCGGGCCCGCCGGATCTGGCGGAGCCACGGGCTCACGCCGGCCGGTTTCGACGTGCTGGCGACCCTTCGCCGGTCGCCGCCGCCGCGGCAGCTCACCCCCGGGCAGATCCGCGAGGCGATGCTGATCAGTTCCGGCGGGCTCGCCAAGGTGCTGGCGCAACTGGCCGACGACGGCCTCGTGGCCAGGTCCGCCGGCCGGGAGGACGCGCGGGTGAAGCCGGTGCGACTGACGGCCCGCGGGGCGCGGCTCGTCGAGCAGGCCATGGCGGCGCTGGTCGCGGCGAACCGGGAGTGGCTCGCGGACCGGCTGTCTCCCGGCGAACTGGCAACCCTGACCGCCCTGCTCCTGAGGCTGTCCGGCGAGGACCCCGCGCGCGGCAGGGGCGGCGGGACGCAAGCCTGAGGGCGCCGTTGCGGGCAAGCCGCACCCGCCGCCCCCGGGGCGAAAAATTTCGCTGCCGCCCGTTCCCTTCGGGCAATTCGCTCTGGTAAATTAGCGCGCGGGGCGCCACTGCCCATCACATCTGCATTTTTCTCAACGATTGGGAGGACGACTGTGAACAAAAGCGATCTGATCGACGCCTTGGTTGCCAAGGTCAATGTCACCAAGAACGACGCCGCGCGCACCATCGAGGCTCTCGTGGAAACCATCGTCGAAGCGGTGAAGAAGGGCGACATCGTCTCCCTGATCGGCTTCGGCACCTTCAAGTCGGCCGCCCGCAAGGCCCGCGAAGGCAAGAACCCGAAGACCGGCGAGAAGATCAAGATACCCGCCACGAAGGTCCCGCGCTTCACCGCCGGCGCCGGCTTCAAGTCCGCCGTGTCGGGCAAGGCCCCGGCCAAGAAGGCCGCCGCCAAGAAGGCTGCTCCGGCCAAGAAGGCCGCGCCCGCCAAGAAGGCCGCCGCCAAGCCGGCCGCCAAGAAGCCCGCCGCCAAGAAGAAGTAAGCGCTCCCCGGCTCCGGAACGCGGGCGGCCTGGCCGCCCGTTTTCTTTTCCGCGCGGAGAAGACCGTCGATGAAGATCCATCAACTGCCCCTGGGCGCCCGCTTCGAGTACGAGGGCGAGGAGTACGTGAAGACCGGCCCCCTGTTCGCCACGGGCCGGGCCGGCCAGCGCCTGATCCCCAAGTACGCCGTCCTGAAGCCCATCGGCGACACGCCCCCGCCGGCTGGTCCGGCGGCGGCGGAGAACCTGCCGCGGGCCCGCGTGCTGGCGGCCCTCGACCGCCTCGTCGCGCGCTGCCATGCCCTGGTTCCCGAGGACCGCCGCGACGACCTGGCCGCCGCCCGCGCCGCCTTTCTCGAGGACCTGGCGCGGGAATAGGGGCACTCCCTCACCGCTCCCCTCCCGCCACCCGCGCGCACCTCACATCCTCAGTCGCGTCCCGTATCCGGTCAGTTCCAGGTAGCCCCGGCCCACCGGCCGGCCGTCGCGGAGGGCGGTGACGGCCCCTTCCCAATACAGGTTGCCGGTGCTGGCGCGGGCATCCAGTTCCTGGTCGTCCAGCAGCGGCGACAGCAGCCAGGTCCCGCCCCCCGGGCCCGCCACGGTGACGGCCATCTCCACGGGATAGCGCGCCGGGCCGCGCGGCGACTGCCAGTGGCGGCGGGGCTCGAAGGCCAGTTCGCCGGGGGCGAAGGCCCGCTGCCGTCCGTCGGCCCACCGGCGGCTGCCGCCGGCCCAGCGGGTGTTCCCGCGCGCGTCGCGCAGGCGGAAGACGGTCAGGGCGCCGCCGTCGTCCAGGTTGATGCCGGCCCAGTCCCAGCCCACCGCCGCCTCGTCGAGCAGTTCGCTGGACCATTCGTGGTCCAGCCAGGCGCGGCCCGTCACCGCCGTCTCGCGGCCTTCGACGGCCAGGCGGCCGCGCACGGCCAGTTGCGGGCGGCTGTAGTACCAGCTCGCCTGGGCCGGCCGCGGCCCCTTGCGGCTGAAGCCCGCCTCGCCCTGGAGCAGCGGCGGCCCGGCGGCCTCCGCCTCCAGGGCGAGGCGGAAGTCCCGCGCCAGGATGTCCATGGCATAGGTCCGGCCCCGGCGGTCCAGCGTCCACCCGTCGAGGACAAGCCGCGTGTCCCCCTCGGCCGCCTCGGCGAGGCCGAAGCCGGCGCGGGCGGCGCGCTGGTCGTGGCGCAGGCGCCCGACGGCCGGATCGGCCAGGGCGGCATGGGCGAAGACGAGCTGGTGCGGCGCGAAGCGGCTCGGGTTGCCGGGGGCGATGCCGGTCCGGGTGCGGAAGAAGGTCACCTGGAAGCCCACGCTGCGCCCGTCCGGCAGGTCCAGCCATCCGGTGACGTACCACCATTCGGTGCGGAAGTCCGGATGGGCCCCGTGGTCGCGGGGGAAGGACAGGGGCGCACCGGGAACCACGGCGGCGAAGGCGGGCCCGGCGGCGCGCCCCGGCACCGGCGCAAGGCCGGCGAGGGCCAGGGCGAGCAGCCACGCCGCCCGGCGGCGCGGCATCACCAGTCCTCCTTGACCGCCCGGACGGCGCCGACGGAAAGGGCCCGCCGGCCGGCGACGACCGAGGTCAGCGTGGCCAGGGCCACCAGGACCGCGGACACCGCGAGGAGCAGCGGCCAGGGCACCGCCGTGTCCATCGTCCAGTGGAAGGACTGGGGATTGATGACGCGGATCAGCACCTGGCTGATCAGCCAGCCCAGCCCCAGGCCGGCGGCGACGCCGATGGCGGACAGGAGCGCGCCTTCCAGCGCCAGCAGCGCATCCACGTCGCGGCGGCGGAAGCCCAGGTGGCGCAGCATGCCGAACTCGCGCAGCCGGGCCAGGGCCTGGCCGCCGAAACTGACGGCGATGCCCGCCAGGCCGACGCCGACGGCCACCACCTCGAGCAGGTAGGTGACGGCGAAGCTGCGGTCGAAGATGTCCAGGCTGATGCGGCGCAGCTCGCCGGCCTCCACGAAGGAGAGTCCCTCACCGGCGCCCAGCCGCTCGCGCAGCGCCGCCTGGACCCGGCCCGGGTCGGCCCCTTCGGCGAGCCATATGGCCACGTCATTGACCCGCGCGTCGCCGGTGGCGCGCCGGTAGTCCTCCATCGCCATGGCCACGGCGCCGTGCTGGCGCGCGTAGTCCCGCCAGACCCCGGCCACCACGACCGGCAGCCCCTGCCCGCCCAGGGGCAGGGTCCACGCATCGCCGGCCCTCACGCCGTACAGGTCCACCACGGCCTCGCTGACCCAGACGGGCACGGCGTCCCGGGGCACCGGGACCGGGTCGCCCACCAGGGGCAGGCGGGCCGCCGGCCGGTCCCGGGTGATCGCCCTGGCGAGGAGCAGCACGTCGGGTCGGCGCGGGTCCAGGGAGAGGGCGCGGCTGCGCAGGAAGTCCGCCCGGGCCACCCCCGGGGTGGCGGCGATCGCCTCCTGGTCCGCGGGCGCCAGGAAACCCGTCTCGCCGCCCCCGCCCACCCGCAGGTAGAGTTGGGCGGGCAGCACGTGGTCCAGCCAGTCGGCGAGGGAGACGCGGAAGCTCGCCACCATGATGGCCATGGCCGCCATCAGGCTGAAGCTCGCCAGGACGCCGGCCAGGCCGATGCCGGCGTAGCCGGGCGCCTCCCGGAGCTGGGTCAGCGCGAGGCCCGCCACGGGCCTGCGCGCCCATGCATCCGGTATGAGCGTCAGCAGGCGGGCGGTCAGCCAGGGCATCAGGGCGAGGCCGCCGACCAGCAGGCAGGCGACGGCCGCATAGCCGGGGAGCGGCAGTTCGTCCACCGGGCCGGCGGACAGCAGCGCCCCGGCCGCCGCGAAGCAGGCAAGGCCGGTCCAGGGGCTGCGGACGCGGGCCATGGCGGTCTCCTCGTCGCCGGCCTTCAGGGCGGCGGCCGGCCGCGCCCGGGCCGCCGACCAGGCGGGGACCAGGCAGCCCGCCAGCGAGGCGGCCACGCCGAGCGCGACGAAGCCGGCCACGGCCCCCGGGCTCACCGACAGGGCCGGCACGATGCCGTTGAAGTAGCCGCCGCCGAGGTCGCCGCCGAGCAGGCGCAGGGACAGGGCCGCGATGGCGATGCCACCGGCGGCGCCGGCGACGGACCCGGCGAGGCCCAGGACGGCGCCCTCGGCCAGCACCAGCGCGAACAGGCCGCCCCGGGTGAGGCCCAGGACGCGCAGCAGGGCCAGTTGCGGGCGCCGCCGCAACAGCGACAGCACCTGGGTCGAGAAGACCAGGAAGGCGCCGGTGAACAGGGCCACCAGGGCGAGCACGCTGAGATTCACCCGGTAGGCCCGGGACACGTTGGCGCCGCGTTCGCCGCTCTCGCCGGGGGTCTCGAACCGGGTGCCGGCGGGCAGGCGGTCGGCCCAGCGGGCGCGCAGCGCCGCCGGGTCGGCGCCCGGCCGCAGGCGCAGGTCGATCCGGGTCAGCAGGCCCGGATGGTCCAGGGTCCACTGGGCGCCGGCGATGTCCATCACGCCCAGGCGGCGGCCGGCGCCGACGGCGGGCAGTGACCCGGCGACCCGCAGTTCCCGCGTCGCGACCCCCACCTGCACCGGCAGCCGGTCGCCGGGCGCCAGGCCGAGCCATTCGAGGGCGGCCGGGGACAGGAAGACGACGTCCGGCTCGAGCAGCGCGAGTCCGCCGCCGGCCGGGCCCCGCCCCCCGTCCGGGGCCTCGACGGGCCGGCCGACCAGCTGGGGCGCCAGGGCGGCCGCCCGGAAGGGATCCAGGCCCAGCACGGTCAGGGGCTCCCGCCGGCCCGGCAGATTGACCCGCAGTTCCAGTTGCGGGCTGGCGACGGCCACGTCCGGGTCCCCCGCCAGTGCGGCGAAGACGTCCTCCGGCATGCGGCCGCGCAGGCTCAGGTCCGCCTCGCCCGCCAGGGAGGCGACGGCCCGCGAGAACTCGGCGACGGCGGAGTGGTTGATCAGGTGGATGGCGAGCCCGAGGGCGATTCCCACGGCGATGGCGAGCGCCGCCACCAGGCTGCGCCCCGGCTGCGTGCGCAGGGCGGACCAGGCCAGCGCCGCGGTCAGGCGTGCCGCCGTCATGCGGGAACGAGGCCGTCCGAAGTGAGGCGCAGCACCCGGTCCGCGCTGGCGGCGGCCAGGGCGGAATGGGTGACCAGGATGGCCGCCGCGCCGGTGGCCGCCACCTGCCGGCGCAGCAGGGCGAGGACCGAGGACGCGGTCGCCGGGTCCAGGTTGCCGGTCGGCTCGTCGGCGAGGAGCAGCGCGGGCCGGTGCACCAGGGCCCGGGCGATGGCCACCCGTTGCAGTTCGCCGCCGGAAAGCTCCCGGGGCTTGCGCTGCCCCTTCGCCGCGAGGCCCACGGCCGCCAGCATGACTACGGCATGGTCGGCGGAGAGGCCGTTGAGGGCGAGGGGCAGCGCCACGTTCTGCAGCACGGTGAGGTGGGGCAGCACGTGGAAGGCCTGGAAGACGAAGCCGATGTGCCGCCGGCGCAGCAACGTCGCCTGGTCATCACCGAGGCGGGCCATCGGGGCGCCGCAGACTTCGACCTCGCCGGCATCCGGGGCGTCCAGGCCCGCCACCAGGTTGAGCAGCGTGGACTTGCCCACGCCTGACTCGCCGATCACCGCCACGTATTCGCCGGCGGTCAGTTCCAGGTGGAGCCCGCGCAGCACCGAGGCACCGCCCGGGTAGGCCTTCGAGACGTCGCGCAGGCGGACGACGGGAGACGGATGGGCATCGCGCATGGCCGACAGCGTAGCAGCCTGCCGGACCTGAGCCGCAGGATTCCTTGCCCGCAGACCGGGCGATAGGGGCCGGACATCGCGCCGGCGCGCATCGTCCCGCCGCCGGGGTGAGCGGTCGCATGCCGGCCGGCGCCGGATTCCTGTCCCGGCGCGCCGTGTTCCGGTGGCTCGACCGCCCGTCCCCGGTTCAGCCGACCGCCAGATCCAGGCTCACCGCCGGCGGTGTGTCGAGGGTCTTCTTGACCAGGCAGTTGCCGGCGTTCTTCAGGAGGCCGCCCAGATGCTCGGCCGGGAAGGTGGCCGGCACCCGCAGCTTCATCCGCACGTCGGTCAGCATGTGCTTCGCATCGAAACTGGGTTCCAGGTCCACCTCGATGCCGGCGTCGGGCAGGTTCCACTTGCGGCAGTATCGCTGGGCATAGTAGGCGGTGCAGGCGGCGATACCGGCCAGGAAGACGTCGAAGGGCGAGGGTGCCGTGTCGGCGCCGATGGGGGCCGGCTGGTCGGTGGCCAGGGAGAACTTGCCGTCGATCAGGGTTTCGACCCGGGCACCCGGGAGGACTCGGGAGGTGATCATGGTGGCGGCCCCCTTATAATTAGACATTTCTAATATAGCATCCATTTCCGGCACCCCCCGCCCCCCCGGACCGTCGGGGTCCGTGCGGCGGCGGCAGCGGTCGCGGCACCGGGGCTCCCGACCCGGCGGGCGCCCCCCGGCCCGGACCGACAAATCGGTCACGGAACGCTGCATTGCACCAAATCTTTGGTTAAGTATCTGTGAAAAAAGGGCGTTAATTAGAGTCGCAATGCAACAAAATGGACACCCAGGAGAGGTAGCATCGGTTTCGGAAGGAAACGAATCATGTCGGAACGAATCGGCAAGTACGAAACCCTCAAGATCATCAAGGAGTTCGAGGGCGTGTTGATCGAGATGTACGGGGTCAACATGCGGGATGCGGGCATCACCCGCTTCGAGGCCCTGATGGCGGTCGACGAATACCGCGACGTGCGGCAGGCTGCCCGGAACATCGGGGAACGCCGCGGGTTTCGCGCCTGAATCGCGGACGCCCGGCGTCCGCCGGGTCGACACAACGCCTGCCCGGGTGAACCCGATGGATGCCGGGCGCCGGGAAACACCGGCGCCGGTCAGGCCAGTTCCTCGGACTCGATGACCGTGACCCCGGGGGCGGCAGCCAGTGCTCCCTCGAGCAGGGCCCGGGCGATGGCCTCGGGCGATACCGCCCGGTAGCGGGCCGGGATCAGCGGACGAAAGGCGCGGGCGACCAGGAGGCCCGCCCGCTCCCCCGGCCGGTTCTCCGCCCGTTCGGCGTCGATCAGCGAAGGCCTGACGATGGTGACGCTGGGGTATCCCAGTTCGCGCAATCCGGCCTCCGCCTCGCCCTTGGTGCGCAGGTAGAAGCTGCCCGACCGGGCGTCCGCACCGACCGACGAGTTGAACGCGAAGGCCCCGGCGCCGGCCGTCCGCGCCAGGCGGGCGACGCGCAGCACCAGGTCCCGGTCCACGGCGGCGAAGGCCGCGCGGGATCCGGCCTTGGCGATGGTGGTTCCCAGGGTGCAGATCACCGCGTCCACCCGCCAGCACTCGGCATCCCCGGCCAGGGCGGCCGGGTCGCCGACGACATTCCGGTACCCTTTCCCCGGCGGCAGCGGCCGGCGGGTCAGCGCCACCAACCGGCCGACCCGCCGGTCCGCCGCCGCCAGGCGCAGCACCGCCTGCCCGACGGCCCCGCTCGCGCCAACGAGCAGAAGCCCCGGCCGGCGGCGCGACGATGCCCCTGTCCTGGCCGTCATGGCACCCCCCTCCCTCCGGCAATGACGAATGGCACTTCCCCCGGAAACCGGTTAAGAGGACAATTGCAAGTTTGCCGTTTCAATCGTTTTCCCCCCGCCCCCGCGCAAGACGATGGAATGCTCCTTGCCACCTTCCGAAGGCCACCCGCCCGCCCTGGTCGCGGCGATCCTGGACGCCCTGACGGCCCACGTGGCCATTCTCGCGCGGGACGGCTCCATTGTGGCGGTCAATACGGCCTGGCGCAGCTTCTGCCGCCAGCAGTGCGGACCCCACTGCCCGAATCGCGCCGGCCACGACGTGGGCACCAACTACCTGCGCGCATGCCGCGAATGCACGGGTCCGGAGGCCGAGGATGGCCGCGCGGCCGCCGAGGGCATCGCCGCGGTCCTGGAGGGGCGACTGGCGCGCTTCAGCTACGAGTACGCCTGCCCCGTGCCGGGAATCGGGCGCTGGTTCGTCCTCGAGGCCACGCCCCTGGAGGGAGACCACACCGCCTGCCTCGTGGCCCACTGGGAAATCACGGACCGGAGGATCCGGGAGAACGCGGTGCGGGAGAGCGAGGCCAAGTTCCGCCACCTGTTCGACACCATGACCCAGGGCGCCTTCGTCCAGCGGGCGGACGGATCGCTGGTCGACATCAACCCCGCCGGCCTCGAACTGTTGGGTCTCACCCGGGACGAATTCCTCGGCCGCACCTGCATGCATCCCGAGTGGCGGGTGCTGCGGGAGGACGGAACCCCGTGGCCGGGCGAGGAGCACCCCTCGATGGTCGCGCTCGGGACGGGGCGCGCCGTCGTCGGGCAGACCGCCGCCGTGTTCAACCCGCGACGGCGCGATTTCGTCTGGCTGGCCATCAACGCGATTCCGCGCTTCCGTCCCGGCGAATCGAAGCCCCACGAAGTCTTCGTCACCCTGCATGACATCACCGGCCTGAAGGCACGGGAAGGCGACCTGGCGCGCCAGGCGCGGACCCAGCGGGCCATCGCGAACAGCAGCGCCGCGCTGCTCGGCGCCACCCGCGAGGAGGATTTCCTCCGCGAGGCCTGCCGCATCGTGCGCGCGGACTGCGGATACGCGATGGTCTGGGTCGGGATGGCGGAACGCGACGCGGCCAGGCGGATCTCGCTGGCGGCCATCGACGGCTTCGACGAGGACCTGGCCATCATCCCTCCCGTTTCCTGGGCCGACGACGAGGCGGGTGCGGCGCCCACGCCCACCGCCGTGCGCACCGGCCGGCCGGTCGTCTGCGACGACATCGCGGCGGACCCGCGCCTCGGGCCCTGGAAGGCGCTGGCGGCAAGGCTGGGCCTGCGGGCGGCGGCGGCCTTTCCCCTCCTGGACGAGGCCGGCGCGGCATTCGGGGTGCTGAGCGTCTACTCCCGCCAGGCCCACCCGTTCCGGCCGGACGAAATCCACCTGCTCACCGTCCTGGCGGGAAATCTGGCCGTCGGCATCCGTTCCCTGCGCCTGCGGCGGGCGAAGGCGGAGGTCGATGGCATGCTGGCGAAGCTCCGGGAGGAGGTCCAGGGCATCCTGGAGTGGCAGGTGGCGGGCCAGACGGTTGCCGCCATCGCCCACCAGATCAACCAGCCCCTGAACGCCATCACCACCTTCGGGGAGGCGGCCCTGCGGCTGATGCGGGACCTGCGGCCCCCGCCGGACCGGCTGGAAGCCGCCGTCGCCACCATGGCGGGCCAGGCGGAACGCGCCGGCCACATCCTGCGCCAGCTCCTGGACCTGTTCCGCAGGAACGAATCGACCTATGAAGCGCTGGCCCCGGCCGACCTGGTCCGCGAGGCCGTGGACCTGGTGGGCCAGGGCACCCTCCCTTGCCACGTCCGCGTCCTTGCGCCACCGGACCTGCCCCGGATCCGGGCGAACCGGGTGCAGGTCGCGCGCATACTGGTGAACCTGCTGGAAAACGCCACCGAGGCCCTGGCCGGAGCGGACTCGACCGCCGTCATCGCGCCCATCGGGGTCAGCCTGGCCCGGGAGGACGACGCCGTGGTCTTCACGATCACGGACACCGGTCCCGGCCTGGATGCGGCGGTCGCCCCGCGGGTGTTCGATCCCTTCTTCACCACCAAGCCCCGGGGCATCGGCATGGGCCTGACCATCAGCCGGGCCCTGGCCGAGGCCCATGGCGGCAGCCTGGCCCTGGTGGTCCCGCAAGGCCGCGGCGCGGCCTTCCGCCTCGCCTTGCCGGTGGCATCGTGAACCCGACCGTGTTCGTGGTGGACGACGACGAGGCCTCCCGGGAGGGCGTGGCCCTGCTGCTGGAAACGGAAGGCCACCGCGTATCGCGTTTCCCGGACGCCGAGTCCTTCCTCGCCACCCACGACGCGGAGGCGACGGGGTGCCTGGTGCTTGACCAGCGCATGCCGGGGATGAGCGGGACCGACATGCAGGCGGAATTGGTGCGCCGGGGCAGCCGCATGCCCATCATCTTCCTGTCGGCCTTCGGCGACGTGCCGACCACGGCCCGCGCGATGCGCGCCGGGGCGGTGGACTTCCTGACCAAGCCGGTGGACGGACGGCTGCTGGTGGAGCGGGTCCGGGCCTGCCTGGAAGCCGCGGAATCGGAACGGCGGCTGGCGGCCGCCTGCGCCCGTCAGCGGAACGGCGCGGCCCTGCTCACCGGACGGGAGCGCGAAGTCCTCAGCATGGCCATCTCCGGAGCATCGAACAAGACGATCGCCGAGGCCCTGGGCATCAGCGCGCGGACGGTGGAGGTGCACCGTTCCCGGGTCTTCCTCAAGCTGGGCGTGCGTTCCCTGGTGGAACTGCATACGCAGGCGGAATCCCTGGGCCTCACCCTGCGCGAACTGCTTGATCTTCCGGCGCCGCCCGGTCCGGCCTGAGCGCCCGCCGGGGCCGTCCATCGGCGCAGCGGCGGCCTACGTGTGCGCACTTAGGCATAACCCCTGATTCCATGATGGATACGACTGGGGTCTAATGATGCTGCATTGCGACAACACCTGCCTCCACGCGGGTGTACTCCAGCGAAACCCAGGGCTGCCCCCGTGCCGACCATCCCTCGCGACTGCAGCGTCTCCGACCGCCGGGCCCCGGGGGAAGGCGGTCCCGCCCGCGTCTTGCGTCGGCACGACGGGACGGGGGAGAGCCGCCGGTGAGCGGGTCAGCCCAGCCATCCCCCGGCCAGCCCAACCGGTGGCCGCTGCTGGTCGCGGTGCTGCCGGGACTCGCCGCCGTGCTCGTGCTGGTCGAGGCCATCCATGCGGGGGAGAGGCAGGCGCTGAAGGCCGATGCCCGGCGGGCGGCCGGCGGGCTGGCCGGCGCCCTGGTGGCAGCCCTGGGCGAATCCAGCCCGCCGGCGGCGCGCGGCGAAAGCCTGGCC
>JAEUNJ010000281.1 GCA_016791145.1 Rhodocyclaceae bacterium | reverse complement strand
ACCGGCCCTGCAGGAACTGGGCGGCCTTCTGGAGCAGGGGTTGTCCGAGGTCCTCGGCAGCGAGGAAAGGCCGGATGCGCTGGTGGCCATGGATGCTATGCTCCGCGTCATGGCGGCCCAGGTGAGCGTCCGGCCTTCGGGACATGAATTCCTCGTCGAGGGCGCCGAGACGGTCCTCAAGGCCGCCCTGCGCGCCGGCCTGGCGCCCTCCTATGGTTGCGGCAACGGCACCTGCGGTCTGTGCAAGGCCCGCGTCGTGTCAGGCGAAACCCGGCAGGTCCAGCACTCGGACTATGTCTTCTCGGCAGCCGAGAAGGCCCAGGGTTACGTGCTCCTTTGCTGCCACGCGCCCGTCGGCGACCTGGTGGTGGAGATGCTGGAAGCCGGCAGCCCCGGCGACATCCCGGAGCAGACGGTGGCTGCGAAGGTTCGGGCGATCACCCCCCTGTCCGGCGGGGTGGCCCAACTGCACCTGCAGACGCCGCGCACCAACCGCCTGCGTTTCCTGGCCGGCCAGCGGGTGTCCCTGGGGGCGAACCTGGGCGGCTCCGATTTCTCGGCCGAGTACCCGGTGGCCTCGTGTCCCTGCGACGACCGGAACATCCTCTTCCATGTGGCCACTCAGACGGGCGATGCCTTCGCCGCCCGGGTCTTCGACGGCAGCCTCAAGGTCGGCGACACCGTGACCATCCATGGACCGTTCGGGGACTTCTGCCTGAACGGCGACGTGACGGGGCCCCTCGTCTTCGTGGCCTGCGATACCGGGTTCGCGCCGGTGCAGAGCCTGATCGAGCACGCCATCGCGCTGGACGCGGGCCATCCGATCACGCTGGTTCTCGCCTCGACCTCCCCTGGCGGGCACTACCTGGCGAGGCAGGCCAGGGCCTGGGCCGACGCCCTTGACGAGTTCGTCCTGCTCGGGCTGGAGGCCGCCGACGCCACGCAGGCGGCCACCGAGGCGGCGCGGATGCTTCCGGCGGCCCTGCCCGGAAGCCGCGCCTTCGTGGCCGGTCCCGCCGGGTTCGTCGGACCGGCCTGCGAGGCCCTGTCGGCCCGGATGGCCGTCCTCGCCGACACGGTCTGAACCGGCGAAACGAAAACGGCGAGGAGGCCCTCGCCGTCTTCGTGCGGCACGGCGGTTGTCAGGCGGCCTTGCGGCGGCGGGCCACGGCCCCCAGGGCGCCCAGGCCGGCCAGCATCAGGGCGTAGGTCTCGGGTTCCGGCACGACGCCGCCGTACTCGACCACGTAGCCGTGGCTGTAGGCATAGGAACTCCCCGGGCCCCCGTGGTCGTTCCAGGCATTGACGTTGGGACCGTTACCGCCCCAGTTGAACTGCAGGTAATCCTCGCCACCGTTGTAGTCGTTGGGTTCTCCCGAGCCCCAGGCGGAATAGATCAAGGTCGTCCCATGATCCCAGAAGGCCTGTCCCGCCTCGGGGCCGGCGATCCATTTCCAGACCCCTTCGGTTTCCCGGTCGGAACCACCGACCCAGGACAGGCTCCAGCCCTGGCTCTGCAGGAAGACCTGCTCCGCCTCCGACGTGATGGTTGCCAGGTAGCCGGGCTGCCCCAGATGGGACATGGACGCCGCCCCGCTCAGGGCGCCGTCCCAGGTCACCGGTCCGGCGACATACTCGTACCAATGGCCGTTGCCGGCCCATTGGACCGGGGCGGCGACGGCAGCACCGGTGAAGAGGGCTGCCGCGACACCCACAAAGACGATCTTCTTCATGCGAACTCCTTTCAATGTCCTGACGGCCGCCGGGGGGCGTGCCTTCCCCGCTTGCCACGTCGGTCCCCGCCCCGGAAACCCTGCGGGGAACCTTTGCTTTCCTGGATTCCCGCCAGTCTTATAGCGAGGACCGGTGTTCCGGCGCAATAGTCCGAATGGACTACCGGCATCCGGCAGCCGGCGCCGAACAGGCGTATCGTGTCGGGTGAAACCCCTTCCGCACTCCGGTCATCATGGATCCGCACAAACAACAACGCTTCGTCAGCCGGCTGACCCGGCATTGCATGGCCCTCGTCCTGGCCGGTGGCCAGGGCAGCCGGCTCTACGAACTGACCGCCTGGCGCGCCAAGCCGGCCGTCCCCTTCGGCGGCAAGTTCCGCATCATCGATTTCCCGCTGTCCAACTGCGTCAATTCCGGCATCCGCCAGATCGGCGTGCTGACCCAGTACAAGGCCCACTCCCTGATCCAGCACCTGGTCCTGGGCTGGAGCTATTTCAAGCGGGAGCTGGGCGAGTACATGGAGGTGCTGCCCGCCTCGCAGCGGGTCGGTGGCGAGTGGTACCAGGGCACGGCCGACGCCATCTACCAGAACCTGGACATCATCCGCACCCACATGCCGGAGTACGTGATGGTGCTGTCCGGGGACCACATCTACAAGATGGACTACGGCCCCATGCTCGCCTTCCACGTGGAAAGCGGCGCGGACATGACCGTGTCCTGCCTCGAGGTGCCGCTGGCCGAGGCCGCCCGCTCCTACGGCGTGATGCAGATCGACGACGGCCAGCGCATCGTCGGTTTCGAGGAGAAGCCCGCCGAGCCGCGGCCCATACCGGGCCAGCCCGGGCTCTGCATGGCCTCGATGGGCAATTACGTGTTCAAGACCGAATTCCTCTACGAGCAGTTGATCGCGGACGCCCGCAAGGAAGGCTCCTCGCGCGACTTCGGCAAGGACATCATCCCGTCCATCATCAGCCAGCACAAGGTCTATGCCTATCCGTTCCGGGACACGGAAACCGGCCGGCGGGCCTACTGGCGGGACGTGGGAACCCTGGACGCCTTCTGGAAGGCGAACATGGAACTGATGGCCGTCACGCCGGAGCTGAACCTCTACGACCAGGAGTGGCCGATCCTGACCCACCAGGCGCAACTGCCTCCGGCCAAGTTCGTCTTCAACGACGAGGACCGCCGCGGCATGGCCACGGACTCGATGGTTTCCGGCGGCTGCATCATCTCCGGCGCCCGCCTGAACCGGACGCTGCTGTTCTCGAACGTGGTGGTGAACGCGCGGGCCCTGGTGGAGGACACGGTGGTGCTGCCCGACGTGGATGTGGGCGAGGGCGCGCGGATCCGCCGGGCCATCATCGACCGGGGCTGCCGCATCCCCGCCGGCATGGTGGTCGGCGAGAACCCGGACGAGGACAGGGCCCGTGGCTTCCGGGTCTCGGAAGGCGGCATCGTGCTGGTGACGCCGGAGATGCTCGGCCAGTCGGTCCACCTGCACAGCTGAGCCGCGTCGGCGGCCCACGGGGCGCGGGCGCCGGGGGGCGGCGCTCAGGCGCCTTCGCGCTCCGCCAACCGGCGCAGGACCAGGGGGAAGGCGCCCGTCAGCAGCAGCGCCACGGCGGTGACGATCAGGGCCCAGCCGGCCATGTCGTCGTTGAACAGCGGATGGGTGCCGCGCATCCCGCCCGCCAGGGCGGCCACGCCGACGATGGCCGTGGCGATCCCGAGGCCGGTGAAGAACAGGAAGGTCAGGGGGAAGTGGCGCGGCTTCACGCCTGGCCCCGCAGGTCGATCACCCGCTTGGCCTTGCCCACCGAGCGCTCGATCACCCCGAAGGGCACGATGTCCACCCGGGTCGTGATGCCGATGTAGGACTTGATGTGGTGGCGCAGTTCGGACACCGCCGCCTGCTTGTCGGCCTCGGAGGCCACCTCGGGCTTCATCTCCACCTTCACGGCCAGGTCGTCCATGTGCCCCCTGCGGCTCACCTCCAGCACGTAGTGGGTGGACAGGCGGGGCACGCGCAGGATCAGTTCCTCGATCTGGGACGGGAAGACATTGACGCCGCGGATGATCAGCATGTCGTCGGAGCGGCCGGTGATCTTGCCGATGCGCCGGAAACTGCGCGCCGAGGGCGGCAGCAGCCGGGTCAGGTCCCGGGTCCGGTAGCGGACGATGGGCAGGGCCTCCTTGGTGAGGGAGGTGAAGACGAGTTCGCCCTGCTCGCCGTCGGGCAGCACCTCCCCGGTGATCGGGTCGATGATCTCGGGATAGAAGTGGTCCTCCCAGATGGTCGGTCCGTCCCGGGACTCGATGCATTCCGCCGCCACGCCCGGCCCCATCACCTCCGAGAGGCCGTAGAGGTCCATGGCGGCGATGCCGAAGCGCGTCTCCAGTTCCCGGCGCATCTCCTCGCCCCAGGGTTCGGCACCGAACATGCCGCGTTTCAGGCTGGTGGCGGCCGGGTCCAGGCCCTGGCGCGTGAATTCGTCGGCGATGTTCAGCACGTAGGACGGCGTGCCGACGATCATCGTCGGCTTGAAGTCCTGGATCAGCTGGACCTGCCGCTCCGTCTGGCCCCCGGAGATCGGCACCACCGCGCAGCCGATCCGCTCGGCGCCGTAATGGACCCCCAGGCCGCCGGTGAAGAGGCCGTAGCCGTGGGTGACGTGGATGATGTCGTGGCGCGTGCCGCCGGCGGCCCTGATCGAGCGGGCCATCAGTCCCGCCCAGGTGTCGATGTCCCGCTGCGTATAGCCGACGACGGTGGGCTTGCCGGTGGTCCCGCTCGACGCGTGGACCCGCACCACGTCGTCCATCGGTACGGCGAACATGCCAAAAGGATAGGTTCGGCGCAGGTCCTCCTTGGTGGTGAAGGGAAAGCGCGCCAGATCCTCCAGGGCCTTCAGGTCGCCCGGATGGACCCCGAGGGAATCGAACTTCTCGCGCACGTGGGGCACCCGCTCGTAGGCATGGGCGAGCGTCCAGCGCAGCCGTTCCAGTTGCAGGGCGGTGATCTCGTCGCGGCTGGCACGCTCGATGGATTCCATGCGGCCGTGGTCGTTCATGCCGGGTACTCCGGGGGTCGGGAAAAGCCCGTAAGTCTAGGTGCCGGGGACCGGAGCCTGGTTGACCTGGCGCAAGGAAGCCGGCCGGGACTAGGTGCCGACGGTGGTATCCTCCGCGCTGCCATCCCTCCTGCATGCCGCCCCATCCCATGGAAACCCCGCTCCGATTCCTCCGCGACTGGCTGACCCTGGGTGGTTCCCGGGGCGATCGGGAAAGCGCGGCCCTGCGCGCCTGGCTCGAAGGCCTGGCCGGATCGCCGCCCGAGGAGATGGCGACGGCCATCGCCCGCCGTCTGCCCGGACTGGTGGCGGCCCAGGCCAACCACCACATGCGTCTCAAGCTGCTGGATGCCTTCGACGTGGCCGTCGAGCAGTTCCTTCCCGACCTGGAGCGGCGCATTGCCGGGTTTCCCCTGCCCCTCGGCGCCGATCACCAGGCCGTGGCGCTGGCCGCCGACAACCTGCTGAAGGCCCTCGCCCTGGCCTATGGGGCGGTCGCCATCGGCATCGAATCCCACAAGTTCGGGTCCGGCCTGGCCCAGTTGTGGCGCAATGCCGCCGCGCGCGCCATCGCCGCCCGGGCGCGGCGCAAGGTGCTGGCCTGCCGGGTATATGCCGCGCCTTCCCCGACGTCCTGGCGCCAGATGCACCGGATCTACCGGCGGGCGCGGTTGCGCGGCTGCGCGGCCGACGAACGGGCCGGCCAGTCCATCGAGGCCACCTACGTGGCGGCGCTGCTCTTCGCCTTTGCCAATCCGAGCAAGTTCTCGCGTCGCGACCAGGAGGCAATCCTCGGGGCGATCGACCGGCTCGGCCGGCTGGCGAGCCTGCGGCCGCCGACGGACGCGGAACGGGCCCGGGGCGGCGACCGGGACCTGTTCCTGATTCCCGCTGACGAAGCCGGTCCGGGTCGGCCGCTGCACCGGGTCACCGCCTCGGCCATCGGGCCCGAGGGGCTGATCCTCGATTGCAGCCGGTTGGCCTCGGCGCTGCGGGAGGCGGCGGACGGTCCGGCCGGCCATGGCCTGGAGCCGGCACTGGCGGAATGCCTGGCGGGGATGTGGGGCGGCCAGCAGGCCCGGCGCTTCAGCCGGGTCCGGTTCAAGCCGCGGGCCGACCTGGTCTCGGGCCTCGAACGCGTCGTGCGCTTCATCGAGGGCGAGGCCCTCCAGCGGCGCCGCCAGGATCGCGGGGCCGCCGCGGCGAGCGGGCGGGGCCACGAGAACGGCCTCAGCGAATGGGCCATCGAAAACGAAAGCCCGGACAGCTACGGGCTGCGCTTCCTGAAGGGGGATGCGGGCCGCCTGGAGGTGGGCGACCTGATCGGCATGCGGCCTCGGGAGAGCGCCCGGGTGCACGTCTGCCTGGTGCGACGGGTCAGCAACGCGGGGCAGACCCGGCTGGAACTGGGCCTGCAGGAACTGGCGCCCGGCGCCCTGGCCGTGGAGTTCATCGGCAGCACTCCCGGGGAGATCGGCCGAGGTATCCTCCTGCCGGCGATGCCGGCCCACGGACGGCTGCCCGGCCTCGTGGCGCCTCCGGGCAGCGTCGCCACCGGCGACGACATCACGCTGCGTCGCGAGGGAAGCTTCCGGAGCTATCGGGCGGGCCGGTGCCTCGAGGCCTGCGAGGGCGTAGAACTCTTCGGCCTGGAGCCGCCCGCGGGCGGCTAGGCGGCCAGGCCGCCTTCCAGTTGCGGGAAGGAGAGAATCAGGCTCACCAGCTCCGCCTGGCGGCGCACGCCGGTCTTTTCCATGACCCTGGCGATCTGGCTGCGGATGGTCGGCATGCTCACGTGCTGGGCTTCCGCCACCTCCTCCGCGCTGTCTCCGCGGGCGAGGGCGACGGCGACGCGCATTTCCGTGCGGGTCAGGCCGTACATGCCCATGAGCCGGTCGGCGACCGGCACGGTGGGCCGCCCGATCTCGGTCACCGTGAGCATGGCGGCGGGGGTGCGCGCGGCACCGCTCCAGGCGGGCGTGCGCGGCATGGGCAGGATCTGGATCCAGTGGGAACGGGCCGGCCGGACGACGCGCAGGGTATTGGCCTGGTTCTGCTCCGCCGTCCCGCGGATCAACTGGGCCAGGCGGGATTCGTCGGAGGGGTCCCGGGCGGTCAGGCGCCCTGCCACGACCCGCAGCGGATCCCCCGATTTCAGCATCTGCTGGGCGGGCTTGTTGCCCAGCAGGTAATGCCTGTCCGCCTGGGCGACGATCACGGGGAAAGTGAGGTTGTCCATCACCGCGTTGCCCAGGCTCGCGCGCACCTCGGCGGCCGCGACCCGCCGCTGCAGGCCGACGGTCCGCTGCATGTGGTGGAACATGCGCCCGATGGCGTCGATCTCCCCGGGGGCACCCGCCACATAGGCGGCCTCCTGCATCGGCGACGAGCGCACTGCCGCCACATGGTAGCGGCCGTCCTCGACGCGATAGCGCAGCCCCATGGCCACCACCGAGCATTCGCTGCGCAGGATCCGGTCCCCCTCGCAGAAGTGGCGGCAGATCATCGACGGCTCGGCCCGCCGGGCCAGTTCCCGCTCCTCGTCGCCCGCCGCGCGCCCCTCGATCTCCCGGTACTCGACGCTGGCCCCGTCCGCGCTCAACTGCACGGCCTGGCAAAACACGGCGGCTCCGGTGGACGCATCGCACCAGACGTTGAGCACGCTACGCGCCCTCGCCAGGCGTCCCGCAGTGCTCAGCGCCCGCGGCCAGAGGGCGGGTTCAAG
>JAEUNJ010000217.1 GCA_016791145.1 Rhodocyclaceae bacterium | reverse complement strand
GGGGACGACAGCTACGTCGTGGACAGCGCCGGCGACCTGATCACCGACAGCGCGGGGACGGACACGGTAGCGACGACGCTGGCGAGCCTGACGCTGGCGGCGGCGGCGGAGATCCTGAGCTATGCGGGCGCCGGGAACTTTGCCGGGACGGGGAACAGCGGCAACAACACGCTGAACGGCGGGGTGGGGAATGACACGCTGGACGGTGCCGGCGGTGCGGACACGCTGAACGGAGGCGGGGGCAACGACAGCCTGGCGGGCGGGGCCGGGATTGACCGGCTGGTGGGATCGACGGGTGACGACGCGTACCTGGTGGACGATGCCACGGACGTGGTGGTGGAGAACTCCGGGGAGGGGACGGACACGGTGAGGACGGCGCTGGCGAGCTACACGACGCTGGCGGCGAACGTGGAGAACCTGGTGTATGCGGGAGCCGGGAACTTCACGGGGACGGGGAACGGTCTGGGCAACGCGGTGACGGGGGGTGCGGGAAACGACACGCTGGACGGCGGCGTCGGGGCCGACTGCCTGTACGGGGCGGGAGGCAACGACAGCCTGGTGGGCGGGGCGGACAACGACAGCGTGACCGGTGGTGCCGGGGACGACTGGCTGGACGGTGGGCTGGGCAACGACACGCTGGACGGGGGCCTGGGCAACGACACCTACGTGGCCGATGTCGCCGATGCGGCGATCATCGATGCGGGCGGCGTCGATACCCTCCGCACGGCATCGGCCACCTTCACGGTGTCGGGCGCCATCGAGAACATCGTATTCACCGGGGCGGGCGATTTCGCCGGGACGGGGAGTTCGACGGACAACGCGATCACGGGGGGTACGGGGAACGACACGCTGGCGGGTGCCGGGGGCAACGACACGCTGAGCGGTGCCGGCGGCAACGACAGCCTGGACGGCGGGGCCGGGAACGACAGCCTGGACGGGGGTGCCGGCGACGACAGCTACACGGTGGACAGTGCCGGCGACGCGATCACCGACAGCGCCGGGAATGACACCGTGAGCACCGGGTTGGCCAGCCTCGCCCTGGCTGCCGGCGTGGAGACCCTGCTATACACCGGGGCCGCGAACTTCAGCGGCACCGGAAACGCAGGCGAAAACACGATCACCGGCGGTGCCGGCAACGACACCCTGACCGGCGCTGCCGGAAACGACTCCCTCGGCGGCGCGGCCGGCAACGATTCCCTGGACGGCGGTACGGGGAACGACACCCTGGCCGGCGGGAGCGGCAACGACACCTACGCCGTCGACAGCCTGGCGGACGTGGTTACCGAGGGCGCCGCCGCCGGGACCGACACGATACGCACCGCCCTCGCCGCCTATGCGACCCTGGCGTCCGAAGTGGAGAACCTGACCTACACGGGGGCCGGAGATTTCACGGGTACCGGCAACACCCTGGACAACGTCGTTTCCGGTGGTGCCGGGAGGGACACGCTGGCCGGCGGCGCCGGCAACGATTCCCTGGTCGGTGCCGGCGGCAACGACAGCCTGGACGGCGGCAGCGGCAGCGACACCCTGGCGGGCGGACTGGGCGACGACAGCTACGTGGTGGATGCCGCCTCCGATTCGGTGGTGGAAGCCGCGTCCGAAGGCACGGACACCGTGCGGACGGCCCTGGTGAGCTACGTCCTGGGCGGCAACGTGGAGGCCTTGATCTACACGGGGGGCGCCGCCTTCAGCGGGACCGGCAATGGCCTGGACAACGGCCTGACCGGTGGCGGCGGCAACGACCTGCTCGACGGTGCGGCCGGGTCCGACACCCTGGGGGGCGGCGCCGGCAACGACACCCTGACCGGCGGGGCCGGCAACGACTCCCTGGACGGCGGTGGCGGGGCGGATTCCATGGCCGGCGGGCTCGGCAACGACAGTTATGTCGTGGATGCCGCCGGCGACGCCATCGGGGAGGCTCCCGGCGAGGGGACGGACACGGTTTCCACGAGCCTGGCGGTCTACATGCTGCCGGCCCACGTGGAAAACCTGATCTACATCGGCGGCGGCAGCCTGGCGGGCTCCGGCAACACGCTGGACAACAGCCTCGCGGGCGGCGGCGGCCAGGACACCCTGCTGGGCGATGCCGGCCTGGACACGCTGGATGGCGGGCTCGGCAACGACTCCCTGGACGGCGGGGCGGGCAACGACAGCCTGGCCGGCGGCGGCGGCAACGACGTCTTCGTGGTGGACAGCGCGGGGGATTCCGTGAGCGAGGGTCCTGCCGCCGGCACCGACACGGTGCGGACGGACCTGGCCGCCTACCTGCTGCCGGCCAACACGGAAATACTCGTCTTCACCGGCGCGGGCAATTTCGCGGGGACCGGAAACGCGGCGGCGAACACGCTGAACGGGGGCGCCGGCAACGACACGCTGGACGGCGACGGGGGCATCGACCTCATGGCCGGCGGGGCCGGCGACGACCTGTACCGGGTGGACGATCCCGCCGACCAGGTCGTCGAGGCGGCGGGCGAGGGCACGGACCTGATCCTGGTGACCGCCGCCGGCTTCACCCTCGGCGCGGATGTGGAGCACCTGACCTATGTCGGCCCGGCATCGGTGGACGCCGTCGGCAACGGCGGCGCCAATGCGATGACGGGAGCGTCGGGGGGGGACAGCCTGGCCGGTGCCGCGGGCGACGATACCCTGCTGGGCGCCGGCGGCCAGGACTCGCTGGATGGCGGGCTCGGCAACGACAGCCTGGACGGAGGTGCGGGCAACGACACCCTGGCCGGCGACGGCGGCGACGACACCTACCTCGTGGACAGCAGCGGCGACGTGGTGATCGAGGGCGCCGGAGGCGGCACCGACACCGTGCGGGTCCTGGCCGCCGCCTACGTGCTCGGTGGCAACATCGAGAACCTGTCCTACGCCGGCACCGGCGCCTTCGCCGGCACCGGCGACGGGCAGGACAACGCGCTGGGCGGGGGCAGCGGCAACGACACGCTGGACGGCGCCGCGGGCGCCGACACGATGACCGGCGGTGCCGGCGACGACACCTACTACGTGGACGACCCGGGCGACGTGGTCGCCGAGTTCGGCGGCGGAGGCATCGACACCCTGGTGACCACGTCGGGCACCTTCACCCTGGGCGCCAACGTGGAGATCCTGGTGATACTGGCCACCGGCGACCTGGGCCTGACCGGCAACGAACTGGCGAACGTCCTGAACGGCGGTGCCGGCAACGATACCCTCGATGGCGGTTCCGGGTCGGATACGCTGAAGGGCGGTGGCGGTGACGATTTCTATGAGCTGCGCGACGGTTCCCTGGTCGTGGAGAACCCGGGGGGCGGCACCGACAGCGCCGTCTATTCGGGGTCGTCCGGCTACACCATGGTGCCGGGGCTTGAGAACCTCAGCCTCGCTGAATCCGCCGGCAACGTCGCCGCCCTCGGCAACGCCGATGACAACCGGATAGACGGCAACGACGGCGCCAACTGGCTGGACGGGGGCGTCGGCCACGATACGCTGAATGGATACGGGGGCGCCGACATCCTGCTCGGCGGGGCCGGCAACGACCTGCTGGACGGCGGCCGCCGGGGCGACCGGATGGAGGGGGGCGCCGGGGATGACGCCTACGTGGTGGACAATCCCCTGGACACGGTGGTCGAGGCCCCGGGGGGCGGGACCGACACGGTGCAGGTGCATCTGCCGCGCTTCGCCCTGCCGGACAACGTGGAGGGGGCGGTCGGCGATGCCGGCGACAACGTGCTGGTCGGCAATGCCCTTGCCAACATCCTGACCGGCGGCGGCGGGCGGGACAGCTTCGTGTTCCCGACCGCGCCACTGGCCGGGATCGCCGACCTGGTCACGGACTTCACCCCGGGGCTCGACCGTCTCGTGGTGGACGACGGCTGGACCGGCTGGCTGCCCTCGGGGTTCCTGCAATCAGGCGCGGGTTCGGCGGCGCTCGCCCCTGATGTCCGCTTCGTCTACAACGCGACGACGGGGGATCTCTACTACGATGCCGACGGGTCGGGTTCAGGTGCGGCCACCAGGATGGCGACGCTGGGCGCCGGCGCACACCCCGGATCCCTGACGGCGGCCGATTTCACGGTCGTCTGAACGCGCGGGCACGGCGATCCGCGGACCGGGAGGCGCGCGGCGCCCGGGCGGGATGGCCTTGACGTTCCGATATAATTACAGGTCCGCCGCCTGAGCGTGGCGCCGCCCCGAAGACGCGAGGCTCCGGCCGACAACCACCGCATGCGCGAACTCCTTGCCCGCTTCCGGCCCTATTTCCTCTACGCCGGCGTATTCAGCTTCTTCATCAACCTGCTGCTGCTGGTGCCGACCCTGTACATGCTGCAGGTGTTCGACCGTGTCCTGACCAGCCGCAGCAACGAAACCCTCGTGGTTCTGACCGTCGCCTCGGCCCTGGCGCTGGTCGTCATGGCCCTGCTGGACCAGCTTCGCGGCCGCCTGCTCGCCGCGGCGGGGATAGCCCTCGACTCGCTGCTTGGACCGCAGGTGCTGAAGGGACTGCTCGCCAACGCGGCGCAGTTGGGCGGTACCGAGTACGTCCATGGGCTGCGCGACGTGGCCAGCCTGCGCGCCTTCCTGACCGGCAACGGAATCTTCGCTGTTTTCGATGCCCCCTGGCTGCCCTTCTACCTGATCCTGATCTTCGTCTTTCACCCCGTCCTGGGCATTGTCGCCACCCTGGGCGCCGCCTTCCTGATCGTGCTGGCCATCGCCAACGAGAAGCTGACCCGGGAGCCTCTGGAGAAGCTCCAGGCCGAGTCCCGCAAGGCCGCCCGCTACATCGACACCAGCCTGCGCAATGCTGAGGTCATCGGTGGCATGGGGATGATCGAGGCGGTGACCCGGCAGTGGCAGGACTTCAACGGGGAGGTGCAGAAGCGCCAGTTGCAGGCGAACCGGCTGGCCGGCTTCGCGGGCGGGCTGACCAAGTTCACCCGCCAGTTCCTCCAGACGGCCATGCTCTGCGCCGGCGCCTATCTGGTCATCGACCAGCACGTGACGGCCGGTGTGATGATGGCTGCCACGATCATCCTGTCGCGGGCCCTGGCACCCGTGGAAATGCTGATCTCCGGATGGAAGTCCCTGGTGGAGGCCCGGGCGGCCAATGCGCGGCTGGACCAGTTGCTGCAAGCGCGGCCGGCCGACCAGGCGCCCACGGAACTGCCGGCGCCGGCAGGACACCTGGCGCTGGAGCGCGTGGTCTTCGCCGCCCGCGGCATGGACAAGGCGATCATCAAGGGCGTCGGCTTTGAACTGGCGGCCGGCGAGGTCCTGGGCCTGATCGGTCCGAGCGCATCGGGCAAGTCGACGCTGGCGCGCCTGATCATCGGGCTCTGGCGGCCCAATTCCGGCACGGTCCGCCTGGATGGCTCGGACATCGGCCATTGGCCCCGGGAGCGGCTGGGGCCGCACATCGGCTACCTGCCCCAGGATGTGGAACTCTTCGCGGGCACGGTGGCCGAAAACATCGCCCGCCTGGGCGAGGCGGACTCGGCGGCCGTCATCGACGCCGCCCGTCGCGCCGCTGCCCATGACATGATCCTGCGCCTGCCGAAGGGCTACGACACCCCCATCGGCGAGGGCGGCGCCGCCCTTTCCGGCGGCCAGCGCCAGCGCATCGCGCTGGCCAGGGCCTTGTACGGAAATCCCCGCCTGGTGGTCCTCGACGAGCCCAACGCCAACCTGGATGCCGAGGGGGAGGCGGCCCTGATGCAGGCCATGGCCGGCCTCAAGCAGGCCGGCGTCACGCTGGTGGTCATCTCCCACCGGCCATCGCTGCTGGCGGGCGCGGACAAGCTGCTGGTCCTCCGGGACGGCGCGGTGGACCTGTTCGGCCCGCGCCAGGAGGTGCTGGCGCGGCTCACCCGGGGGGCACCGCCGGCGGCGCCCCTGAAGGCGGTGGACGGGGGTGCCCCGTGAGCGCCGCGACCCGCCTCAAGTCCTGGCTGCTGCCGCCGGAGGACGTGGGACAGGCGGTGGCGATGCGGCCAATCGTGCGCACCGGCATGCTGGTCATCTTCGTCGCCTTCGTCCTCGGCGGCGGCTGGCTGGCGCTGGCGCCCCTGGCCGGGGCCGTGGTGGCGCCGGGTTTCGTCAAGGTGGACATGAACCGCAAGACCGTCCAGCACCAGGAGGGCGGGATCGTGAAGCAGATCCTCGTCCGCGACGGGGAACGGGTCCGGGAGGGGCAGACCCTGCTGATTCTCGACGACGTGCGCTCGGATGCGGGCCTGGACCTCCTTCGCAACCAGCATGATTCCGAACGGGCCCGGCATGCGCGGCTGCTCGCCGAGCGGGCACTGGCGTCGCGGCTGGAGTTCCCGCAGGACCTGGCCACCCGCGGCGAGGGCCGGGTCCGGGAGATCCTGCAACGGGAGCGCGGCCTGTTCGAGGCCCGGAAGCTGACCCTGGACAGCCAGATCGCCCTGTTGCACGCGCAGATCCGCCAGTCCGGGAACGAAGCCGCCGCCTGGGCCGAGCAGGTACGGGCCGAGGAGACGGCGGTGCGCCTGCAGCGGGAGGAACTGGCCGCCAACGAAGGCCTGGTGACCCAGGGCTTCGTGCAGAAGACCCGCATCCTGGGCCTCCAGCGGGCGGTCGCCGAGTACGAGGCACGCCTCGGCGAACACCGGGCCAACCTGGCGTCGGCTCGGCAGAAGGCCACCGACTTCGAGCTGCGCATCCTGCAATTGCGCAACCAGTTCTCCCAGCAGGCCGCCGACGACCTGAAGGAGAGCACCAACCGGCTCGCCGAGGTGGAGGAGCGGCTGCGCCCCTCCCGGGACGCGGTGGAGCGGCAGAACGTGGTGGCGCCGGTGGCGGGGGAGGTGGTGGACCTGAAGATCACCTCCGTCGGCGGCGTGGTCGGGCCGCGGGAACCCATCATGGATATCGTGCCGCGCAACGGCAAGCTGATCGTCGAGGCCCGGATCCGCACCGAGGATGTGAATTACGTGCACGTGGGCAGCGAGGCGGACATCCGCCTTACCGCCTTCAAATATCGGACCACGCCGCTGGTGACGGCCCGCGTCACCTATGTCTCGGCGGACCGCCTGGTGGACAAGAGCCTCGGCCCCGCCGGTGCGATGCCCTATTACGCGGTCTATCTGGACGTGGCCCCCGGCTCGCTGCGGGACGCCGGCAACCTGGAGATGCAGGCCGGCATGCCCGCCGAGGTCTTCATCCGCACCGTCGAACGGCCGGCCATGCAGTATCTGCTCGAGCCGATCACCTCCTACCTGCGCCGGGCGGCGCGGGAGCCGTGACCGGGGCGGCGCCATGACGGTCGTCACCAAGGGCGTCGGGCCGCTGGCCCCCGGTTTCGGGCCGGACCATACCTCGCCGGGAGCCGACGTGATCCTGCTCGGCGATCTCGCCCATTATCCGGGCGGGATCGACGGCGGCGGCGGAATCGACGAGTTGCGCTGGGACGGCGGCGAGGGCGAGACCCTCGCGCTGGATGCGGGTCTGGTCTCGGTGGAACGTGTCGCGATCGGTACCGGAACGGGCATCTCGCCCACGCTGTCGGGGACCACCGGCGCCGGCGTGGACGCCTCCGACGTCGCCTATGCCCTGGTCCTGTGGGGCAACGACGGGGACAACGAGCTCACCGGGGGGAGGGCCAACGACACCATCGTCGGCGGCGGCGGCGACGACGTGCTCTACGGCGGCGGTGGTGCGAACACCCTGAACGGAGGATTTGGCGACGACATCTACGTGGCGCTGGAGACCGACGCGGTGGTCGAAGTGGCCGGGAACTCCGGCGGATTCGACACCGTCGTCTTCGCGGGCGCCGGGTTCGCCGCGATCCCGGCCTACGTGGAGGTGTTGAGCCTGCCCGATCACGTGGGTTCCCTGGCCATGGTGGGCGGTGCGGAGGCCGCCGAGTTCGACGGCAACGACAGCCGGAACCGGATCGATGCCGGCGCCGGCGACGACAGCCTCTACGGCTATGGCGGCGACGACCTGCTGCTCGGCGGATCCGGCGACGACTGGCTGGACGGAGGGCGTGGCGCCGACGTGATGGAGGGCGGCCCGGGTCACGACGACTACTGGGTCGGCAGCTTCTACGACCAGGTCGTGGAGGCGGCCGGGGGTGGCTTTGACATCGTCCATTCGATGCTGTCGGCCTATGTGCTGCCGGATCAGGTGGAAGGTCTCGCGTTGGAGGGGAGTGCCGCGCGGGGGATCGGCAACGGGCTGGACAACCTGCTGGCGGGCAATGCGTTGGCCAACCTGCTGGCCGGGCGCGAAGGCGCCGATACGCTGCACGGCGGTGGTGGCGACGACAGCCTGGAGGGCGGCGTCGGCAATGACGCCATCGACGGCGGCAGCGGTTTTGACGTGGCGCTCTACCCAGGGCCCCGGTCGGCCTACGGCATCGACCTGCAGGGCGACACCGTCGTCGTGACCGGTCCGGCCGGGGTGGACCGCCTGACCGGTGTGGAATTCGCGCGGTTCGACGACCAGTTCCTCACGCTGCCGGCGCCATCCATCCTGTCACCCCTCCAGACGGCCCTGCCGGACTACGTGGCGGAAACCCTGGATTCGGGGGGGTTCTGGCACCACGAGGCGGGGTCGGCCCTGGTGTTGAGGTTCAGTTTCATGACGGCGGCGCCGAGTTATGGCAGGACCGCCGAGCAAGGTAGCAATTTTGCCGCCATGACCGCCGACCAGCAGGAAGCGGTCCGTGCGGTGCTGCAAACCTACGAGACCCTGCTGAACATCGATTTCCAGGAATCCGCTGATTCAGCCGGCATAGAGATGCGTTTCGCGCGCAACTTCCAGTCGGGATCCTCCGGCTATGCCTATCTCCCGCTGGCGGACCAGGCGCTGGGCCCGGGCAACGACGAAGCCGGGGACGTCTGGCTCGATCGTACCAGCATGGATACCACGGGAATCGTGCCGGGGGGGTTCACCTACGAGACGCTGATCCACGAGGTGGGCCACGCCTTGGGACTCAAGCATCCCTTCGTCTCGCCCAGCCTCGCCGAGGCCGGGCACGCGGACCAGGACACGACCCAGTTCACCGTCATGTCCTATACGGACCGACCGACCGGGACCACGGTCTCGGTCACCGAATCCGCGACGGAACGCTCCATCCAGGCGGGCGGGGTGGGCAACTTCACGCCGATGATCTACGACATCGCCGTCCTGCAGGGGACCTACGGTGCCAACACGGCGGCGGCCTCCGGAAACGACACCTACAGTTTCGCCGCTGAACCATTCTTCCGGACCCTGTGGGATGCCGGGGGCACCGACACCGTGGACGCGGCGGCCTTCGACCGGGACCAGGTCATCGACCTGCTGCCGGGGCACTTCTCCAGCGTGGGCGTCATCGGCTTCCAGTTGAACGGTGTCTGGCAGACGAGCCTCCCGGCGTGGTTCGATCCGGCGGACTTCAGCGCGGCGCATCCCGAATGGTTCACCCCGACCTACGGGGTGGACAATCTGTCGATCGCCTTCGGCACGATCATCGAGAATGCGATCGGAGGTGCCGGGGACGATCTGCTGGTGGGCAACGCCGCGGCCAATCACCTCACTGGCGGAGCCGGCGCGGACACCTTCGTGTTCAACGGGCCGGGCCAGGTGGACACCGTCGAGGATTTCGCGCCCGGCGCGGACAAGCTGGCCTTCGACGGGGAAGTTTTTGCGCAATTGGGGGCCATGGGGCCGCTTCCCGCGGGCGCCTTCCGCGCCGGCATGGCCGCGGCCGACGCCGACGACCGGCTGCTCTACGACGGGGCGTCGGGCGCCCTCTATTACGACGCGGACGGGACCGGCGCCACGGCGCCGATCCAGGTCGCCGTCGTGACCGGACACCCGGTGCTGACGGCGGCGGACGTCCTGATTGTCTGAGAACGCGCCGGCCTTCGGCCGCGGCCTGCGCCACCACTGGTCCTTTGCGCCGGGGACCATCTATCTCAACCATGGGGCCTTCGGGGCCGTTCCCCGGGTCGTGGCGGTGGCGCAGCAGGCCTGGCGTGACCGGGCGGAGGCGCAGCCGACGCAGTTCCATGCCGAAGTCCTTCCGGAGGCGCTGCGCGAGGCCCTGGCCCGGTTGGGCGGATTCCTCGGTGCCCGGCCCGGCGGCCTCGCCTTCGTGGAGAACGCCACCTCCGGAATCAATGCCGTCCTGAGGTCGCTGCCATGGCGGGCGGGGGATGCGATCGTCCTGACGGACCAGGTCTATCCCGCCGTTCGCAACCTGGTGCACTGGCTGGCGCAAAGGCACGGTTTGCGGGTCCTCGAGGCGTGCCTGCCGATGCCCCTGGACGACCCGCGGGACGCGGTGCGGGCCTGCCTGGCCGCCGCCGGGCCCGGCACCCGGCTCGCCATCGTGGATCACGTGGCTTCGGCGACCGGCGTCGTGCTGCCGGTACGCGAGATCGCCGCCGCCCTTCGGGCCAGGGGCGTCCCGGTGCTGGTGGATGCGGCCCACACCGCTGGGATGCTCGACCTGGACCTGGACGCCATCGGCGCGGAATGGGTCGTCGGCGACCTGCACAAGTGGCTGTTCGCTCCCCGTGGCTGTGCTTTCCTCCATGCTTCGGAGGCGGTTGCCCGGGACTTGCAGCCCGCCACGATCTCCGGCCTGGCCGGCATGGGCTTCCCCGGGGCCTTCTCCTGGACGGGCACCCGGGATTACTCGCCCTTCCTGTCCGTGCCGGCGGCCCTCGATTTCGTCGAGTGGCTGGGCGTGGCCGGCTATCGTCGGGCGATACGCGACCTGGCATGGCGAGGCGCCGGCCTCCTCGCGCGGCGCTGGGGCGCGGACCTGCCTGCGGGGCCGGAGAGCCTTGCGGCCATGGTGGCCGTGCCATTGCCGGATCGCGGCATGGCGGCCGCCGACGGGGAGGCGGCGGGCCGGGCATGGACCGCCCGTCTTTGGGAGCACCACCGGATCGCCGTCCCAGTGGGCTCCGTCGGAGGGCGCCTATGGGCCAGGATATCGGCCCAGGTCTACAACGACCTGTCCGACTTCGCGGCCCTGGCGGATGCGGTGGCGGGCGCGAGCCCGTAGAGGGCGAGGGCCTCCAGGCAGCGGACGGCATGGCCACTCCCCGAGTCGGGCATGAACTCGATGCCGGGCAGCCGCAGGCCCCAGCGCAGGTGGGCGTCGCGGGCGTCGCAGACCCAGCGCGTGAGAATGGACAGGCGGGTTTCGGTGTCCACGCCGGGCAGACTTTCCCAGTCGAACCAGAGGGACTCGGCCTCCTCGCCGGTGAAGAGCTTCGTGACCAGATGGCCGTCATCGCGCCGGGCGACCACCTTCCAGGCCACATGGCGCGGCGAATCGGCTGGCTGGTGGCCGCGCAGGCCGGCGAAGTCGTCGGTGCCGCGGGCGCCCTGGTGCGCGTGCCCGGCGCCGTCACCGCCCCCCGGCATCGGCGGCGGCCGGGAGGCCGGGGCCGGATAGACGAGGCACCGGAAATCGGGGGCGGCGTAGGCCCAGGCCCGCACGAAACCCAGGGGATAGACCGTCTCGAGGGTGCAGCGGGGCAGGGCGAGCCAGCCCCGGCGCGGCGCGGGGAGCCGCAGGACGGCTTCGGCCGTTCCGCGCGGCCCCACATCCACCGTCACGCCATCCCCGTCCGGCAGCAGGACCCGCAACTGCGGGCGGGGCTCGTCGCGGGTGTCGGCGATCAGCAGCGTGAACTGGGCCGTGTCGCCCGCGAAGACCGGCTCCGCGCGGCCGGGGGAGATGCTGAGCCGGGACAGGTTGCGGAAGGTCTGGAGGATGCTGGATATGCCGAGGCCCGCGAGGAGGAACACGAGGACGTAGCCGAGGCTCAGGCCGTAGTTGATGGCGCCGATCAGCATGACCGCCAGGGACAGGCCGAAGGCAAGCCCTGTCCGGGTCGGCAGGACGAAGATCCGGCGCTGGTCGAGGACGATGGGGACGGGTTCCGGGGGGCGTCCGCGCAGGCCCCAGCGCGCGAAGGCCTCCGCCGCCCGCCGGCGTATTGCCGCGATCAAGGCACCGCCACCGCCTGGATCAGCGTGGCGGCGAGGACTTGCGCCGAGGGCATGCTGCGTGCATCGGCGGGCCGCAACCGGTGCCCGACGACGCCGGGCAGGATGGCCTGGACATCCTCCGGCAATGCATGGTCCCGGCCATGGAGCAGGGCCCAGGCGCGGGCCGCCGCCAGCAAGGCGAGCCCCGCGCGCGGGGAAAGCCCGATGGCATAATCCGGCGCTTGGCGGGTATGCAGGACCAGCGCCTGGACGTAGTCGATCAGTGCGTCGGAGGCGTGCACCGCCGCGCACTGGCGCTGCAGGACGGCCAGTTCCTCCTCGCCCAGGCACGGCGCCAGATGCGCGGCCAGGTGGCGCCGGTCCGCCCCCGAGAGGAGCTCGCGCTCGGCGTCCCGATCCGGGTAGCCCAGTTCGATGCGCATCAGGAAGCGGTCCAGCTGGGATTCGGGGAGCGGGAAGGTGCCGACCTGGTGGGAGGGGTTCTGGGTTGCGATGACGAAGAAGGGGGCCGGCAGGGGACGGGTTGCTCCCTCGATGGTGACCTGGCGTTCCTCCATGGCCTCGAGCAGGGCGCTCTGGGTCTTCGGCGTGGCGCGATTCACCTCATCGGCAAGGATCAGTTGCGAAAACACGGGGCCCGGATGGAAACGGAAGCTGCCGTTCTCCCGGTCGAAGACCGAGACCCCGAGGATGTCCGCCGGCAGCATGTCGCTGGTGAACTGGATGCGCTGGAAACGCAGGCCCAGCAGGCGGGCCAGGACCTGGGCCAGGGTCGTCTTCCCCACCCCGGGGACATCCTCGATCAGCAGGTGCCCGTGGGCCAGGAGGCAGGCCAGGGCGAGGCGGATCTGCCTTTCCTTGCCGAGGACGATTGCCCCCGCCTCGCGGACGACGCGGCCCAGGGCGGGATGCAGTTCGGCGTTGGCCGGTGGTCGCATGCGGTTGCCGTTTGCGAGATAATGAGCGTTTTCGCGATTGTATGCGATCGATCCGCCGCCCATGACCACGACCGCCTTCATCTCCCACCGCGACTGCGCTCTGCACGACATGGGGACGCATCACCCCGAATGCCCGGACCGCCTCGGTGCCATCAACGACCGGCTCATCGCGGCCGGTCTCGACCTGTACCTGAGCTTCCACGATGCGCCGCTGGCGACCGTGGAGCAGTTGTCGCGGGTGCATCCGCCCTTGTACATCAAGACGCTGGAGATGAACGCCCCGGAACACGGAATCCACCACGTGGATCCGGACACCGCCATGAGTCCGGGTACGTGGAAGGCGGCGCTGCGGGCGGCGGGCGCCGGCATTCTCGCCACCGACCTGGTGATGAAGGGCGAAGTGGGCAATGCCTTCTGCGCGGTGCGCCCGCCCGGGCATCATGCCGAGCGCGCCAAGGCCATGGGTTTCTGCTTCTTCAACAACATCGCCGTGGCGGCGGCCCACGCCCTCGAGGCCTGGGGCATCCGGCGCGCGGCCATCATCGATTTCGACGTGCATCACGGCAACGGGACGGAACAAATCTTCGCCGGCGATGATCGTATCCTCATGGTGAGCACCTTCCAGCATCCCTTCTATCCGTATTGCGGGACCGAGAATCCGGCGCCCAACATGTGCAACGTGCCCCTGCCGGCCGGGACGCGGGGAGACGGTTTCAGGGAGGTGGTCACCGAGGTGTGGATGCCGCGCCTGCGCGAGTTCGCGCCCGAGATCGTGTTCATCTCGGCCGGGTTCGACGCGCATTACGAGGACGACATGGCTTCCCTGGGCCTCGTCGAGTCCGACTACGCCTGGGTCACGGAGCAGCTGAAACGGGTGGCGGCCGAGCATGCCGGCGGCCGCATCGTCTCGATGCTCGAGGGCGGCTATGCGCTGTCGGCGCTGGCGCGCAGCGTCACCACCCACGTCAAGGTGCTGGCCGACCTCTGATTGGCTAGAATTACGGTCCTTTTTTCCCGGGACGCCCTGCGTCCCGCCCCCTGCCCATGAAGATACAAGGTTCGATTCCTGCCATCGTCACTCCCATGCAGCCCGACGGGAGCCTGGATCTGCCGCGCCTGCGCGGACTGATCGACTGGCACCTCGCGGAGGGCACGGATGGCTTTGTCGTCGTCGGGACCACCGGCGAATCCCCCACCGTCAATTTCGACGAGCATTGCGAGTTGATCCGAACGGCCGTGGAGCAGGTGGCCGGCCGGGTTCCGGTTATCGCCGGCACCGGGGCGAATTCCACCGCCGAGGCGGTCGAATTGGCGCGTTATGCCAAGGAGATCGGTGCCGATGCGCACCTCTCGGTCGTGCCGTATTACAACAAGCCGACCCAGGAGGGCCTTTACCGCCATTTCCGATCCGTGGCCGAAGCGGTGGATCTGCCCATGATCGTCTACAACGTGCCCGGACGCACGGTCGCGGACCTGGCCAACGACACGACCCTGCGTCTCGCGCAGGTGCCCGGAATTGTCGGCATCAAGGATGCGACGGGCAACCTGGAGCGCGGTGCCGACCTGCTGAAACGCGCGCCGGCCGGATTTTCCGTCTATAGCGGCGATGACGCGACGGCCTTGGCGCTGATGCTGCTCGGCGGCGCGGGCACGATCTCGGTGACCGCAAACGTCGCTCCGCGCCTGATGCACGAGATGTGCATGGCCGCCATCGGCGGCGATCTGGCGACGGCGCGGAAGATCAACTTCGCTCTGCTGGGGCTGCATCGCTATCTCTTCCTGGAGGCGAATCCGATCCCGACGAAATGGGCCTGCGCGCGCATGGGCCTCATCGGTGACGGCATCCGGCTGCCGATGACCCCCCTGTCTTCCGAGTTCCATGAGCGGGTACGCTCGGCCATGGCGGAGGCGGGAATACAGGCATGAGGCGGTCACCTGTGGCGTTGGCGGTTCTCGTTCCGGCCCTGGCCGGGGCGCTGCTCCTCGGCGGTTGTGCCGGATCGTTCATCGAGTCCAAGAAAATCGATTACAAGTCGGCCGGCAAGCTTCCGCCGCTCGAGATTCCGCCGGACCTCACGGCGCCGGGCCGCGACGACCGTTATGCGGTACCCGACACGGGGGCCCGCGGATCGGCCACCTACTCGGCCTACGCCGGGGAACGTTCGGCGAGCCGCGAGAGCAGCACCCGGGAGGTGCTCCCGCAGGTGGACAAGATGCGCATCGAGCGCTCCGGCACCCAACGCTGGCTGGTGGTCGGCATGCCGGCGGACAAGCTGTGGCCAAACGTCAAGGAGTTCTGGCAGGAGATCGGGTTCCTCGTCAATGTGGAGAACCCCAGCGCCGGCGTGATGGAGACGGATTGGGCCGAAAACCGCGCCAAGCTGCCCCAGGACCTGATCCGCAGCGCGATCGGCAAGGTCTTCGAGCAGCTCTATTCCACGGCGGAACGCGACAAGTTCCGGACACGCCTGGAGCCCGGGGCGGAACCTGGCACGACCGAGATATACATCAGCCACCGCGGCATGTACGAGGTCTACGTGACCGAGACGCGGGACAAGACCCGCTGGCAGCCGCGGCCACCGGAACCCGAGCTGGAGGCGGAAATGCTTCGCCGGCTCATGGTGCGACTGGGCGCGGAGGAAACCCGGGCCCAGGCCCTGGTCGCTGCCGGGCCGAGGGTGGAGCGGGCGAAACTCGCGCGCGCCAACGACGGCACCGGGACGCTGGAACTGGAGGAGCCCTTCGATCGGGCCTGGCGGCGTGTCGGACTGGCCCTCGATCGCGTGGGCTTCACCGTGGAGGATCGGGACCGTTCCCAGGGGCTGTATTTCGTGCGCTACGTGGAACCCGAATCCGAGACCGTGAAGAAGGGTGACGACAAGGGCTTCCTGTCAAAGCTCGCGTTCTGGCGCAGCGACAAGCCGGAAGCGGTGCAACAGGCCAATTACCGCATTCACGTGGCGGCAGGCGCCGAAGGGAGCCGGGTCCGCGTGCTGACCCGCGAGGGCGGCGCGGACACCTCCGAATCCTCCAGGAAGATCCTCGCGCTGCTGCTCGACCAGTTGAAGTAGGCAGGAACCCGGGTGCGTTTCGCTTCCCTCGGCAGTGGCAGCCGGGGCAACGGGCTGGTCGTCGAGGCCGGCCGGACCCGGGTCCTGGTGGATTGCGGGTTCGGACCCCGTCAGTTGGCATTTCGCCTCGCCCGGCTAGGGCTCGCACCATCGGACATCGCCGCGGTCTGGATCACCCACGAGCATTCGGACCACGTGGCCGGTGCCTGGGCCTGCGCGCGGCGATACGGTTTCCGGGTCTTCCTCACCCACGGAACCATGATGGCATGCGAGGCCGAGGCCCGGGGCGTCGAGGCGACCGTCATCGACAGCCACGAGCCGTGCGCCTTCCGCGACCTGGAGATGCAACCTTTTCCGGTGCCCCACGATGCCCGGGAGCCTGTCCAGTACCGTGTGTCCGACGGGGCGCTGCGCCTGGGCATTCTCACCGACGTCGGGGAGCCTACGCCCCACGTGGAAAGGATGCTTGCCGCTTGCGACGGGCTCCTGCTCGAATGCAACCATGATCCGGGGTTGCTTGCGAACGGCACGTATCCGCCGGCGCTCAAGCGACGCATCGCCGGACGGCTGGGGCACCTGTCCAATACTGCAGCCGCGGCATTGCTGGAGCGCCTCCGGGGACCCCGGCTGCGCCGGATCGTGGCCGCACACCTGAGCGAGCGGAACAACCGGCCCGATCTGGTGTTGGGTGCGTTGGCGGCCGTCCTGGGCGGCGATGTCCAGGCAGTCGCCGTTGCCGACCAGGACAACGGCTGTCCCTGGCAGACCTTGTCCTGAAGGCGCCCGGCGCCTTCCGGCCACCGGGCTCCTTGCAGGCAGTGGAAGGCCCCGTCAGGGCCGGTGGGTTTCCACCATCTGAAGGGGTTCCTCGGCGATCACGACGGCCGGCCTGGGCTTGCGCCCCAGTACCGGGGCCGGTTCTGTCGGGGTTGCGGCGGGTTTTGCCTGGGTCTCGATCATCACCAGTCCGGCCTGCTCCAGGTTCGCCGAGAGATCGATCGGGGCTGCCGCCTCGACGGGGGCCGGCGGCGGGGCCACTTCCGGCGCGGCGGAGGGGACGACCGCGGCTTCGACCACCGGCGTGGCAACCGGAGCGAGCGTCGGCTCGACGGGCAGCGGGGGCAGCGCTTCGGCGGCAGGAGCCGCCGGCGCCGCGGCGGCCACGACCGGCTCGGTGACCGGCGCAGCCGGTTTCGGCATCGGCACCGGCCAGGGCATCGGTTTCGGAGCCATCGCGGTCGCGGCAGGCTGGGTTACTGCCTGGCTTGCCGCGGAAGCCTCACCGCCGGGACTCGCCTGACCGGCATCCTCGGCCCGCCGTTCCCCGCGTCCCCGGCCCCGGCGCCCGCGTCGGCGGCCGTCGCCCGCGTCCTGCTCCGGACGGGCGGCATCCGGCCCCCCGGTCTCCTGAGCCACCATGGGCTGGACCTCGATGCCGGAGGATTGCGGTTCCGCCTTCGGCTGGCGGGGCGGGCGGCCTTCCTGAGGCTGGCGTTCCTGGTCGCGGCGCTCGCCGCGCTGGCGGCGGCCTTCGCGCTGGGGCGCCTCGCTGCCCTCCTGGCGTGGCGGACGTTCGCGTTCCGTCCTCTGTTCGCCGCGCTCTCCGCGCTCTCCGCGTTCCCTGCGTTGCTCGCCGCCTTCCCGGGGCGGACGATCCTCCCGGTCCTCGCGGCGACCGCGACCACCCCGCCGGTCGTCCCGGCGGCCCTCGTCACGGCGTTCCCCGCGTTCCCGGCGCGGACGTTCCGCCTTCTGTTCCTCGGCGGGCTTGGCGGCGGGGGCCTCTTCCTTCTTCTCCCCGGCGAACCAGGACATGATGCGGGCCATGAAGCCAGGTTTGGCGGCCGCCATGGGGGCAGGGGCGGGCGCGGGCTGGGGCTTCGGTTCCACGACCGGTGCCGGCTGGTCGGGGGTGATTCCCTTCACGGCGGCTTCGGGTTTTGCCGGGCGGGCCTCGGTCTGGGCCGAGGGCGGCTGGTAGTTGGCCTCCTCGACCGCTTTTTCGGCCTTCTCCGCCATCTGGTAGGACGCCAGCATGACGCCTTCCTGGTTCAGCTGGTCATGGCGCAGGCGGACGATCTCCTGCTGCGGGGTCTCCAGGTGCCGGTTCGGCACGATGACCAGATTGATCCGGTGGCGCACCTCGATGCGGGCGATATCCACGCGTTTCTCGTTCAAGAGGAAGGTCCCCACGTCCACGGGCACCTGGGCATGGATCGCGCCGGTGTTCTCCTTCATCGCCTCCTCCTCGAGGATGCGCAGGATGTGAAGGGCTGCGGATTCGGTGGAGCGGATGTGGCCGGTGCCGGTGCAGCGCGGGCAGGTGATGTAGCTGGTTTCCGCGAGGGCAGGACGCAGGCGTTGGCGGGAGAGTTCGAGCAGGCCGAAGCGGCTGATCTTGCCCATCTGGACCCGCGCCCGGTCGTGGTGCAGGGCATCGCGCAGTCGGTTCTCCACCTCGCGCTGGTTCTTCTGGGACTCCATGTCGATGAAGTCGATGACGATCAGGCCGCCCAGGTCGCGCAGGCGAAGCTGGCGCGCGATCTCGTCGGCCGCCTCCACGTTGGTACGCAGGGCCGTCTCCTCGATGTCCGCTCCCTTGGTGGCGCGGCCGGAGTTCACGTCCACCGACACCAGCGCTTCGGTATGGTCGATGACCACGGCGCCGCCGGAAGGCAGGGTTACCTGCCGGGAATAGGCCGACTCGATCTGGTGCTCTATCTGGAAGCGCGAGAACAGGGGCACGTCATCCCGATAGCGCTTCACCCGGTTCACGTTGCCGGGCATGACGTGGGCCATGAACTGCTGGGCCTGCTCGAAGATGTCGTCCGTGTCGATCAGGATTTCGCCGATGTCGGGCTGGAAGTAGTCCCGGATCGCGCGGATCACGAGGCTGGATTCCTGGTAGATCAGGAAGGCGCCGGTCTGTCCCTGGGCTGCGCCCTCGATGGCGCGCCAGAGCTGGAGCAGGTAGTTCAGGTCCCACTGGAGTTCCTCGACCGTGCGGCCGATGCCGGCGGTGCGCGCGATGAGGCTCATGCCGCCCGGCACTTCGAGCTGGTCCATGACCTCGCGCAGTTCCTGCCGCTCGTCCCCCTCGACCCGGCGGGAAACGCCGCCGCCGCGGGGGTTGTTGGGCATCAGGACCAGGTAACGGCCGGCCAGGGAGATGAAGGTGGTCAGGGCCGCACCCTTGTTGCCGCGCTCGTCCTTCTCGACCTGGACGATGAGTTCCTGGCCGACCTTCAGGGCTTCCTGGATCTTGGCGCGGCCCGGTTCCACGTCGGACCGGAAATAGGCGCGGGCGACTTCCTTGAAGGGCAGGAAGCCGTGGCGGTCGGCGCCGTAATCCACGAAGGCCGCCTCGAGGCTGGGCTCGAGGCGGGTGATGACCGCCTTGTAGATGTTGCTCTTGCGTTGCTCCTTGGCGGCCGATTCGATGTCGAGGTCGATCAGTTTCTGGCCATCGACGATCGCGACGCGGAGTTCTTCGGCCTGCGTCGCATTGAACAGCATGCGTTTCATGTGTGCTCCCGCGCGCGGGAGGCACGACGACAAGACGCCTGCACCGGGAGTGTCAGCTCACGGGCGGCGAGTACCGGATTTGCGGGAAATGGGGCATCGGATATGCCGGTTGTGCAATACGGAAAATTGTCGTTGTGGCAGCGCCGGTTTCCGGGGCGGGCACGATGGTCTGGATGCCCCTGCCTGCCGGTTACCGTCGCCGCGGGTTCGTGCCTGCGGTGCGCGCAATCAAGTAACATCGCTCCTTCGGGCGAGCGAAAAACCCTTGGAGTCTGCTGGATACCCGGGAATTCCGGTGGCCTGCTACGGCCGGACACGGGCCGGGGTCATCCAATGCCCCCTGCCGACTGGCCTCGTGGGCCGGGCTGCGGGACAACGCTCCGGGACTGCGCCACCGGCGCCACTTCGGGCCGCCGGGCACGCCGTCGCGGGACGGCAAACCGGGGCACATCATATTACGAATGAAGGATTTGAGCAAAGATTCCCCGACTTGGCTGGTGGTCGGGGAGGAGTCTGCCGGCCAGCGGATCGACAACTTCCTGTTGCGTGTCGCCAAAGGGGTTCCCAAGAGCCATGTTTACCGGATCCTCCGCAGCGGCGAGGTGAGGGTCAACAAGGGGCGGATCGGGGCTGACTACCGGCTGGCGGAGGGCGACACCGTGAGGATCCCGCCCATGCGCACCGCCGAGCGCCCACCCCAAGCGCAGGTTCCGGCGAGGGAATTCGCCGTCGCCTTCGAGGATGAGGCCCTGCTGGTGGTGGACAAGCCGGCGGGAGTGGCCGTCCACGGGGGCAGCGGGGTGAGCTTCGGGATCATCGAGCAGTTGCGCCGGGCGCGTCCCCAGGCCAAGCTCCTGGAACTGGCGCACCGGCTGGACCGGGAAACCTCGGGACTGCTGATCGTGGCGAAGAAGCGGTCCGCCCTGGCGCGACTCCACGACATGTTCCGGGAAGGGGAGATCGCGAAGCGCTACCTCGCCTTGGTCCGCGGTCGCTGGATGAACCCGTTGCAGCATGTGCGCCTGCCCCTGTTCAAGTACCTGACCGACGAGGGGGAGCGCCGGGTCAGCGTCTCGGCCGAGGGCAAGGCGGCCCATAGCATCGTTCGCCTGGTGTCCCGATGGGAGAACTTCAGCCTCGTGGAGGTGGAATTGAAGACGGGCCGGACCCATCAGATCCGCGTGCATCTCGCCCATCTCGGCTACCCGATCGCCGGCGACGACAAGTACGGGGACTTTGCACTGAACAAGGACTTGCAGAAGGCGGGGCTGAGACGCATGTTCCTCCACGCCGCGCGCCTCGATTTTTTGCATCCGCTGACCGGCGCGGCGATGGCACTGGATTCGCCGCTGCCAGGTGAGCTGGCGGCCTTCGTGGCACGCATGGACCAGCACGAGCGGAGGGATCATGGCCATGCGGTTTGAACTGATCGTCTTCGACTGGGACGGGACGCTGATGGACTCCGCGGGGATGATCGTCGCCTGCGTGCAGGCTGCTGCCAGGGACCTGGGGCTCGTTCCGCCGACCGACGATCGGGCCCGTCACATCATCGGACTCGGGTTGCGCGACGCGCTGCGCCACGCGCTTCCCGACCTGCCCGAGGAACGATACGGGGAACTGGCGGAGCGCTACCGGCACCACTACCTGTCCCAGGACGATCAACTTCGCCTGTTCGAGGGTGCGGCGGACCTGGTGGACACTCTCGCGCGAAAGGGGCACCTGCTCGCAGTTGCGACGGGCAAGTCGCGGCGGGGCCTGGAGCGGGCGATGGCCGGCAGCGGCCTGGAGTCTTACTTCCTCGCTACGCGTTGCGCCGACGAATGCCGTTCCAAGCCTCATCCCCAGATGCTGGAGGAACTGATGGCCGAACTGGGCGCGACTCCGGACGCGACGCTGATGATCGGGGACACGACCCATGACGTGCTGATGGCGCACAACGCCGGCGTGGCGGCGGTCGCGGTGGGATATGGGGCGCATCCGGTTCCGGACCTGGCGGCGGCGTCTCCGGCGCATCTCGCCCACTCGGTGGAAGACTTGGCGGAATGGCTGCTGGCGAACGCCTGATCGCCGACGCGGCCGACCTGCCGGAGGGCGGGCGCGGCGTTCGTTTCGAGGTGGCGCGGGGCGGCGCGCTGGAACCCGCCTTTGCCGTTCGATTCCGGGGGCGCGTCCATGCCTATCTGAACCGTTGCGGCCATGTGCCCGTGGAACTGGACTGGCAACCCGGGGAGTTCTTCGATAGTTCAGGTTTATACTTGATTTGCGCGACCCACGGCGCGCTTTATGCCCCGGAAAGCGGGCGTTGCGTGGGGGGAAGATGCGCGGGTCGCGGGCTGATTCCCCTGGCCGTGCATGAACGCGACGGGCAGGTCTTTTTGAAGGACGAATGACGGTGTCGGAACAGGAACCCAACTGGGAACGCAGCATCCTCGAGAAGATCGCGCTGGAAGGCATCGTCGAGCAGCGGCGCCGGCGGCGCTGGAGCATCTTCTTCAAGGCGCTCGGCTTCCTCTACATCACGGTCATACTGGCCGCGCTGGTCGATTGGGGAGGCGGTGCCGAGTCGCTGGAAGGCAAGAAGCACACGGCCCTGGTGCAACTGGAGGGGGTAATCCAAAGCAAGGGGGATGCCAATGCCGAGCACGTGATCAGTGCGCTGCAGGCGGCCTTCGAAGACAAGCACACGGCCGGGATCGTGTTGCGCATCAACAGTCCGGGAGGCAGCCCGGTGCAGGCGGGCATGATCAACGACGAGATCCGCCGGCAACGTGCCAAGCATCCGGACATCGCGGTCCACGCGGTGATCGAGGACGTCTGTGCTTCGGGTGGGTACTACGTGGCCGCGGCGACCGACAAGATATTCGTCGACAAGGCAAGCATCGTGGGATCCATCGGCGTGCTGATGGACGGCTTCGGATTCACCGGATCGATGGACAAACTCGGCATCGAGCGGCGCCTGCTCACGGCGGGCGAGAACAAGGGGTTCCTGGACCCCTTCTCGCCCCAGAACGCGCAGCACAAGGCCCATGCCCAGGACATGCTGAACGACATCCACCGCCAGTTCATCGACGTGGTGCGCCAGGGTCGCGGCAAACGCCTGAAGGAGACGCCCGAGATGTTCTCGGGCCTGATGTGGACCGGCGCGAAGAGCGTGGAACTGGGCCTGGCGGACGGATTCGGCACGGTGGAGTCCGTGGCCCGGGACGTGTTCAAGGCCGAGGATATCCGCGATTACACGGTGAAGACCACCATCGCCGAGCGCTTCGCCAAGCAACTCGGGGCCGATATGGCCAGGGGGGCCGGGGCCTTACTCTCCCGGATCAACCTGCGTTGAGCATCGGGGCGGAGCCGCCGCGGCTCCTTCAGCGCCCGTAAGGGGCGGCGAGCGGTTCCCCGATGAACAGGCCCTGCGCGGGCCACGCAACGCTCTTCCAGTAGGCCTCGATGGCCGTACCGCCCCGCACGTAGTGCTTGAGGAGGACGGCGGGATTGGGGAACTTCTGCCAGTGGTTGCAGGGTTCGGTGACTGTGCCGTAGGTGGCGGTGGCGCCCGCACCGAGCCAGTCGAGGGCCGTGGTAAGGCTCGTCCTGGCCAGGTCGCCGCCGAACGACGTCAGGTGGTCTGCCAGGGCGCCCGGCAGGAAGCCGATGGTCTCCAGGCCGGGCACCGAGGCCATGCCAGTGAGATAGAACATGACGTCCTTCTCGTGCTCGATCGCATCCTGGCGCAGCGTGCTGATGCGCAGCGGCGGTTCGGTCAATGTCCCGGAAGGGGGAAAGAACTGGGCACGACTGCTCCGGTGGCGGTCCGATGTCACCAGGAAGAACGCGTTGGCCGACGGTCGGCTGCGGTCCGCGGCGATGCCTCGGTTGATCAGGGTCTTCGCGAGTTCCACGTCAGTCGCGGGCAGCAGCATCGAAGGCCGGAACCCGAGGCGCCGGAAGGGATGGTCGCCGGGGTAATCGAAATAGGGGCTGGGCCTTCCGGGCCCGCAGGTCTGCCTGCAAAGGCCGGGATCGAGGCCCAGGCTGACCGCGGCCGTGATCGACTGGCACTCGACCTGGTAAGGCATGGTCCACACGAGCACCAATGCCTCCACGTCAGGTCCGAAATGCGCATCGATGCGGCTGCGCAGGGCGGCGAACTCGCCGGCCTTGATGCGCTTGCCCGTCGGCAGGGACACGCGCAGCAGATTGCGCGCGGGGATTCGCCTGGCCGCCGCATAGTATTCGGCGACCTCCATGCTGGCCGGATCCCGATCATTGGCGACCACGCCCATCTGACTGGGAACAAGGCGGCCGCTCCCGGTCAGCGGTGGCGGGAGGTCCTGGCGGAACTGCGCACTTGCCGTACCGATCGACGCGAGCCACGCCAGCCATGGCAGCACTACGCGGAGTGCGGCGTTCATCAGGACGCCGCCGCGAGCAGCAGGAAGACCGTCGGGCGACCCGTGATCGGCGGGGCGGGAGATCGCCGCCAGTCGCCCGCCGAAAGGGTATGCACCGACTCGGAGGGTAGGGTGAGGTCGGAGGCCAACGCGATCAGGGTGTCCTTCCGGCAGGCCGCCACGAGCGCCTCCCACATCGCCGCATTGCGGTACGGCGTCTCGATGAAGATCTGGGTCTCGGAGCGCTGGGCGGAGGCGTTCTCCAGTTCCCGGATCCGCCGGGTCCGGTCGGGCTCCTTTACCGGGAGATAGCCATGGAAGGCGAACCGCTGGCCTTCGAGTCCTGAAGCCATCAACGCCAGGATCAGGGAGGATGGACCCACGTGCGGGCGCACCGGGATCCCCAGGCGATGAGCCTCGCGGACCAGGAGGGCGCCGGGGTCGGCGATGGCGGGGCATCCCGCCTCCGACATCAGACCGGCGGACTCGCCCCGCACCAGCGGAGCCAGGAGGGCCCGGAGGCCGTCGGCAGTGGGTGATTCGGGCAACGGGTCCATATGGAGTTCGCGCATCGGCACGGGATGTGCCATCCGCTTCAACTCCGCGCGGGCCGACTTGGCGTTCTCCACGATGAACCGTCGGAGTCCGCGGGCGGCCTCCAGAGTGTCCGGAGGGAGGATCCCGGGGGGGGCGGTGGCGCCGAGCGCGACGGGGATCAGGTGCAGCGTGCCGGCCATCAGGGCAGGGCGACCCCCTCGGCACGCAGCATGTCGCACAGGGCGATCAGCGGGAGGCCCACCAGGGCATTGGGATCGTCGCCGCGCAGGTATTCGAGCAAGGCGATCCCGAGCCCTTCCGAACGGGCGCTGCCGGCGCAGTTCAGGGCGTCCTCACGATCCAGGTAACGCTCGATCTCGCCAGGGTCGAGGCGGCGGAATTTCACCTCCACCGGGACGCCTCGCACCCGGGCGTGCCCCGTCCCGGTATTCAGGAGACACAGCCCGGTGTGGAACACGACCGTCCGGCCTGACAGGTCCTGCAGCTGGCGAACAGCCCGATCCCGCGTGCCCGGCTTGCCGAAGATGCGTCCCTCGCAATGGGCCACCTGGTCGCTCCCGATGACGAGCGACCGTGGATATCGCGCTTGGACGGCGCGCGCCTTCGCCTCGGCAAGGCGCTCTGCCGTCGCTGCGGGAGTTTCCCCAGGAACGGGGGATTCGTCGCAATCGGGGGCGTCCACCGCAAAGGGAAGGCCTAGCCGCGTGAGAAGTTCGCGGCGATAGGGAGAGGTGGACGCCAGGACGAGGTTCGGAACAGACATGGAAAAGCTGCGGTGTTTCTGGATTATCAAAGGATTTTCATGGTAGTATCTCACGTTTATGTCCGGCCCCGAGAACGCCTGCGTCGGCGAAAGCCAGAATGTCCTGATCGACGGGCCGGAGTTTGCGAGGACCGGTGGAAGCCTGCGGGGCACGATTCCCGTGGCGGGTCTTGAACGGCTGGCTGACCTGCTTTCGGCGCGATCGGGAGTGCTTGCCTGGGAATGCGTCGGTCGCCAGGATCGCGATGGCAGGGGGCGGATTCGCCTGAGGGTCTCCGGAAGGCTGGAGATGACCTGTCAGCGCTGTCTCGGAGCGCTCCTGTGGCCGTGCGAGGTCGATACGGAGTACCTCCTCGTGGGCGAAGGGGCTCCGTGGCCGGAAGACGACCTGGAGAACGCGGAGTGCGATGCGATCCCCGCTTCCGCGGGCATGTCGTTGTGGTCGATGGTGGAGGACGAGGTTCTGCTCGCCCTGCCTATCGCGCCACGGCATCTGGATTGCCGGCTTCCCGGGCCGGATGGGAACAAGGAGGCGACGTCGCCGTTCGCGGCGCTTGCCGGTTGGAAGAAACACTGAAGCAAGGAGTCTGACATGGCAGTCCAGCAGAACAAGAAGTCCCCCTCCAAGCGCGGCATGCACCGTGCCCACGATTTCCTCACGGCGCCGTCCCTGGCCGTGGAGCCGACCAGCGGCGAAGTCCACCTGCGCCATCACATTTCCCCCTCGGGCGTCTATCGGGGAAAGAAGGTCCTGAAGAGCAAGGGCGAGTAAGCCCGAGGCCGACGCGCGGCCGGATGCGGTGACGCATCCGGCCGTTATTTTCCCTATTGGCTCCCCACATGGCGGTCACCGTTGCCGTGGATTGCATGGGCGGAGACCACGGTCCCGTGGTCACGCTGCCGGCCGTCCTTGAGTTCCTTCGCCGTGACGCCGACTGTTCCGTCGTCCTGGTTGGGAGGGAGGAGCCGTTGCGTGCCGGTTTCGAGCGAGCCCGCAACGAATTCGGGGATCGGATCATGCTGCATCCCGCGAGCGAGGTCGTCGAGATGCACGAGCCGGTGGCCTCGGCCCTGCGTTCGAAAAAGGATTCCTCCATGCGGGTGGCCGCCGACCTCGTGAAGGCGGGGCGGGCCCAGGCCGCATTGTCCGCCGGCAACACCGGGGCGCTGATGGCCATCTCGCGGTTCGTCCTGAAGACCCTGCCGGGCATCGACCGGCCCGCAATCGCAACCATTCTTCCGACCATGCGGGGCCACACCTACGTGCTGGACTTGGGGGCCAATGTGGATTGCGCACCCGAGCACCTGCTTCAGTTCGGCATCATGGGCTCGTTGCTGGTCTCGGCGCTCGAACACCGGGAACGCCCGACGGTGGGCCTGCTGAACATCGGGGAAGAGGAAATCAAGGGCAACGAGGCGGTCAAGCGTGCCGGCGAATTGCTCAAGGTCTCCGGCCTCAACTTCGTGGGAAACATCGAGGGCGACGACATCTACAAGGGGACGACGGACGTCGTGGTCTGCGACGGCTTCGTCGGCAACGTGGCCCTCAAGACCTCGGAAGGCCTCGCCCAGATGGTGGCCACCTTCCTGAAGCAGGAGTTTTCCCGCAACCTCGTGACGAAGCTGGCGGGGCTCGTCGCCATGCCGGTGCTGAAGGCCTTCAAGGCGCGCATCGACCACCGCGTATATAACGGTGCGAGCCTCCTTGGACTGCGCGGCGTCGTCCTCAAGAGCCATGGTTCCGCGGATGTGTTCGCGTTTCGGTGCGCGCTGGAGCGGGCCGCCGAGGAGGCCCGCGAACGGCTGCCGGAGAAGATCTCGATGCGCATGGCGGCCGCCGCATGATCCGGGCGCGCATCACCGGTACCGGCAGCTTCCTCCCCGGCGATCCGGTCTCGAACGAAGCACTGATCCGCGACCGCGGCCTGGATTCATCCGACGAGTGGATCGTCGAGCGGACCGGAATCCGCAGCCGCCACCTCGCGCCGGCCAACGTCGCCTCGAGCGATCTTGCCTTGGAGGCGGCGCGCAGGGCGCTGGCATCGGCGGGCCGCGCTGCCGGCGACGTAGACCTGATCATCGTGGCGACATCCACTCCGGACTTCGTTTTCCCGAGCACGGCAACGCTGCTCCAGGCGAAACTGGGCGTGCATAACGGGGCTGCCGCGTTCGATGTCCAGGCGGTTTGCAGCGGCTTCGCCTTTGCCCTCGCCACGGCGGAGAAATTTCTGCGATCGGGATCCCACCGATGCGCGCTGGTGGTGGGTGCCGAGGTGTTTTCGCGCATTCTGGACTGGAAGGATCGGGGCACCTGCGTGCTGTTCGGCGACGGCGCAGGCGCGGTGGTGCTCGAGGCCGCGGACGACCCCGGCATCCTTGCCACCGCGATCCATGCGGACGGCCGTCATCACGGCATCCTCTCCGTGCCCGGGCACCTGTGCGGTGGGCAGCCAATCGGTGATCCGCTGCTGCGCATGGACGGGCAGGCCGTCTTCAAGTTTGCCGTGCGGGTCCTGGCCGAGGTGGCGGCCGAAGTCCTCGGTGCCGCTTCCATGGCGCCGTCCGACCTGGACTGGCTGATTCCCCACCAGGCCAATATACGCATCCTGCAGGCGACCGGCAGGAAGATCGGGCTGGCGCCCGAGAAATGCGTGGTCACCGTGGACAGGCATGGCAACACCTCGGCAGCCTCGATTCCGCTGGCCCTCGACGAGGCTGTCCGTGACGGCCGGATCCGGGCAGGACAGACAGTGTTGATGGAGGGGGTGGGAGGTGGATTCACTTGGGGTGCGGTCCTGGCCAGGTTCTGATGGGCTCGGACGCACGCACGTCCCGCGGGCAAGGAGATGAGATGAGATTTGCATTGGTTTTCCCCGGGCAGGGCTCCCAGTCGGTCGGCATGATGAATGGTTATGGGGACCACCCGGTATTGCGCTCCACATTCGATGAGGCCTCCGCCGCACTGGGGCGGGATCTCTGGGTGATGGCGGCAGAAGGCCCGGCCGAGATCCTCAGCCAAACCGTCAATACCCAGCCCCTGATGCTGACGGCGGGGATCGCCGCGTGGCGGTTGTGGCAGGAATCGGGCGGCGCTATGCCGGCCATGGTGGCGGGGCATAGCCTGGGCGAGTATTCGGCGCTCGTGGCGGCGGGCGTCTTGACGCTCGGGGATGCGGTCCCCCTGGTCGAGTTCCGCGCCAAGGCCATGCAGGATGCCGTTCCGGCCGGAACGGGCGCGATGGCGGCGGTGCTCGGCCTGGACCCCGAGCGGATCAAGGTCGTCTGTGCCGGGGCCGCCCAGGGGCAGGTAGTCGAGCCCGTCAATTTCAATTCGCCGGAACAGACCGTGATCGCCGGTGAGAAGGCCGCCGTCGAGCGGGCCGCGGAAGCCTGCAAGGCCGCCGGGGCCAAGCGGGCAGTCATGCTTCCCGTTTCCGCGCCCTTTCATTGCGCCCTGATGCGTCCGGCAGCCGACCGCCTTCGCGAAAGGCTCGCCGCCGTTACGCTGCGGGCCCCGGTGATTCCGGTGGTGAACAACGTGGACGTCGCGACCTTGTCCGACCCCGAACGGATTCGCGATGCCCTGGTCCGCCAGGCCGCGGCCCCGGTACGCTGGGTGGAAACCATGCGTGCCATGCAGCAGGCCGGGATTTCGCAGGTGTTCGAATGCGGCCCGGGGAAGGTGCTGGCAGGCCTCGTGAAGCGCTGCGCCGATGGCCTGGCGGGTGCCGCGATGGCAGACCTGGCGGGAATCCAGGCGGCCGTCGCCGCCACACGGGAGTGACCACATGAGCGAATCCAAACCGAAGGTCGTCCTCGTTACCGGCGCCTCCCGCGGGATCGGGCGCGCGATCGCGCTGGAATTCGCCGCGGAGGGCGCGATCGTCGTCGGAACCGCGACGACCGCGGCCGGTGCCGCAGACATCCAGAAGGCACTCGACGCCGTGGCTCCGGGAAACCTGGGAGCGGTGTTGAACGTAACGGATCCGGCGTCCTGCGAGGCCGCGGTGGGCGACGTGGAAAAGCGTTTCGGCCCGGTGGCGGTGCTGGTCAACAACGCGGGCATCACGCGCGACAACCTCGCCATGCGCATGAAGGACGAGGAGTGGGACGCCGTCATGGACACGAACCTTAAGGCCGTGTTCCGGCTTTCGAAGCTCGTGATGCGAGGCATGATGAAGGCGCGGTTCGGCCGCATCGTCAATATCACCTCGGTGGTTGGCGAGGCGGGGAATCCCGGACAGGCCAACTATGCCGCCGCCAAGGCCGGGGTCGCCGGCATGTCGCGGGCCTTGGCCCAGGAACTCGGCAGCCGCAACGTCACCGTGAATTGCGTGGCCCCCGGATTCATCGACACCGACATGACGCGGGCGCTCCCGGATGCACAGCGGGACGCCCTGTTGCAGAAGATCCCGCTCAACCGGCTCGGCCAGGCCGAGGAAATCGCCGGAATAGTCGCCTTTCTCGCGGGACCGAAAGCCGGTTACATCACCGGCCAGACGATCCACGTGAATGGCGGGATGTACATGGCCTGAGGGCGTCCGGGCGCCGGAACGGATTTTGGTAGACTACACAGGTTTTTTCACCACACCCGATAATCAGGGAAGGAGCCGTCAATGGACAATATCGAACAGCGGGTCAAGAAGATCGTCGCCGAACAACTGGGCGTGAACGAAGCGGACATCAAGAACGAGTCCTCGTTCGTGGACGACCTGGGCGCCGATTCTCTCGACACCGTCGAACTGGTGATGGCCCTCGAGGAGGAATTCGAGTGCGAGATTCCGGACGAAGAGGCCGAGAAGATCACCACCGTGCAGCAGGCGATCGACTACGTCACCAACAACCTCAAGAAGTGAACGGCGCCAGCCGCCGCGTCCCTGATCCTGGAGTCTCCCTTGTCCCGTCGTAAAGTCGTGGTGACCGGCCTCGGCATCGTGTCGCCGGTCGGCAACACCGTTGCAGAAGCCTGGGAAAACGCCGTCGCCGGCAAGAGCGGCATCGGTCCGATCACCCGTTTCGATGCGTCCGCCTTCAAGGCGCGCATCGCTGGCGAAGTGAAAGGCTTCGACGTCGCGGCGTATCTGTCCCCGAAGGAAGCGCGGCGGATGGACGTGTTCATCCATTACGGCATGGCGGCCGGCATCCAGGCGTGGCGCGACTGCGGTCTGGATGTGACGGCCGACAATGCGGATCGCATAGGCGTGAACATCGGTTCCGGGATCGGCGGTCTGCCGATGATCGAGGGGACCCACGACGACTTCCTGGCGGGCGGGCCGCGCAAGATCTCCCCATTCTTCATTCCCGGGACGATCATCAACATGATCTCGGGAAACCTCTCGATCATGCTCGGATTGAAGGGGCCGAACCTGGCGGTGGTGACGGCGTGTACCACGGGACTCCACGCCATCGGCACCAGCTTCCGCATGATTCAATATGGTGATGCGGATGTGATGATCTGCGGGGGTGCGGAATCCACGGTGACGCCGCTGGCCATCGGCGGTTTTGCGTCGGCCCAGGCGTTGTCAACCCGCAATGACGACCCGGCCACGGCCAGCCGGCCCTGGGACAAGGATCGGGACGGTTTCGTGCTCGGTGAGGGGGCGGGGGTGCTGGTGCTGGAGGAATACGAGCATGCGAAGCGGCGCGGCGCGAGGATTTACGCGGAGCTGGCCGGGTTCGGAATGAGCGGCGATGCCTTCCACATGACGGCGCCGGACATGGATGGACCCCGGCGGAGCATGGCGAACGCGCTCAAGGATGCAGCGATGAATCCGGGCGACGTCCACTACATCAACGCCCATGGAACTTCGACGCCCCTGGGGGACAAGAACGAGTCGGAGGCCATCAAGCTGGCTTTCGGCGATGCGGCCCGCAAGCTGGTCGTCAATTCCACCAAGTCCATGACCGGGCACCTGCTCGGCGGTGCCGGCGGGCTGGAATCGGTATTGACGGTGTTGGCCGTGCATCACCAGGTGTCGCCGCCGACCATCAACATCTTCAACCAGGATCCCGAGTGCGACCTCGACTACTGTGCCAACACGGCGCGGCAGATGAGGATTGACGCAGCCATAAAGAACAATTTCGGGTTCGGCGGCACCAACGGTACCTTGGCCTTCCGGCGGGTCTGAATCCCGTCACGGGGCATTGCATCTCCCTTGCCAAGTCCGGCTGCGCGAGTCGCGGTGGCTGAAGGCGGCCGTGGCGGGGGGCCATTGCCTCGCGATGGCCGGGATCCTGCTGTCAGGCATGCCTGGGTCTTGGACGATCGCCGGGATGATTCCCATCGTGTTGTCCCTGGCCGTGTCTCTGCACGGCAAGCTGCGGCCGACGCCCATCATCCAGTCGGTTGAACTTGGCAGGAACGGGGAACTGCATATCCTCGGGACCGGCGGTGAGGCCCGCGAGGCGAACCTCCTGGCGGGTTCCCGCGTCTTCGGACGGATTGTCGTGCTTCGCATGCGGGTCGAGGGGCGCCTCGTGGTTCGGGTCATACCGGCGGATGCGGCGAGTCCCACGGACCATCGCCGCCTCCGGACCTGGTTGCGCTGGCGGGCGCGGCTGGACCGTTCCCCGGCGAACCCGGATTCCCTTGCGGGAAACTGAATCCCGGCTCGCGTGCCGGTGTGCCGGTTTCATCCGCGGCGCGGGGGGCGCAGGACGGTATTTCGGGGGTGGGGCGCCACCCCGGGGTGGTCGCGACTGAAATGCAGTCCCCGGCTTTCCTTGCGCCGCTGGGCGCTGCGCACGATCAGGTGGGCCGTCAATACGAGGTTGCGCAACTCGATGAGGTCGTTGCTGACACGGAAGTGCGAATAGAACTCGTCGATCTCGCGTTCCAGAAGGTGGATGCGGTGCAGCGCCCGGGCGAGTCTCTTGTCCGTGCGCACGATTCCGACGTAGTCCCACATGAAACGGCGGAGTTCGTCCCAGTTGTGGGCGATCACGATCTCCTCGTCGGCGTCCGTGACCCGGCTTTCGTCCCATTTCGGAAGTCGGGGCATGGCCGCCTTCGGGGCCCGCCGGATGTCTTCGGCCGCCGCCCGGGCGAACACCACGCACTCGAGGAGGGAGTTGCTGGCAAGGCGGTTGGCGCCATGCAATCCGGTGCATGCGGTTTCCCCCAGAGCATATAGCCCATCGAGGTCGGTGCGCGCATCGAGGTCCGCCACGACCCCCCCGCAGGTGTAGTGGGCCGCTGGAACGACGGGAATCGGTTGGCGGGCGATGTCAATGCCGAGTTCCAGGCACCGGGCATGGATGTTCGGGAAGTGTCCGCGCAGGAAGTCCGCCGGCTTGTGGGAAATGTCCAGGTAGACGCAGTCCAGGCCGTGCCGCTTCATCTCGTAGTCGATTGCCCTGGCCACGATGTCCCGGGGCGCCAGCTCGGCGCGCGGGTCGTGGTCGGGCATGAAGCGGGTTCCGTCCGGCAACCGAAGGATTCCGCCTTCGCCCCGCATGGCTTCGGTGATCAGGAATGACTTGGCGTGCGGATGGTAAAGGCAGGTGGGATGGAACTGCACGAACTCCATGTTGGCGACGCGGCACCCGGCCCGCCAGGCCATTGCCTGTCCGTCCCCGGTCGCGGTGTCGGGATTGGTCGTGTAGAGATAGACCTTGCCGGCTCCGCCCGTCGCGAGCACCGTGTGGGCAGCACCGACGGTGAGCACGTGATCGGCGTCGATGTCCAGCACATATGCGCCGAGGCAGCGGTTCGTTCCGAGGCCGAGTTTCTCCCCGGTGATCAGGTCGACGGCGATGTGGCGTTCGAGTACGCGTATGTTCGGATGTGCCGCCACGCGATCGTTCAGGGTCTTCTGGACCGCCGCGCCGGTGGCGTCCGCCGCGTGGATGATGCGACGGTGGCTGTGTCCGCCCTCGCGGGTCAGGTGATAACCGAGGGTGGAATCATCCCGCGTGAACGGGACGCCCTGGCCGATCAGCCATTGGATCGCCGCGTGGCCATTCTCCACCACGAAACGGGTGGCCTTCGGATCGCAAAGCCCGACGCCCGCAGTGTAAGTGTCCTCGATGTGCGCGGCGACCGAATCGGCGTCGTCCAGTACGGCGGCAATGCCACCCTGCGCCCAGGCCGTGGCCGAGTCGTCGACGCTGCGTTTCGTGACCACGGCCACCCGATGGGTGTCGGCGAGGAGCAGCGCAAGGGCCTGGCCGGCCAGGCCGCTGCCGATGACCAGCACGTCGAACTGTAGGACCGTTGCCCCCGGCATGATGCCGGGACTATAGCACCTTCCACGCCGGGGTCCGGAGTCCGAAACCCGGCTCGGGAACTTCGCCGCCCGGCGGCGATCAATGGCAATGACGTCGGTGCGAACGGCCCAGCGGAATGTCGGAGCGCGGGGTTCAGGTATACTTTTTTTCGCAGCGGTTCCGCTGCCCAGAACCTTCGAGAAACCGAGCCGATGGGAGACCGCGAGGCGGATCAGGCGCTCGTCGAGCGTGTGCAGAACGGAGACCAGCAAGCCTACGGGCTGCTGGTCAGCAAGTACCAGCGCAAACTCGCGCGCTTGCTGTCGCGACTGATCCGCGACCCGGCAGAAGTCGAGGACGTGGCCCAGGAGACCTTCATCAAGGCCTACCGGGCGCTGCCGGGTTTTCGCGGCGACAGCGCGTTCTACACGTGGCTTTACCGGATCGGGGTTAACACGGCGAAGAACTGGCTGATTTCCCACGGTCGGCGGCCACCGGCGGAGGTGGATAGCGAAGAGGCGGAGTCCTTCGCGGATGCGGAGCAGTTGCGCGACATAAACACTCCGGAACGGATGCTGATGTCGAAGCAGATCGCCGACACGGTGAATTCGGCGATGGAGGCACTGCCGGAGGAACTGCGGACGGCGATCATGCTGCGGGAGATCGATGGCTTGAGCTACGAGGAGATCGCGGAAATGATGGATTGCCCGATCGGCACGGTGCGGTCGAGGATCTTCAGGGCCCGCGAGGCCATCGCGGGGAAGTTGAAACCCTTGCTGGATACGGGACCGGACAGGAGGTGGTGAGACCATGACCCAGGAAATTTCGGCATTCATGGATGGTGAAACCGAGGCGACTGAATCGACTCGCGCGCTGGAGTCGCTGCGTCGTGACGAGGAACTGCGTCGCACCTGGGATACCTACCACCTGGTGGGCGCCGCGTTGCGCCGCGAGGGCGATCTCCAGTCCGACCTGGCGCCTCGCGTGATGGCCGGCCTGCGCGACGAGCCTGTCGTGCTGGCCCCGCGGCCGCGCCCGAATCCTTCCCCGCCACAGCGGCGGGCGTGGATGGCCCTGGCCGCCTCGGCCGCCGGCGCCGCATTCGGTCTTTGGCTCGCCCTGACCCCCTCCGCGCCGGCACCGGGACCCGCGCTGGCGGCCCGGATGCCCGCCGCGCCGGTTGCCGGCCCGGGGCGTATCCAGGAATATCTTGTGGCCCACCAGACGTATGCCCCGAGCCTGAATCCCCAGGGGGGCACCCGCTATATCCGGACCGTGGCCATGTCGGAGGGGACGTCCCGATGAGACCTTGGGCGGCGGCGGGACTGTCGGCCGTCTTCCTTTTTCCCGCCAGTGCCGCCCTGGCCGCCGATCCGGGCGACACCCTCGCCCTGCTCAACCGGACGATCACGGCCGCCCAGAAGCTCAACTACGCGGGCACGTTTGTGTATCAGAGCGGCGGCGCGGTCGAGACCTCCCGCATCGCCCACCTGGTGGATGCCAGCCGCGAGTTCGAGCGCCTGGAGGTGCTGGACGGCAGCCCGAGGGAGGTGGTGCGCAACGACAACGAAGTGCGCTGCTATCTTCCCGCCCGAAAGCTGGTCCTGGTGGAGCGGCGCGAGGGCCGCCGCGGATTTCCGGCACTGCTTCCTGCGAGCGTGGCCAATCTGACCGAGAACTACGCCCTGCGCAAGGGCAGCATGGGGCGCGTTGCCGGCATCGACGCCCAGATAGTCCATCTGGAGCCGCGGGACGAATTCCGTTACGGCCACCAGTTGTGGATGGATCCCGCCAGCGGCTTGTTGCTGAAGGCCATCATGCTGGGCGAGAAAGGCGATGCGCTCGAGAGCTTCGCCTTCACCCAGGTGCAGATCGGCGGGACCATCGATCGTTCGCTGCTGCGGTCCCGCTACGAAGGCCAGGGGGGCGACTGGAAGGTCCAGGATCCGAAGGCCACCGAGTCGCGGCCGGACGAGGCCGGCTGGACATTCCGAAACCCGCCCCCCGGGTTCCGCAAGGTGGCCGGCCTGAAACGCTCCGCCGGGGGCGAACAGCCCGAAACCGCCCACGTCCTGTTCTCGGACGGGCTGGCGGCGATTTCGGTGTTCATCGAGCCCTTGGGCCAGCGCGCGGCCGACAAGGTCGAGACGGGTACCTCCCGGGTGGGCTCGGTGGGGGTCTATCAAAGGGTTACCAGCGACCACCTGGTCGTGGTGCTGGGCGAGGTGCCGTCGGCGGCCCTGAAGCGCATCGGGGATTCCGTGGAGAGGCGCCGGTGAGCCACACCAGCGAGGCGACAGTCATCGCCATCCAGGACGGCCACGTGGTCCTTCGATTGACCAAGCCATTGACCGGGTGCGGCCGTTGCGAAGAAGCCGGTGGGTGTGGTTCCGGCCTGGCCGGACGGAATTGCCGGACCTACCGGTTGCCGAACACCCAGGACATGGCGGTTGGCGACCGGGTGAATGTCTCGGTGGCGGATGGCACGGTGCTGGTCGCATCGCTGTTTTCCTATTTTCTTCCCGCTGTCCTGGCCATCATCGGCGCGGCCGCGGGCGCGGCCGTCGGAGGCGACGGCCGGGCGGTCGCCGGCTGCCTGGGCGGCCTGGCGGCGGGATTCCTGCTGCTGCGCGTCCACGGCACCGGCCGGACGGGCAGTCCCGTCCTGCATGTGCAAAAGGCGGGCGCCGCATCCGCCGGACTCCACGACACAGGGAATCGATCATGATCCGCATGTTTCTGATATTGGCCGCCACCTTCCTGTCTTTCCAGGCCGGGGCCCAGGTGGCCGGCCTGCCCGATTTCACCGAGATTGCGGAGAAACAAGGCGTTGCCGTGGTTAATATCAGCGCCACCCAGGTCATGAAGGGACGGGCCAATCCGCAGTTGCCCTTCGACGAAGACGATCCCGCCTACGAGTTCTTCCGCCGATTCATACCGAAGCAGATTCCGGGAATCCCGAGGGATTTCGAGAACAGGTCCCTGGGTTCCGGTTTCATCGTCAGCAGCGACGGATACATCCTGACCAATGCCCATGTGGTGGATGCCGCCGACGAGGTGCTGGTCCGGCTGACCGACAAACGCGAATTCAAGGCCAGGGTGATCGGTGCCGACAAGCGCACCGACGTGGCCCTGCTCAAGATCGAGGCCAGCGGTTTGCCGGCCGTCCGGTTGGGCGACCCGGCGAAGCTCAAGGTTGGCGAGTGGGTGGTGGCGATCGGCTCTCCGTTCGGCTTCGACAGCACGGTGACGGCCGGCATCGTCAGCGCGAAGGGCCGCTCCCTGCCCCAGGAGAACTTCGTGCCCTTCATCCAGACCGATGTCGCCATCAATCCCGGCAATTCGGGCGGGCCCCTGTTCAACCTGCGGGGGGAGGTGGTCGGCATCAACTCCCAGATCTACAGCCGCACCGGCGGCTTCATGGGCCTGTCCTTCGCGATCCCCATCGACGTGGCCATGGACATCCAGGCACAACTGAAGGCGTCGGGCAAGGTGAGCCGCGGGCGCATCGGCGTCGCCATCCAGGAGGTCACGAAGGACCTGGCCGATTCCTTCGGCCTGGGCAAGCCCCAGGGCGCCCTGGTCTCCTCGGTCGAGAAGGGCGGGCCGGCCGAGAAGGCCGGCGTCGAGGAGGGCGACATCATCCTCAGGTTCGATGGAAAGGCCGTCAACCAGTCCGCGGACCTGCCGCGGATCGTCGGCGGGACCCGGCCCGGGACGAAGGTGGTCATCCAGGTCTGGCGCAAGGGTTCGGCCAGGGACGTGCCGGTAACCGTGGGCGAGATGCCGGACGAGAAGCCGGCCCGCATCGGAAAGCGGAACAAGGCGGTGGAACCGGCCGCGGCGAACAAGCTGGGGCTCGTTCTCTCGGAACTGACGGCCGAGCAGCGCAAGGAACTGAAACTGCCCGGCGGCCTGCTGGTGGATGAAGTGCGCAATGGAGGCACCCGCACGGAACTGCGGTCGGGAGACGTGATCCTGGCCATCATCCAGAAGGGCGTGCAGACGGAACTGAAGACCGTCGAGCAGTTCAACGGCCTGATCGCCAAGTCCGAGAAGGGTGCCGGCATCACGCTTCTCGTCCGGCGCGGGGAAAGCCAGACCTACATCACCATCAAGGGGGTGCCGGAGAAGTAGGCCGGCATCGCATGCGGGACGCCGAGGCCCCCCGGGCCGTCTTCACCGTCTATTCGCGCAGTTACTGCCACCTGTGCGACGAGCTGCTGGCCGAACTGCAGGCGGTCCTCGCCGGATGGGAGCGACCGGCGGTGTTCGCCATCGAAGTGGTCGACGTGGATGGCGACGAAGCCCTCGAAACGCGCCACGGGGAGCGGGTGCCCGTCCTCGAGTACGCCGGCCGCGAGCTGTGCCATTACCGCCTCGACGCCGAGAAAGTGCGTGAGGTTCTGGGCGCTTTGGGATAGAATCCGCGCCTGCTTTCACGTCCCCAAGGTGCTGAAAACGCACCTTTTTTGTTGTCCCGATGGACCATATCCGCAACTTCTCGATCATCGCCCACATCGACCACGGCAAGTCGACCCTGGCAGACCGCATCATCCAGCGTTGCGGCGGCCTGTCCGACCGGGAAATGGAAGAGCAGGTGCTGGATTCGATGGACCTGGAGCGGGAGCGGGGAATCACCATCAAGGCCCAGACGGCGGCGCTCTGGTACGAGGCGCGGGACGGACGTCGCTACAACCTGAACCTCATCGACACGCCGGGGCATGTGGATTTCTCTTACGAGGTATCCCGTTCCCTGTCGGCCTGCGAGGGGGCGCTCCTGGTGGTGGACGCATCCCAGGGCGTCGAGGCCCAGACGGTGGCCAATTGCTACACCGCCATTGAACTCGGGGTGGACGTGGTGCCCGTCCTCAACAAGATGGACCTGCCCCAGGCGAACCCCGAGGCGGCCAGGGAGGAAGTCGAAGATGTCATCGGGATCGACGCCACCGACGCGATTCCCTGCTCCGCCAAGACCGGGATGGGCGTGGACGACATCCTGGAAGCCGTCATAGCGCGCATCCAGCCTCCCAAGGGGGATCCGGGGGCACCCCTGAAGGCGCTGATCATCGATTCCTGGTTCGACAATTATGTCGGCGTCGTGATGCTGGTGCGGGTCGTGGACGGGGTGGTGCGCGCAAAGGATCGCATCCGGCTCATGTCGACCGGCGCCGTGCATCTCTGCGAGCAGGTGGGGGTCTTCACCCCCAAGTCCCAGCAGAAGGAGGCCCTGTCGGCCGGCGAGGTGGGCTTCGTCATCTCGGGCATCAAGGAACTCAAGGCGGCCAAGGTGGGCGACACGGTCACCCTGGCGGACCGGCCGGCGGCCGAGGCGCTGCCGGGCTTCAAGGAGATCAAGCCGCAGGTCTTCGCCGGCCTCTATCCCGTCGAGGCGAACCAGTACGAGGGGCTGCGGGAGTCCCTGGAGAAGCTGCAGCTCAACGATGCCTCGCTGCATTACGAGCCGGAGGTGTCCCAGGCCCTGGGATTCGGATTCCGCTGCGGATTCCTCGGCCTGCTGCACATGGAGATCGTCCAGGAACGGCTCGAGCGGGAGTTCGACCAGGACCTGATCACCACGGCGCCCACGGTGGTCTATCAGGTGCTGCTGCGCGGCGGGGAGGAGGTCTTCGTCGAGAATCCGTCGAAGCTTCCCGAGACCCAGAAGATCGAGGAGATCCGGGAACCGATCATCACGACCCAGATCTTCGTGCCCCAGGACTACGTGGGTGCCGTGATGACCCTCTGCAACGGCAAACGCGGCACCCAGGCCGACATGCGCTACCACGGCCGCCAGGTGCATCTTACCTACGAGATGCCGCTGGCCGAGGTGGTGTTCGATTTCTTCGACAAGCTGAAGTCGGTGTCCCGGGGCTATGCATCCCTGGACTACGAGTTCAAGGAATACCGGGCGGCAGACGTGGTGAAGCTCGACATCCTGATCAACGGCGAACGGGTGGACGCCCTGTCCGTGATCGTGCATCGGGCCAACGCGCCCTACCGGGGCCGCGAACTGGCCGCCAAGATGCGCCAGCTGATCCCGCGCCAGATGTACGAAGTCGCCATCCAGGCTGCCATCGGGTCCACCATCATCGCCCGGGAGAACGTCAAGGCCATGCGCAAGGACGTGCTTGCCAAGTGCTACGGCGGCGACATCACCCGGAAGAAGAAGCTGCTCGAGAAGCAGAAGGCCGGCAAGAAGCGCATGAAGCAGGTCGGTCGCGTGGAGATTCCCCAGGATGCCTTCCTCGCCGTCCTGCGGGTGGACGACAAGTGATTCCCCACCGCGACGGAAACCCACCGGAGACCCGATGAACTTCGCCCTGATCCTCTTCCTGCTCACCCTGGCCACCGGCGCCCTCTGGGCGTTCGACCGCTATTGGGCGCGCAAGCGTCGTCCGGCGGACGGCAAGGATCCCTGGTGGGTCGAGTACGGGGCCAGTTTCTTCCCCGTGATCCTGATCGTCTTCCTGCTGCGGTCCTTCATCGTCGAGCCTTTCCGGATTCCCTCCGGTTCCATGATCCCGACGCTGCTGGTCGGCGATTTCATCCTGGTCAACAAGTTCACCTACGGCGTCCGCCTGCCGGTCATCAACAAGAAGATCGTCGAGATGAACTCGCCCCAGCGCGGCGACGTGATGGTCTTCCGCTACCCGGTCGATCCTTCCCTGGATTACATCAAGCGGGTCGTCGGCGTCCCCGGCGACACCGTGGCCTACCTGAACAAGCGGCTGACCATCAACGGCCAGGAGGTCCCGCTGCGCAAGACCGACGACTACCTGCATCCAGGGCGGTTCGTCTACAGTCCGCGCTACGTGGAGAAGCTCGGCGAACGGGAACACGAGACGCTGATCGAGGCCGACGTCCCGCCCTACGTCCAGCAGACCTACCCTTTTCCCATGCGGGACAATTGCAACTACAATACCGAGGGCGTTGTCTGCCGGGTGCCGCCAGGGCATTTTTTCATGATGGGCGACAACCGGGACAATTCCCAGGACAGCCGGGTGTGGGGTTTCGTTCCCGAGGAGAACATCGTCGGCAAGGCGTATTTCGTCTGGATGCACGCCGAGTCGCTGTTGCCGCCGAAGGGGATCGATTTTGGCCGGATCGGGTCGTTCAAGTAGCGAGGGATGGGAAAAGGGATGAAACACCAACGCGGATTAACCCTGATCAGCCTCGTCGTGGTCGGCGTCCTCATCTCCATGGTGGCGGTGGTGGGCATCAAGGTCGCGCCCGACGTCATCGAGTACTTCACGATCGTGAAGAACGTCAAGGCGACCGCGCAGGATCCATCCATCAAGGGCACGACCGTCGCGGAAATCCGCAAGGCCTTCCAGCGCCGGGCGCAGATCGACGGCATCAACGCGATTTCCGAAAACGATCTGGACATCGGCAAGGAGGGCAACGAGATCGTCATCTCCTTCGCCTACTCGAAGAAGGTTCCGCTCTACGGCCCCGTGAGCCTTCTGATCGATTTCGAGGGCAGTTCCTCGGCAGCCGGGCAGTGATGAAGGCTGAGCGGCTGGAACGAGCCCTCGGCCACGGATTCCAACAGCCGGAACTGCTCCGGGAAGCGCTGACCCACCGCAGCTACGGCACCCCCAACAACGAGCGGCTCGAGTTCCTCGGCGACGGCCTCCTGAACTGCGTGGTCGCCACCTTCCTCTTCGATCGCTTCCCGGGGCAGCGGGAGGGGCAGCTTTCCCGGCTGCGCGCGCATCTCGTGCGCCAGGACGCGCTCCACGCGATCGCCATGCGCCTGGACCTCGGCTCCCACCTGCTGCTCGGCGAGGGGGAGCTGCGCAGCGGCGGTGCCTCGCGCCCCTCCATCCTGGCCGACGCCCTGGAGGCGGTCCTTGGCGCCGTATACCTCGACGGGGGCTTCGCGGAGGTGACCAAGGTACTGCGCGACCTCTACGCCCCCGCGCTGGCGGACCTGGATCCGTCTGCCGGGCTCGATCCCAAGACGGCGCTCCAGGAGGTGCTCCAGGGGCGCAAGCTGCCGCTTCCGCAGTACGTCCTCAAGTCCGTTTCGGGGGATGCCCATGCCCAGCAGTTCCTGGTGGAATGCCAGGTGCCGGTGCTGCGGCTCGCCGCGACGGGGCACGGCGGCAGCCGCCGGGCGGCCGAGCAGTCCGCCGCGGGCAAGGTGCTGGAGCAACTGGCATGAGCGGGGACAGGGTCTTCCGGACCGGTTTCGTGGCCGTCGTCGGGCGGCCCAACGTGGGGAAATCCACCTTGACCAACCGGCTCGTGGGGGCGCGGATCAGCATCACCTCGAAGAAGGCCCAGACGACCCGGCACCGGGTCCATGGAATCCTCACGACCGATGATGCCCAATGGATTTTCGTCGATACGCCGGGTTTCCAGACCCGCCACCGCAATGCCCTCAACCGGCTGATGAATCGGGCCGTGACCCAGGCCCTGGGCGATGTGGACGTGGTGCTGCTCGTGGTGGAGGGGACGCGCTTCGCAGCGGAGGATCGCGCCCTGCTCGCCCTGTTGCCGAAGGATCGGCCCGTGGTCCTGGTGATCAACAAGACGGATCGGCTGGCGGACAAGTCCCGCCTGCTGCCCTTTCTGGAGAGGATGTCCGGAGTGCATCCCTTCGCGGCCCTGGTGCCGCTGAGCGCGGAGAAGGGAGAGGGCGTCGAACGCCTGTTGGCCGTGGTGGGGGACCTGCTTCCGGAGGGACCGCCCGTGTTTGGTCCCGAGGACATCACCGACCGCTCCGAACGCTTCCTGGCGGGCGAGATACTGCGCGAGAAGCTGTTCCGCAACCTGGGCGAGGAATTGCCCTACGGCATCGCCGTCGAGATCGAGAAGTTCGAGCAGGAAGGCGCTCTGAGGAGGATCTTCGCGGCCGTGGTCGTCGACAGGGCCGCCCACAAGGCCATGGTCATCGGCAAGTCCGGGGAGCGGCTGAAGCGCATCTCCACGGATGCCCGCAAGGACATGGAGGACCTGTTCGGTGGCCGGGTCTATCTGGAGACCTGGGTGAAGGTCAAGTCGGGCTGGGCCGACGACGAGCGGGCCCTGCGCAGCCTGGGATACGAGTAGCCGAGCGTGTCCGGTCGCAAGCGGGTCGACGGCCAGCGGGCCTACGTCCTCCACGCCCATCCCTACAGCGAATCCAGCCTCGTGGTCGAGGCCTGGACCCGGGACCATGGCCGGTTGGCCCTGGTGGCGAAGGGCGCCCGGCGGCCGATGTCGGCCCTGCGCGGCCGGTTGATGGCGTTCCAGGCCCTGGAGATGGGCTGGTTCGGCGGTGGGGAAGTGAAGACGCTGGCCAGGGCCGACTGGCAAGGCACGCCCGCTGGACTCCGCGGCCGCGGGCTCCTCGTCGGTTATTATCTGAATGAGCTGCTGCTGAAGCTCCTGCCGCGCGAGGATCCCCATCCCCGATTGTTCGATGCCTACGCGGAGGCCCTCGCCGGACTCGCGGCGCTGGTGCCGGAGGCCGCATTGCTCCGCCGATTCGAGAAATCCCTGTTGCAGGAACTGGGCTACGGTCTGACCCTTGACCGGGAGGCCGACACCGGCCGGCCGGTCGACCCGGCGGCGACCTATCTGTATGTCATCGAACGCGGTCCGCTGCGGATGGTGGAAGGAGACGAGGCGGGCGATGCGGTGGCGGGGCGGACCCTGCTGGACCTGGCCGCGGGCACCCTGGAGGACCCGCGCAGCCTTGCCGAGAGCAGGGCCTTGATGCGGCGTCTGCTGGCTCATTACCTGGGCGGGCAGGCCCTGCAGTCGCGGCGGGTGTTCATGGATCTGCAGGAATTCTGAATAGGCGGGGCGAGAGATGATCGAACTGGGTGTCAATATCGACCACGTGGCCACCGTTCGCCAGGCGCGGCGAACCTACGAGCCCGATCCGGTCTGGGCCGCCGTGGAGGCGCACTTGGGCGGCGCGGACGGGATAACGGTCCATCTGCGCGAGGATCGCCGCCACATCCAGGACCACGACGTGCGACGCCTGCGGGACCTGACCCACATCAAGCTGAACCTGGAGATGGCGGCCACCGACGAGATGGTCGCCATTGCCTGCGGCCTGAAACCCGAAATGGCAATGCTGGTGCCCGAGGGACGCCACGAGATCACCACCGAAGGGGGCCTGGACGTGGCCGGCCAGGAGGCGCGGCTCAAGGGGGTGGTGGCGCGGCTCGCCGAGGCCGGGATCGTCTCCAGCGTCTTCATCGACGCCGAACTGCCCCAGGTCGAGGCGGCGGCCCGGATCGGGGCCCGCGTCTGCGAGATCCATACCGGACCTTACGCCCACGCCTTCCACGGCAAGGGGCGCGACGCGGAGAGTCCCGCCGTCGTCGCCGAACTGGAGAAGATCCGCCTGGCCGGCCAGGCCATCCGGGATCTGGGCATGCGCTTCAACGCCGGCCATGCCCTGAACTACGTCAACGTGCAGCCGGTGGCGCGTCTCCCGGGCGTGCGGGAACTCCACATCGGCCACGCCATCGTGAGCCGGGCCATCTTCATCGGCATGCAGGAAGCCGTGCGCGAGATGAAGCGGCTGATGCGCGAGGCGGCGTGATCCACGGCGTCGGCACCGACATCGTGGCCGTTGCGCGGACGGCCGAATTGCTGGCCCGTCACGGGGAGCGGTCCCTGGAAAAGCTCCTAGCCCCCGAGGAGCGCGATGCCTGCCGGGCCAGCGCCGATCCCGGGCGTTTCCTGGCCAAGCGCTTCGCGGCCAAGGAGGCGCTGGGCAAGGCCGTCGGGACCGGCGTCCGGGCGCCACTGCTGCTGCCCGCGGTGGCGATCGTCCACGACGCCCTCGGTCGCCCCGGGTTCCGTTTCGCGCCCGAATTCGACGCCTGGATGGCGGAACGCCGCCTGAAGGCCCATTTGTCCCTCAGCGACGAGCGGGACTACGCCGTCGCCTTCGTCGTTGCGGAGTCCATGCCATGAACATCCTGCCCCTGGGGCCCCTGATGATCGACGTGGCGGGAACGGCACTGACCGATGCGGACCGGGAACGCCTGTGCCACCCCCTGGTCGGTGGCCTGATCCTGTTCAGCCGCAACTACGAGTCCCCGGCCCAGGTCGCCGCGCTCTGCACGGAGATCCACGCCCTGCGCAACCCCCCGCTGCTGGTGGCCGTGGATCACGAAGGCGGCCGCGTGCAGCGCTTCCGCGACGGCTTCACGCGGCTGCCGGCCATGCGCCGCCTGGGCGACAGGTGGGATGCCGAACCCGGGCCGGCCGTTGCCGAGGCCCGCGGGATCGGTACCGTGCTGGCGGCCGAATTGCGGGCCTGGGGCGTCGATCTGTCCTTCGCGCCCGTGCTCGACCTGGATTGGGACCGCAGCGGGGTGATCGGCGACCGGGCTTTCCACCGCCGGCCGGAGGCGGTCGTCGCCCTGGCCGGAGCCTTCATCGAGGGAATGCGGTCCGGCGGCATGGCCTGCTGCGGCAAGCATTTCCCGGGGCACGGCTGGGTGGAGGCCGATTCACACGTGGCGATACCGGTGGACAACCGGGCATCCGGCGCGATGGACGCCGACCTGGAACCCTATCGGCGCCTGCCCCTGGATGCCGTCATGCCGGCCCACGTGATCTACCCGGCTGTCGACGCGCGCCCGGCGGGTTTCTCGCCGGTCTGGATCGACCGGCTGCGCCGGGAATTCGCCTTCGACGGCGTCGTGTTCAGCGACGACCTGTCCATGGAAGGGGCCAGCGTCGCCGGGGACATCGTGGCCCGCGCCGATGCGGCCTGGAACGCGGGGTGCGACATGCTCCTGGTCTGCAATGCGCCCGATGCCGTCGGCCGACTGCTGGAGCGCTGGAAGCCGGCGTTGGAACCGGTGCGCGCCGCCCGGGTCGCGCGCCTCCTTCCGGCCGGGCCGGCGCCCACCCGGGACCATCTGGCGGCCATCCCCGGCTACGCGGCGGGGATCGAGGCCATCGCGCGACTGGCCTGAGACGGCTGGCCGGGACGGAAATGCCCGCCGGAAAAACGAAAAGGGCAGCCGAGGCTGCCCTTTTTCGCGAGGCGGTTCCGCCGCTTACTTGACCCGGGCCTTGTATTCTCCGGTGCGGGTGTCGATCTCGATCTTGTCACCGATTTCGACGAAGATCGGCACGGGCAGTTCGAAGCCCGTGGTGATCTTGGCGGGCTTCATGACCTTGCCGGAGGTGTCGCCCTTGACGGCCGGTTCCGTGTAGACGACGCCGCGGACCACGGTGGTGGGCATCTCGACGGAGATGGCCTTGCCGTCGTAGAACACCACTTCCATCGGCATGCCGTCCTCCAGATAGTTCAGGGCGTCGCCCATGTTCTCGGCTTCCACCTCGTACTGGTTGTAGTCGGCGTCCATGAACACGTACATGGGGTCGGCGAAGTAGGAATAGGTGCATTCCTTGCGCTCGGGCACCACCTGCTCGAACTTGTCGTCGGCCTTGTACACGGCCTCGGAATTGGTGCCGGTGAGCAGGTTCCGGAACTTGAACTTCACCACGGCGGCATTGCGGCCGGACTTGTTGTATTCGGCCTTCTGGATCACCAGGGGGTCGTTCCCGACCATGATGACGTTGCCGGTGCGCAGTTCCTGGGCGGTTTTCATGATGCGAATCCTGGGCTGGAAAAGTAAAGCCCGCTATTTTACCCGTTCAGCGCAGAAATTGACCAGGTTTTCGGCGAGATTGCCCAGGTTTTCCAGTTCGTCGCACCACCGTTCCGCGTGTGCCGCCAGTTCCGTCCGGCTGGCCAGCCAGCGGGGCCAGGCTGCCGCCGGGTCCCCCGCGAAATTCCAGGCCCGGAACAACTCCGCCTCCGCCTCCCGGGCCGGCGGCGGGAGTCCCGCTCCGTGGCGGGCCAGGAAGGCCTCCATCTTGTGCAGGCGGGCGTCGTCGGCCTGGGGGTAGAGCTGCCAGACGAAGGGCCGGCCCGCCCACATGGCCCGCACGGCCGAGTCCTCTCCGCGCACGAGCAACAGGTCGGCTTCCCACAGCAGGGCATCGAAATCCTCCTGGGCGACGAAGGGCAGGGCCTCCACCCGCAGGGCGCCCCGCGTCGCCTCCGTGCCGTCGCGGAGCGGGTCGCCGAGCCAGGCCCCCACCTGGTCCCTCGCCGTGCCCGGCGGCATGCGGACCCGGAGCGGCACCGGGCCGCCAGCCCATGCCTCCAGCAGGGCCGGCAGCGCCGGATGGCCGTAGCTGAACAGGAAGATGGTCAGGGCGGCACCGCCGACGCGGGATGCGTCCCACCGGCGGCGCGCCTCCAGCAGCCCGCGCTCGCGCAGCAGGCCGCCGGTGGACGGCGTGAAGCCGGGGAAGAAGAAATGCTTGCGCAGCGGCAGGGCCGGATGCGGGGAGGGGAGGCCGTGGGCCCCCTCGACCCAGGACTCGGCCGACAGGTATTCCAGGTTGATCCAGACGGGAGGCCTTGCCCGCCGCGCCATCGCCGCGACAAAGGCCGTCGGCAGTTCGCAGGCGAAGGACTCGACGACCACGTCGCCCGGTTCCACCGGCTGCCACGGCTCGGGCCACGCCCGCAGTTCAACGCCGTGCAGTTGCTGGGGACCTGGGGCCATGGACAACTCGGGGACGAGCATCCGGCAACTGGCCAGATCGTCCACCCACAGCCGCACCCCGGCGCCGTGTTCCGCCGCGAGCTGGCTGGCCAGCCGCCAGCACACGCCGATGTCCCCGTAGTTGTCCAGGACCCGGCAGAAAATGTCCCAGTTTTTCAAGGTGGCCCGGGCCAGATCCATAAAGCCGCTATCCTAACGCGATGAAGTCCGCCGCCGCCGAGTCCGGGGCCCTGCTGGCCTGTACCCGTTGCCCCCGCCTTGCCGGCCACCTGGCCGCCGCGCGCGCCGCGCATCCCGGCTACCACGCCCGACCGGTGCCGCCCTTCGGGGATTCCGCGGCACGCCTTCTGGTCGTGGGGCTGGCCCCCGGCATGCACGGGGCGAACCGCACCGGCCGGCCCTTCACCGGCGACCATGCCGGCATCCTGCTCTACGAGACGCTGCACCGGTTCGGCTTCGCGGACCGCGCCGAGTCCGTCTCCGCGGGCGACGGCCTGCGGCTCTCCGACTGCCGGATCACCAATGCCGTCAAGTGCCTGCCGCCGGCCAACAAGCCAGAGCCGGCCGAAATTCGCCAGTGCAACGGCTACCTGGCGGCGGAACTGGCCGATCCGGCGATCCGGGTCGTGCTGGCCCTGGGTCGCGTGGCCCACGAGGCCGCGCTGCGGGCCCTGGGGCTGCGCCCGGGGGATTTCGCCTTCGCCCACGGCGCCGAGCATGCGCTGCCAGACGGGCGTTTCCTGTTCGACAGCTACCACTGCAGCCGCTACAACACCCAGACCCGACGCCTGACGCCGGAGGCCTTCCGCGATGTCTTCGCCGCCCTCCGGCCCCGCCTCGGCTGAATCCGGCGGCGGGTTCGACGCCCGGGCCTTCCTCGCCACGCTGACCGAGGACCCCGGCGTCTATCGCATGTTCGACGCCGAGGGCCGGCCCCTCTACGTCGGCAAGGCGAAGAACCTGAAGCGGCGGGTCTCGTCCTATTTCCAGAAGTCCGGCCACAGCCCGCGCATCGCCCTGATGCTGCAGCAGGTGGCTTCGGTCGAGACGACGGCGACCCGGTCCGAGGCCGAGGCGCTGCTCCTCGAGAACACGCTGATCAAGAAGCTGGCGCCGCGCTACAACATCCTGTTCCGCGACGACAAGTCCTACCCCTACATCGTGCTGGCGGCCGGCGATTTCCCGCGGCTCGCCTTCCATCGCGGGCCCTTCGACGGCCGCTCGCGCTACTTCGGGCCCTTTCCAAACGCCCACGCCGTCCGGGAGAGCATCCACCTGCTGCAGAAGACCTTCCTGCTGCGCACCTGCGAGGACACGGTCTTCGCCAACCGCTCGCGGCCTTGTCTGCTGCACCAGATCCACCGCTGCAAGGCGCCCTGCGTCGGCCTCGTCTCGCCGGAAGGCTATGCCGCGGACGCACGCCTCGCCGAGCTCTTTCTGCGCGGCCGCCATGCCGAGGTCATCGACGGCCTGACCGCGGCCATGCAGAAGTCCTCCGACGAGCTGCGCTTCGAACAGGCGGCGGCGCTGCGCGACCAGGTCCGGGCCCTGCAGGCGGTGCTGCACCGGCAGTACGTGAGCTCCGCCCGTGACGAGGATGCCGATGTGCTGGCCGCGGTCGTCGCCGGCGGCGAGGTCTGCATTGTGCTCGCCATGGTGCGCGGCGGCCTGCACCTGGGCGACCGGGCCTTCTTTCCCCAGGCCGAGGCCGCCCAGGCCGATCCGGCCGACGTGCTGGAGGCTTTCGTTTCCCAGCACTACATCGAGCACCCGCCGCCGGGGCGGATCGTCGCCAATGCGGCCCTCGGCGAAGAGACTCTGGCGGCCTTCGCCGCGGTGAAGGGCGGCGTCTCGGCCGGCCCACCCCGGAACGAGCCGGAGCGGGCCTGGATGGCCATGGCCGAGAAGAACGCGCTGCTCGCCATCGATGCCCGGCGCCAGGCCCGCGCCCGTTCGGGGCGGCGTCTGGAAGCCCTGCGCGATGCCCTCGACCTGGCCGAGCCGCCGGCCCGCATAGAATGCTTCGACATCAGCCACACCATGGGGGAGGGGACCGTGGCCTCCTGTGTCGTCTGCGTCGACGGGGCCATGCGCAAGAGCGACTACCGGCGCTACAACATCGCCGGCATCGAGCCGGGGGACGACTACGCGGCCATGCGCCAGGCCCTGACCCGGCGCTACGAGAAGGTGGCCGCCGGGGAGGGCGCCGAGCCCGACCTGATCCTGATCGACGGCGGCAAGGGCCAGCACCGGGTCGCCCGGGAGGTCCTCGCCGAACTGGGCCTCGAGCACCTGCTGTCCATCGGCGTCGCCAAGGGAGAGGAGCGCAAGCCCGGGTGCGAAACCCTGTTCGTGGCCGGGCGCGACGAGGCGATAGAATGGCCTCCCGACCATCCGGGGTTTCACTTGGTGCAGGAGATCCGCGACGAGGCCCACCGCTTCGCCATCGGCGGCCACCGGGCGCGGCGGGCCAAGGCCCGCGGGCATTCCCGCCTGGAGGATGTCGCCGGCATCGGACCGGCCAAGCGCAAGCGCCTGCTGGCCCAGTTCGGGGGCCTGCAGGGCGTGCTGGCCGCGACGGTGGAGGACCTGAGCCGGGTCGAGGGCATCGGCCGCGCCCTGGCCGAGAAGATCCACAAGGAATTGCATTGACATGCCGTTGAACCTGCCGAACCTGCTGACCTGGGGGCGAATCGTGATGATTCCCCTCTTCGTCGGCGTGTTCTACCTCCCCGACGGATGGCTGAGCGCACACGAGCGCAACGTCTTCGCCACGGGCATGTTCATTGCCGCCGCGGTGACCGACTGGATCGACGGCTGGCTGGCCCGCAAGCTGGGCCAGACCACGGCCTTCGGCGCCTTCCTCGACCCGGTGGCCGACAAGCTGATGGTCGCCGCGGCCCTGGTGGTCCTCGTGGAGTTCGACCGGGCCAGCGCCATCGTGGCCCTGATCATCGTCGGCCGCGAAATCACCATCTCGGCCCTGCGCGAGTGGATGGCGAAGATCGGCGCGGCGCGCAGCGTGGCGGTGTCGATGATCGGCAAGCTGAAGACGACGGCGCAGATGGTGGCGATCCCGATGCTCCTGTACGGTGCGCCGCTCGGCGGCCTGGACATGGTGCTGATCGGCACCTGGCTGGTCTGGGCCGCGGCCCTGCTCACCCTGTGGTCGATGGGGTACTACCTGCGCAGGGCCTGGCCGGAAATCGCCTCCGCCAGGTGACGTCCATGGAGGGAGCATCAGCGTTTCCGAGGCAGGGCGGCGCGCCGCCGGGCACGGGCGCCGCGGCCGCGCCGGGGACTCGCCAACGACGCGTTGACACACCCGGAACCGTGGGTATAATTCGCGTCCTTCCTGCGGGAATAGCTCAGTTGGTAGAGCGCAACCTTGCCAAGGTTGAGGTCGCGAGTTCGAGACTCGTTTCCCGCTCCAGGTTTCCCGGGGAAAGTGCCGTGACGGCCCTTTCCCCTTTTAATTCCGGGGTCCTCCCGGCATCGCTGGCGCGATGGCAGAGTGGTTATGCAGCGGCCTGCAAAGCCGTCTACGTCGGTTCGATTCCGGCTCGCGCCTCCACCCTCATTCCGCCGCGCAGTGTCCCCGGACAAGCCTGAGGCCATTCGTTCGTCATCCGTCGGCCTTGCCGACCTGCTCGCCTTCGTGCGGGCTCACCCGCGCCTCTTCGTCCTTACCGGCGCCGGGGTGAGCACCGAATCGGGCATTCCCGACTACCGTGACGCGGCGGGCCAATGGAAGCGCCGCCAGCCCGTTCGGCACCAGGAGTTCCTCGGGTCGCCGCCGGTCCGCCGCCGCTACTGGGCGCGCAGCATGCTGGGCTGGCCCGTCTTCAGTCGCGCGCGTCCCAACGGAGCCCACCTGGCCCTGGCCGGGCTGGAGGCGGCCGGCCGCATCCACGCCCTGCTGACCCAGAACGTGGACGGCCTGCACCAGGCGGCCGGCCATCGCCGCGTCATCGAACTGCATGGGAACCTGGGCCGGGTGATCTGTACGGGATGTGGCGGCCTGATGCAGCGCGCGGACGTCCAGCGGCGCCTGGAGGCGGGAAATCCCTGGCTGGCGGGCCGGGCCGCAACGCCCGCCCCCGACGGCGACGCGGACCTGGACGAGGCGGACCTGGAGCGCTTCGAGACGCCGGCATGTCCGGCCTGCGGCGGCATCCTCAAGCCGGACGTCGTCTTCTTCGGGGACAGCGTCCCGCGGCCACGGGTGGAGGAGGCCCTGGCGCTGCTCGCCGAGGCGGATGCGCTGCTCGTCGCGGGTTCCTCCCTGATGGTCTATTCCGGTTACCGGTTCTGTGAGCGGGCCCATGCCCTCGGCAAGCCCATCGCCGCCATCAACCTGGGGGCCACCCGCGCCGACCCGCTGCTTGCCGTCAAGCTCCATGCCGCCTGCGGCGATGCCCTGGCAGCCCTCTCCGGTGCCGTGGTTGCCACGGGCGCCTGAACGTCCCGGAAGGACTTCGGCTGCCGGCAAGGCCAGGGGGTCAGGAAGCGGACCGCCGCCGGGCGGGGAGGAACGGGGCCCTGAGGATACCAGCAGGCGCTTGACGATGCCGATGACGTCGGGATGGTCGAATTCGCGGCCGCCGGTCGCCCGGTAGGCCAGCCTGCCTGTCCGGTCCACCAGGAAGGTCGTGGGCAGGCCGCGCACGGACCACGCCGCCATGGCCCGAGAGTCGCGATCGAACAACACGGGGAAGTCCGTGGTGCCGGCGAATGAGAAGACCGCCTCCGGGTCCTCCCCGACATTCACGGCGATCACCTCGAATCCCGCGGGGCCAAACAGTTTCCGCACCCGCCCGAGGGAAGGGAACTCCTTGCGGCAGGGCGGGCACCAGGTCGCCCAGAAATTGACCAGGACGACGCGTCCCAGGAACCGGTCCAGGGCGACCTCCCGGTCGTCTGCGTCGGGGAGGCGCAGCGGCGGGGCCGGCGGCGCGGAGGGCACGGCGGCCATGCCCCGGCCCTGCGCCACGGCCGGCGGGACTTGCGCCAGCGCCGCGATGCCGCCCGAGGCGGCGAGCCAGGCCAGGAAGCGGCGCCGGTCAGTCACGGGCGCACTCCAAGCCCTGCAGCACGGTCTCCTGGCCGGCCGCCCGGTCCGTCACTGCGTCGCGAAAGCGCGCCACGATGCGGAAAGGCTCGGCCGGCGTCCCGTCCAGCGTTGCCATGCCCATGATCCAGTCGCCGGGCTCGAAGACGTTCTCGGCCTGGAACTGGGCCCACCGGAAGGCGATCCGCGCCGGCGGGGAGATGCCGGCCGCATCCCATCGGGCGTCCCAGGATGCGGGCGGGCGCAGGGCGACCGTCCGGCCATCGGCACCGATGGCCTGCCAGTCCGCGAGCCGGGTTCGCACGGTTGCGGCGCTGCCGTTGTGCATGCCGAGGGAAAAGCCGCAGGCCTGGGCATAGGGGCGGATCGCCTCGGCCGGGAATCCCCGCGCCTCGTAGAAGGCGATGCGCGAGGCGATGCCCAGGGGGTTGGCCGTCAACCTGACCTCCGCGGCCTCGGCGACATGTTTCCAGGCGATATCGGCCTCCTGGGCCGGGGAGCCGACGGCAAGGAGGGCGAGCGTCGCGGCCAGGCATGCCGAAGGCCGGCGGCTGGCCCGGCCAGGGGTGGCGGCAGTCAGCATCGACGGAAGCAGCAGTAAATGAACTCCTGGTGGCCCCGGGCCGGGGTGACATGGGTCTCCCGCACGGCTTCGACCAGCGCGAAGCCGGGGCCGAGTTCCGCCGCCAGGCTGTCCGGACTGTAGCGGCATATCGGAAGCCCGCTGCACCGGTCGGGCCCGTCCTCGGCGAAGGTGGCGATGATGGCCGAACCGCCTGCCGGCACAGCCGCGGAAAGGGTGGCGACGTAGCGCCCGCGGCGGTCCGCATCGGTGAGGAAATGGAAGACGGCACGGTCGTGCCACAGGCGATAGGGTCCGGCCGGCTTCACGTCGTTCACGTCGCCGGCGATCCAGCGGACCTGGAGGGCGCGCTGTCCCAGGCGCTTCCTGACCGCCTCGAGCGCGGCGGCGGCGATGTCCAGGACGGTGACATCGGCAAAGCCCAGGTCCAGCAGGTGATCCACAAGGGTGGAGGCACCGCCCCCCACGTCGATGATCGCGTCGTTCCGGTCCACCCCGAGCCGCTCGATCAGCCGCAGGGAGGTGTCCGGTCGGACCTGGTACCAGCTCACCTCATCGGCGTTGCGGGTGGCATAGACCTGTTCCCAGTGGGCCGCCAGACCGTCCATCGTTGCCGCTCAGAAGGCGGTGACCCGGGCGTTGGCCCGGGTCCATGCGGCCCGTTCGTCCCGGGTGCCGCGATGGGCGCCCCGGATCGGCGTGGCCTCGGTGATTCCCCGGGCATCCATGCGGGTGCCGCACACGCCGACCGCGCCGCCGGCCCGGGCGCCCATGCCCGGTGTGTCCGCGATGTTGCAGAGGTCCTGGCGCGCGGTCGGTCCCGGCCGGGCGCGGGCCGCCGCATCCCCCATCAGGAGGACCCGGACCCGTTCCTTCCCTTCCGCCTTCTTCAACGGGGGACGGGCGAGGCGCAGGGCGGTGTGGCGGCGCTCGGTGCCGCAGGGCGGATCGTTCAGGATGAAGAGCGTGGTGGCCACGGACACTTTCCTCCCTCCTGGAAGGACGTCTTCGGGATGCCGCAGTGCCCCCCGGGGCCGGCAGGGCGCGCGGCTCCCGCGTAGACGTCTTCTCTTTGGAATACAATCTAACAAACGTTAGATCAATGTATCGGCAAGCCCGCCGCCTGTCAACCGACCCGGTAAGATGCGCGCCATGCGCAGCCGCAAGCCCGACGCCCGCCAGGTCAAGGACCTCCTCTACGAGCAGGTCGCCCGCATCGGCAAGGCGAGCAGCAGTCCGAAGCGCCTCGAACTGATCGAGCTGCTGTGCCAGGGCGAGAAGACGGTGGACACCCTGGCCCGGGAGGCCGCCATCAGCATGAAACTGGCGAGCGCCCACCTGCGGGAGCTGCGTTCGGCGAACCTGGTGGCGACAGAACGCCGCGGCAAGAACGTCCTCTACCGCCTGGCCGGCGGGGAAGTGGCCGGGTTCTGGGTGGCCATCCGCTCCCTGGCCGAGGACCGGCTCGTCGAACTCCGCATGGCGCTCGCGCAGATCACCGATGCGCCGCGGGAACTGACGCCCACCGACAGGGATGCCCTGATCAGGAGGGCGCGCCGCGGCGAGGTGGTTGTCCTGGACGTGCGGCCCGCCGCCGAGTACGCGGCTGCCCATCTGCCCTACGCGCAATCCATGCCGATGGAGGAGCTGAAGGCGCGGCTGTCCGAACTCCCCCGGGACAGGGCCATCGTCGCCTACTGTCGCGGTCCCTACTGCCTGATGGCCCGGGATGCCGTGGCTTTGCTCCGGCAGAGGGGCTTCCACGCCGAGCACCTGGCCGAGGGCGTGGCCGAATGGGGGATGGCGCCGGTCCGGTGAGGCGGGGCATCCGGCCCGCCGCAAAGACCCGCCCGCCGGCGCGCGCCCGGAACAGCCTCAGTCGCGGGCCGACAGCCCGTGCTTCTCGATCCGGTAGCGCAGCGTGTCGCGGGAAATCCCCAGGCTTCTGGCGGCCTGCGTGACGTTCCATCCCGACTTCACCAGTGCGTCGTGCAACAGTCCCCGCTCGATGTCCTCCAGACTCCCGCCGGCCGGGACCGACACCCCTGGGCCCGCCTCCCGCTCCGGCCCCGTGATGCCCAGGTGCAGGTCCTCCGCTTCGAGGACCGGGCCCGGGGCGAGCAGCACGGCCTGCTCCATCAGGTTGCGCAGTTCCCGCACGTTTCCCGGCCAGCGGTGCGCGAGCAGCCGCCGCTCCGCCTGCGGGGACAGGCTCAGCCCGCCGCGCCCGTAGCGGGCCGCCTGGACGCCCAGAAACCGTCTGGCGAGCAGGATGATGTCATCACCCCGGTCGCGCAGCGGCGGCAGCGAGAGTTCCACGATGCGCAGGCGGTAATACAGGTCGGCGCGGAAGCGACCCTGGGCGACGAGCTCGGGCAGCGGCCGGTGGGTGGCGGCGACGATGCGCACGTCCACCTTCTGGTCGCGCAGGGCGCCCAGCCGGCGGACCGTCTTTTCCTCCAGGAGCTTCAGCAGCTTGGCCTGCAGGCCCAGGTCCAGGTCGCCGATCTCGTCCAGGAAAAGGGTGCCGCCCGAGGCCGTCTCCACCAGGCCCGGCTTCCTTTCCTTGGCATCGGTGAAAGCCCCCTTCTCGTGGCCGAAGAGCTCCGATTCCAGCAACTGGCTCGGGATGGCCGCGCAGTTGATCTCGACGAAGGGCTGTTCCCGCCGGGGGCCCGAGAAATGGAGGGCCCGCGCCGCCACCTCCTTGCCGGTACCGGTCTCGCCGACGATCAGGACGGCCGGGGCGTCCGCGTCGCGCAGGCCCTTCTCCACCTCCAGCAGCTGGGCGAGCCGCGCCTTCAGCCGGCGCATCGGCTCCGAGTCGCCTACCATGCCATCGACATTACCGGCGGCCGCCTCGCGTTTCTGGTAGTAGGAGAGCGCCTGTTCCCGCCGTTCCGCGCCCAGGGCCCGCTCCACCAGCAGGCGCAGCTTGGCCAGGGAGACCGGTTTGACGAGGAAGTCGTAGGCGCCGGCCTTCATGGCCTCCACCGCCAGTTCCACGGTGCCATGGCCGGTGATCATGATGACCGGTATGCCGGGAGCGCGGTCACGCAGCCGCGCCAGCGCCTCCATGCCGTCCATGCCGGGCAGCCGGAAATCCAGGAGGACGATGTCCGGCTTGAAGGACTCCAGTTCCGCGAAACCCTGCTCGGCCGTCTCCGCGGTGACCACGTCGAAGCCGGTGCGCACCAGGTAGATGCACATGTTCTTGGCCAGCGTGGCCTCGTCCTCGATGATCAGAACGCCGCGTGCCACACTCGTCTCCTAGGGGGCCGCCGGCAGGGTCAGTTCCACGCGGGTGCCCCGGCCGGGCTCGCTGCGCACGCCGATCTCGCCGCCGAAGCGCTCCACGATGCGCTTGGCCAGAGGAAGTCCGAGGCCCATGCCCCGGGCCTTGGTGGTGTAGAAGGGGGTGAATATCCGCGCAAGCTCCTCGGCCGGCAGGCCGGGGCCGTCGTCCTCCACCGCCACGCGCACGGCCCCGTCGTCCGGCACCGCCTCGACGAGGATGCGGCCCCGGTTGCCGATGGCATCGCAGGCGTTGGCCACCAGGTTGCCGGTCACCTGGGCGAGGAGGAGGGGGTCGAAACTGACCCGCGGCAGGTCGGCGGCGATGCGCCGCTCGATGACGATTCCGCGGCGCGCCGCCTCCCGCTCGAATTCGCCGAGGCAGTCCCGGAGCACCGCTGGAAGATCCACCCGATTCGCCTGCCCGGTCACGGGGCGGGCGTAGGAGAGCAGTTCCTTGACCCACGACTCGACGCGATCCACCTCCCGGATGATGTCCTGGCAGGACTCCCGCTGCTGGGGATCGTCGGATTCCAGGTTCAGTTCCGCCGAAGAACGGATGGCCGCCAGCGGGTTGCGGATGCCGTGGGCGACCGCGAGCCCCATCTCGCCGACCGCGGCGAGGGTCTCGCCCTCGACCATCTTCGCGCGCTGTTCGCGCATCAGCGCGTCCGCGGCCCGGATGCGCCAGAACAGGGTCAGGTAAAGGAAGAGGCCGGCCAGGGCCGCGCCGGACCAAACGGCCCGCTCGCCGGCGCGGATCGCCTCGAACAGGGCGCGCGGCGACTTGTACAGTTCCAGGGCGCCGATGATCTGCCCGTCCCGGGAGCGAACCGGCATGTAGATCTCGACGAAGTAACCCAGGTCCCGGCTGAGGCCGGCGTGCTCATCCTTGTCCTTCTCAGTATCGCCGATCCGGCCCCCGTGGACCACGAGGTCGCCCGCCAGCGCCTCCTCCAGCTCAGGGTTGTCCGTGAAGCGGCGGCCGATGATGGATTTGTCATTGGACCAGACGACGACCCGCTGGAGGTTGTGGGCGCTGGCCCGCAGCACGTCCGGCATCGCCGCCACGTGGGCGAAGGCCTCCTCGATCGCCTTGACACCCGTCCGGCCGTCCCGGAAATACTCGGTGGCGTCTTCGGCGAGCACGAGGCTCTGGATGAACTCGGAAGTCAGCACCGCCTCCTGGCGCTGCATCCGCTCCGTCAGGAAGCGGGAAAGCAGCAGGGCCGTCGCGACGCTGATGGAGGCGATGGCGACGAGGCCGACGATGGCGAACCAGCGGCTGAGGTTGAAGGGTTTGACCACGATGGCCGCATTATCCACGAGGGGCAGGCCACGGGGCGGCACGGCGGTCTTCACGATCGATTCACCAGGAGTGGGCGAGGGTCAGGGAGAGGTTCCGGTACCGGTTGTCGTAAACGGGCACGTTGGAGCGGTTGCGTCCGTCCTGGATCTCCAGGCGCAGGTTCCCGAACCGGCCCGCCGCAAGGGCGGCGGAGAATTCCAGCAGCGTTCCCCGGTCACGACGCACCGGCAGGCCCGGCAGGAGCGCCGCGTCGAAGGCGGCACGCTGCAGCGAGAACCCCGCGGACCAGTCGATGCCGAGCCACCGGCGGTCCGCCGACAGGCGCAGGAATGCGGTCCGTGACGAGAGGTCCGGGAACCGCGTCCGTTCCCGGGCGATGGCGGCCTCCAGGTCGAGGGCATCCACCCACTGCAGCGGTTCCGGCAGGTGGCGCTGCAGGGCAAGCGATGCGACCGTGCCGTCGAGTTCCGCATCCCGGTCGTGCCGCTGGCGGGCCAGGGCCGACAGCAGCACCCAATGGCCGCCGTCGTCGGTCGCCCGGGTCCAGTCCGCCTGGGCTGCGGTGGCGGTCCGGAAGGGGCTGCCGGCCACCGCCATGCGCTGCCGGCTGATGCCGATGCCGGCCTGGCCGTCGCCGAGGGCCTCCCGCCACATGAGCTCGCCCGAAACGTTCCCGAAGTCCAGGTCCCGGGCCGCCGGGGCCGTCTTCCAATCCACCCGGCCGGCGGCGCTCCATTGGCCCGAGGGCGCCGGGAACAGGGCCATTCCGCCGGCGCCCACCCGCACGTAGTTGCCCGAAAGGCGCAGCAGGCCGGGCAGGCGGACGAGGGCGCCGGTGTCCGAGAGGCGGAACAGCGGGGAGGACAGGGCCTCGTGGCCGAACGACACCTCCAGGCTGGCCGGCGGCGCCGGCATGGCGTCGGGACCGGCGGCCCCGGCGGGCGCCGCGGCGGTACCGAGGCAGGCCGCCGCCGCGGCGGCACTCCGGGCCGTCAGACCCCGGACTTGGAACAGACGGTCTTCCAGGTATTGACGGCGCCGACGGACGACACCAGCACATACCGGCACTTGACGCCTCCGCCGACGCTGTAGGAAAGATTCCGGGCGGCGGCATCGGTGGCGAGGAGGAGCCCGGCCGCGGCCACGGTGACGAGGACGGCGAGGCGCTGCTTCAGTACGTTCATGGTCGTTCTCCTGTCGGGTTGGGGGGCGACCATCCCGTTGCACGAGGCATGCCGGGAGAATCCTGTCGGGTATTTCCAGGATCGGGAACGCCTGCGCCCCCGGGGGCCCCGGATTTCCGGGGCGTGGGAACCGGGTGGGGCATTTGCCCCACCCAACCCCCGGGGGATTTCACCCACCCGCGCCGACGCTGTGGCAGCGGGGACAGGAATAGAAGGTGATGAAGGCCACCCGGTCGTGGCAGACCCCGCAGTAGCGTCCCCGGAAGATGTCGGCCATCGCGATCCGGTTGGCTCCGGCCCGGGGCTCGAAGGGTTCCGGGTGGCAGTTCGCGCAGGCGAGCCAGAGGGTATGGGCCTTGTGGGGAAAGCGCACCGGCGGCATCTCCCGCGTGTTGCGCATGATCACGTCCAGGTCCAGGACCTCGGGCTCGGTGTCGCCCTTGAGGCTGGTCCGCGGCGCGATCCGCCCCTCGCGCAGCGCCCGCATCCAGTCCGGGAAGCCGTTCCCGTCCTTCGGCAGCGCCGCCACGGCCTCGTCGTGACGCTGGAGGTGGCGCAGGTCCGGATTGGCCGGATCGTGGAATCCCGGGCCCGACAGGGCCCGGCGGGCCGCGTGTTCCTCGCGCCGCGGGGGGGCACGGGTTTCGTCCTCCGCGGGCGCCACCGGATACGCCCGCAGGTAGGCGAGCAGGGGAATGTCGCCGGGAAATCCGGCCGGGGGTGTTCCCAGCAGGCCGGCGGCGAGCAGTGCGGTGGCGAGGCGGGCCCCGCGGCGCCTCACTTGGCCGGCCGCAGGTGGGCCACGCCCCCGAAGCTGCCGATCCACAGGTCGCCGTCGGGGGCCGAGGCCATGGCGAAGATGTTGTTGGCGAACAGGCCGTCGGCCGTGGTGAGGGTCTTCGCGAACCGGCCGTTTTCCCAGGTGGTGAGGCCGTTGTTGGTGCCGACCCAGAGCCGTCCCTTCTCGTCCCGGTGCAGCATGAATACGTGGTTGCCGGGCAGGCCGTCGGCGGTCGTGTAGCTGATCCAGCGCTTGCCGTCGAAGCGGGAGAGGCCGCCGCCCCAGGTGCCGGCCCAGACCTGGCCATCCTTGTCCACCTCGATCGAGACCACGTAATTCGGGTTGTAGGCCACATCGACGCCGGACAGCCCCATCTCCTCCTTCTGTTTCGCATGGTGCACCGAGGCCTTGCCCGGGTCGTTCTTGAAGGCGATGGCGTCCTTTACCTTCTCGTAGGGCGCGCCCAGGCCCCGGGCGTGATTCCAGTTCTCCCATCTGCCCTTGGCATAACGGGCCATGCCCCCCTCCGTGGCGAGCCAGATGTCGCCGTTCCGGCCCTCGGCGAGCCCGTAGACCCAGTCGTTCGGAACGCCGCCCCGGGTGTTCTCCACCGTGTAGAGATCCCACTTGCTCCGGTCGTCGAGGGCGCCGCCGCGGACCCGGTTCACCCCTGACCAGGTGGCGATCCAGATGTCGCCGTTCTTCGCCTCCAGCACGTCGTACACGAAGGCGTCGCCCAGGCCCTCGGGGATGTTGTAGGTCTTCCAGGTGCCGGCCTGCTCGTCGGTCAGCAGGGATAGGCCGCCGCCGTAGGTGCCCACCGCGAGCCTCCCCTTCAGGCGTCCGACGTAGAACACGCCGTTGGACAGGAGCCCGCTCTTGGTGTCGAAGAGCTTGAAGCTGTCGTCCCGGGTGTCGTAACGGACGACGCCACCCGAGGTCCCGACCCAGACCTGCCTGCCATCCACGTAGATGGACTTGACGTTCTTGTTGCCGACCCGGAAGTGGGTGAACTTCGCGTTCGGGTCCGTGATCACCTTGCCCTCCCGGACTGGCTGGGGCAGGGGGGGATGCTTGGCGCCCACCTGGCCGGCGGCGACGCCGGCGGCCATCAGGAAGGGGGCCAGGAGAATGGGAAGGATGCGCATGGATGCCTCCGGAAGATGCCTCGGGAAACGGATTTGCGGGGTCGGCCGCTCAAGGCCGGCCGATGCGGACCACGCCGCGCCGGGTGCCGACCCAGACATCGCCCTTCGGCCCCAGGGCCAGGGCATAGACGTGCTGGTCGAGGAGCCCCTCGTTGCGTCCGAAGTTGCGCCAGGTCTTGCCGTCGTAGCGGGAAACCCCCTTGTCCGTGCCGAACCAGAGCACACCGTCGGCGCCCCGGGCGATGGCATAGACGATGTTGCCCGCCAGCCCGTCGGCCGTGGTGAGGTTCCGCCAGGCCTTGCCGTCGAAGCGCGACGCGCCGGCGCCCCAGGTGCCGGCCCAGATCGAGCCGTCCGGCGTCGCCAGGATGGAGAAGACGTAGCTCGGGTTGTAGGTCGGCTGCCCCTCGGCCAGGGTGGTGAGGTCGTGGCGGGAGCGGGTGCCCAGGCCCGTGTTGGGGCTGGCCGGCAGGTCGGCCGGATTGGGGGCGCCCAGGCCATCCTTATGGCTCCAGGAGCGCCAGCGCCGGCCATCGTACATGGACACGCCGCCCTCGGTGCCGAACCACACGCGCCCCTGGGCATCCACGTCCAGGCCGTAGACCCACTCGTTGATCAGTTCCTTCACGTAGGTCTTGAACCTGCCGGTCTTGACCTCGTACTTGTTGGCGCCTGCCCAGGTGCCGATCCAGAGATCCCCGGCCTTGTCGGTGACGAAGGAATAGATCCAGTAGTCGGCCAGGCCGTGCATGGGGAAGTAGGTCTTCCACTTGCCGTCCTTGTAGCGCGAAGCGCCGCCGGCGTTGGTGCCGAACCACTTGTAGCCCTGGCTGTCGATGCCCACCGCGAAGACGTACTCGTTGGCCAGCCCGTCCTTGCGCGTGAAGGTGTTGCGCGGCTTGCCGGACTTGAGGTCGATCTCCAGGGCCCCGGCCGAGGTGCCGACCCACAGGGTGTCGGCGGCGGGCTCCACCAGCAGGGCCCGCACGTAGATGTTGGGACCGACCTCGAAGGAATCGAGCACCTTCTCGGCCGTGTCGGCGGGGGCCGCGCGGCCGGCGGCGGAAAGCAGCAGGACGGCCGCGGCGGCGGCCAGGCGGAAGGGTCTCATCTCAGGGTCCGGATGTATTGGAGGATGTCGATGATTTCCGGGTCCTTCAGGAGGCCCAGGAAGGGGGGCATGATGTTCTTGCCGGTCTTCACCGAGCGCATCAGCATCATGTCCGGCTGGTCCAGGCGCTCCCGCATGGCGAAGCTGGGCACTTCGGGAAGGACCGGCAGGCCGGTGACTCCGTGGCAGGACGCGCAATGGAGGTTGTAGAGCCGCTGGCCCCGGCCCAGGTCGATGGCCTGGGCCTGGGTGGCGGCCAGCGCGAGACACGCCAGCGTCGCGCGGAGCAGGGGCCGCGGGGTCGCGGCGGCCTTCATTTCCTGTCTCCCCGGCGCTTGCCGGTGATGCCCCGCAGCTTGCGGGATTTCGCGGCCCACTGGTCCGCCTGCCGCGGATCGGCATCGAGGCCCAGCGCGCCCGTTCGATAGGCCTCGGCCAAGGCGTCCACGGCCGGGATGAAGTCGTTCTCCGCGGCGGCGCGGATCCAGCGCAGTGCCGTCTCGCTCCGCCGCATCTCGTCGGTGAGGCCCGGCGCGCCCTTCACGTAGGCCAGGGCGAGTTCGTTGATCGCCAGCTTGTGGCCCTGTTCGGCCGCCTTCGCCACCCAGGCCCGGCCGGCCACCGGATCCCGCTTGATGCCCTCTCCGGCGGCCAGCATGGAGCCATAGCCGAACTGCCCGTCGGCGTTGCCCTGGTCGGCCGCCTTCCGCATGTAGCCGACCGCCTCCTCGTCGGAATCCGCCCGGTCGAGGATGAGGCCGTAGAGGGCCTGGGCGGGGGCATGGCCGGCATCGGCGGCCTTCTTCAGCAGGGGCATGGCGGTCATGACGTCCCCATCGCCGTAGCTCTTGGCGCCGGCCTTGTAGTCCTCCTCGGGGCCCGCCCGGGCAGTGAGCGCGACGCAGCACAGCAGCGCCGCGGCAAGGGGCCGCAGGAGGCCGGATCGGGGTTCGGGGTGCATGGATCTTCCTTGTCGCGGGTCGGGTGGTCAGCGTTGCTGGGAAATGCCGGCGAAGGCGAACTCCTCCAGCTTCCGGTAGAGGCTGGACAGGCCGATGCCGAGCTTCTGGGCGGCGCCGCGCCGGTCGCCGGCGCACTCGTCGAGCATGCGGAAGATGATGTCCGCCTCGACGCGCCGCAACTGGTCGCGCAGGTGCCCGGACCCCGGCGCCAGGACGGTGACGGACTGGGCGGCCGGGATGCTGCGGGCGATGTCCGGCGGCAGGTCGGCCACCGTGATGCAGCCGCCGTCGGCGAGGATGTAGGCGCGATTGACCACGTTCTCCAGTTCGCGGACGTTCCCCGGCCAGGCGTAATCGACCATGATCTCCTCGGCCACCGGGTCCAGTTCCAGGGTGCGCTGGTTGTTGCTGGCGATGTTCTGCATCACGTAGCGGATCAGCCGGGGGATGTCCTCCCGGCGTTCGCGCAACGGAGGGATGTGGATCAGGAACTGGGAGAGCCGGAAGTACAGGTCCTCCCGGAACCGGCCCTGCTTCACCATCTCCCCCAGATCGCGATTGGTGGCGGCGACGATGCGGGTATCGACCTTGCGCGCCTGTTCGCCGCCGATGGGCCGCACCTCCTTGTCCTCGATCACGTGCAGCAGCTTCGTCTGCATGTGCAGCGGCAACTCCCCGATCTCGTCGAGGAACAGGGTGCCACGGTCCGCCTGGGCGAAGAGGCCCTTGCGGGCCCGGTCGGCGCCCGAGAACGCGCCCTTCGTGTGGCCGAAGAACTCGCTCTCCAGCAGGTTCTCGGGGATGGCGCCGCAATTGACCGGGATGAAGGGGAAGTCGGCCCGCCGGCTCTGCTCGTGGATGGCGCGGGCGATGACCCCCTTGCCGGTGCCGCTCTCGCCCGTCACCAGGACGGTGCTGTCCGTGACGGCGACCTTCGCGGCCAGGCGCTCCACGACGGCCATCTTCTCGCTGGAGAACTGGAACCGGCCCCGGTCGCCCTCGCCGTTCACCAGCCGGCGCAGGGCCCGGTTCTCCGCCTTCAGGCCGCGCAGGGCGTCCATCTGGGCCAGGCGGTGGGCCAGTTCCTCCTGGCGCACGGGTTTGATGATGTAATCGGTGGCCCCCGCGCGCAGGGCCTCCACCGCGGTCTCCACCGACGCGAAGGCGGTGACCATGATGAACTGGGTGTCGATGCCGGAACCCCGGAAGCTGCGGACCAGCTCGACGCCGTCGCCGTCCGGCATGCGGATGTCGCACAGGGCCACGTCCACGTCGCCCCGGACCAGCTTGGCCGCGCCTTCCCGGGCATTCTCGGCCGTGTCGGCCGAGTATCCGGCGCGGGTGACCGCCGAGGCCAGGATCTGGCGGACGGCGGCCTCGTCGTCGATGATCAGAACGTGCATGCCTTCCCAGTCCTTCCGTTGCGGTCCGTCGGTTCCAGGGGCAGCAGCACGGTGACGCAGGTGCCGTGGCCCAGGCTGGATTCGATGCCGATGCTGCCGCCCGCGCCCTCGATCAGGCGCCGGCAAAGGGACAGGCCCAGGCCGGAACCGCGGCCGGGTGCCTTGGTCGTGAAGTTCTCCTCGAACACGCGCGGCAGCACGTCGGGCGCGATCCCATCGGCATTGTCGGTCACCTCGAGCCGGATCCCGGTGGGGCTCCGGGACGTGCGCACCTGGATGCGCGAGGTGCCCACCTTCCTGTCCGCCAGCGCGTCGGCGGCGTTGATCAGCAGGTTCATCAGCACCTGGACCAGGTGGTCGGCGACCGCGCACACGGCGGGCAGGCCCGGATCCAGGTCCTGCTCCAGCTCGATGCCGCGGAACCGGCGGTCGAAGCTGACGAAGCCGCAGGTGCTGCGGGCCAGGCCATTGAGGTCGAGCAACTCCGGCTCCGGGGAGCGCGGGACGGAGAATTCGCTGATCTGGCGGGTGATCTGCATGACCCGCCGGGCCTGGTCCAGGATCAGGGCCGGCTGGCAGGCGGAACCCGTTTGGGCGCAGGCCCGGACCTCCCGCTGGTCGGCGATGGCCTCGGCCACGCCGACGATGGCGGACATCGGGTTGTTGATCTCGTGGGCGACCGCGGCCGCCAGGGATCCGACCGCGGCCATCTTTTCCTGGTGGAACTGCTGCTGGCGGTGCAGTTCGATCCGGGTCTCCCGCTCCCGCAGTTCATCCTGCATGGTGTTCACCGCCGCCATCAGGCCTCCCATCTCGTCCTGCCGCGTGACCTCGAGGGGCCGGCCGCGGAATCCGCGCACGATGTCCATGGCCCGCGCCCGGACCATTTCGATGTCCCGCGCCAGGCGCCGGAAGAACATCAACCCCAGGCCCCCGAACAGGCCGATGCCGGCCACCATGAACAGCAGCCACTCCAGGGTCACGCGGTTGTAGGTGTTGCGGTAGGTGTCGAGGACGATCTGCTTCCGGTTGCCGATGTCGCTGGTCACCGCGTCCAGGTCTATGACCAGGCGGTGGAAAGCGGAGCGGATCTCGGCCACCGTTCCCCGGGTCGGTTCGCCGAGGAGCTGCCGGTTGCTCTCCTCCAGGGTCGAGATGTCGTCGGCGAGGATCGGATAGGCCGTCACCAGCTTGCGCAGGCTCGACAGGACGGCCTCGATCTCCAGGACCAGCACCTGGGTGGAACTTTCCAGGTCCGGGGCGAAGTAGTTTTCGTTGACCGTCAGGATGGCGTGGGCGACCGTCATGTTCAGGCTGACCTGGCGCTCCTCCTGCTCATGGACGACTTCCAGTTCCTGGACCGACCGGAGCAGGGTGTTGCGCTCGTGGGTGATGACGGCCGTCACCAGCAGGAAATAGGCCAGGAGCCCGACGACCACGCTCATTCCCTTGCGGTTCAGGGATGCCCTGGGTTGGCCCTGCGGGATATGGGCCGGTTTTTGCTTGGAAATGGCGTCTGCGTCCATGGCTCCTCCACCAAAGCAAGAAACGGAGCAGGGGCGCCGAATAATCCATCCGGAGCGACGTGTCTTCCTCCGGGTACGACTCACCAACCGGGCCGCCGGCGCAGGAACCGGCGACCCCAGATCCGGGAAGTCCATGTTGAAGCCGCTGACCGTTCTGCTTGCCGCCCTCGCCGCCGGTGCCGTGGCCGCCGAGCCCCTGGAAGATGCCTTGCGCAGCCTGGAGGCCGGTCGCCACGGCCAGGCGGTCCAGATGCTGCTCCCCCTGGCGAACGGCGGCAATGCCCTGGCCCAGTACCGCCTCGGCAACCTCTACTTCCATGGCCAGGGTGTCCCCGAGGACGAGAAGATGGCCGTCTTCTGGTGGAAGAAGGCGGCGGCCCAGGGCAGTTCCGAGGCCATGTTCCAGATCGCCAGTGCCTTCCTGTTCGGAATCCAGGCGGCGAAATCGGTCACCGATCCGGATCGGGAGGCGGCAACCTGGTATTTCCAGGCCGCCAGCGCCGGCCATTCGGAGGCCCAGTACCACCTGGGCCTGCTGTTCCTGGCCGGGAAGGGCGTCCTGGAAAGCCGCCCGGAGGCGGCGCGCTGGTTCCGCAAGGCCTCGGACCAGGGACACCTGGAGGCGCGGCGGGCCCTGGCCGGGCTGGAGAAGAATCCCCGCTAGCGGGATCGGGCCGTCACGGGCGCCGCCCTGAGCCGGGCGGGCTTGCGCCCGTCAGGCCCTCAAAGCCCCTTCTTGATCGACACGGCGCCGCGGACGGAGCCCACCGGATAATCCGCCGCCCGGTCGCCGGGATACTCGGTGGCCAGTTGCGCCTTCACGCCTTCGGAGAGGTTCTGGCCATGGCAGGTGGCGCACACCGGGGCCGTGGGCAGGGCCTTCATGTAGCGGAAGAAGCGGCCGGCGGGTTCCTGGACGATCTCCGCATGCTCCAGGTTCTCGGTTTTCTCACCCCTGGCCTGCCGTTTCTCGAAATCGAGAAGGACCTGCTGTTCCCAGGCATCCGCCTCGCCGGTGGCCCGGTTGCGCGGCCGCAGCGATACCCGCGTGATCCGCATGCCGTGCTGCCGCGACAAGGCGGAAGTGATCTCCGGGGCGCTGTACTTGCAGACGATGATGGCCCGCAGGGGGCCCGTGCGCTCCAATTCCTTCAGCAGTTCGCCACGGATCTGCTCGATGATCTTGCCGGACATGCGCCGGCCCTCGTCGGTGAGTCGCCGGAACTCGTCCTCCGCCTGGGTCATTCCCATGCACAGGAGCGCGCCGACGATCAGCCATGCCTTCCCGTTTCTCATGTCTTGTCCCTCCATCCCCACGAACGGGACGGTTTCCCGAAAGTGGGACTGCGCCTTGGGCCGATCCCGCCGGAACGGAAGATTGCCACGATTCCCGGCGCCTATGGAACCCGACTCGTGATCGAGACGGCGGCCTCGCCCGCGCCCACGCGCATGGGTTGGGCATAGCCCTCCAGGTCTCCCGATTTCGGCAGCGCGTCGCCGGAACGGGAGACCCGTGCGCCGACCACGACGGTCCCGGCGGCCGACAGCCGCGGGCCCGGCCCGACCCCCATGCTGTCGTCCAGTGCCAGGCGCAGCGGCAGTTCCGAGGCCTTGCGGCGGACCATGGCCACCGGCATGCGCGGGCCCTCGGCGGCGCGGGCGAACACGAACAGGGTGTCGTCGGGGCGAACCTGGCCCTCCAGGGCGGGGTCCAGGGCGACCCGCACCGTCACCGCGGGGGCCGGGCCGGCGGCCTGGGCGGGGATTCCGCCGGCGCCGTCGCCCGCCGGTCCCAGCCGGGACCGGGCATCGGCGATGCTGTTGGCGATGCCCGCGGCCACCTTCGAATCGGCCGGCACCAGGGCCAGGATCTTCTCCCACTCGCCGATGGCGCGGGCATAGTCCCGGCGCTCGAAGGCGGCGGTTCCGGACAGGGCGAGGGCCTTCACGTTCCTCGGATCGGCGGCGAGGGCGCGCTGGATGACCCGCTCCGGGTCACCGGCCAGGCGGCGACCCTGGGCCATCGCCAGGGTGTCCGCGTAGTCGGCCAGGTGCACCGCGTCGGGCGGCAGGATGGACATGGCCCGCCCGTAGGCCGCGGCGGATTCGGCGTAGCGGCCCAGCACCGCGTAGGAGCGGGCCAGCATCAGCCAGCCCTCGCCGTCCTGGGGGTTGTCCTGCAGGCGCTCGGCCAGCTTGAGGACCATGGACTGGATCTGCTGCGCCGACAGGGCGTGGCTGCCGCCGGCGTCCTGGGGGGCCATGGCCGCCGGGGTGCCCAGGTGCAGGTAGAGGGCGGCGGCGATGCCCGGCACCGCCAGGGCGACGGCACCCACGAGCCACGGTCGCCGGGAGTCGATCGTCGAGCGGATGCGCAGCGATCCGTCCTCCAGCGCGCGCCGCTCCAGTTCCGCGCGCTCGGCCTCGAAGGCGGCGTCGTTGATGCGGCCGGCATGGTGCTCGCGCTCCAGTTCCGCGAACTGGTCGCGCAGCACGGCCAGGCTGAGGTCGGGTGACCCCGGGGCCCGGTTGCCGCGCCGGAAGCCGCGCCCCAGCAGGGGCGGCAGCAGGAAGACCAGCGCCAGGCCGGTGAGCGCGGCCGACAGGAGGACGAACAGACCGGTGCCGCTCATGGCCGGGCTCCGCCGTCCTCGGAACCCGCGGGGGCGAGCAGGGAGGAGGCCGCCAGGCGCTCCGGCGCGCTCAGGGGCGTCGCCAGGGCCCGCTGGCGGGCGCGCAACTTGCGGAACAGCACCAGCAGGCCCCCGGCGAACAGGAGGAAGGGCCCGAACCAGAGCAGCCAGGTCGTCTCCTTGACCGGCGGGCGGTAGAGCACGAAATCGCCATACCGCTGGACCATGAAGTCGATCACCTGGCGCTCGGTCATGCCGCGGCCGAGCATTTCCCGGACCTGGTTCTTCAGGTCCCGCGCCAGGTCGGCGTTCGAGTCGGCGATGTTCTGGTTCTGGCAGACGAGGCAGCGCAGTTCCTCGGCGACCCGCATGACGCGGGCCTCGAGGGCCGGATCCGCGGCCGCCGGCACCGCTTCCGCAGCGCGGATCGCCGGGGCGAGGAGGAACGCGGTCAGCGCCGCCGCCGCGAGGGCGGCCGCGCGAAGGGTGGCGGCAAGGGGTCTAGGCACCGTTCAGTTCCTTCAGCAAGGGGAGTATCCGGTCGCGCACCGCCTCGGCGGTCAGGGGACCGATGTGCTTGTGGCGGATGACGCCGTTCTTGTCCACCACGAAAGTCTCCGGGACGCCATAGACCCCGTAGTCGATCGCCACCCGCCCGTCCTGGTCGTAAGCGGAACTCACGTAGGGATCGCCCCCATGCTGGACCAGCCACTCCCGGCCGGCCTGCCGGTTGTCCTTGTAGTTGAGGCCGTAGATGGGTGCGGCCCCGGAGCGGGCCAGGTCCAGGAGGACGGGGTGCTCCTGGCGGCAGGAGACGCACCAGGAGGCCCACACGTTGAGGAGCCATACCCGGCCGCGCAGGTCTTCCGGGGCCAGGGTCCGGTCCGGCTCGTGCAATTGCGCCAGGCGAAAGGCCGGCGCGGGCTTGCCGACCAGCGGCGAAGGCACCTCCCGCGGGTTCAGGCGCAGGCCCACCGCGAGGAAGCCGACGAGGACCGCGAAGATGCCGAGGGGCAGGAGGAAGCGGCGCATGGTGCCCCCTCAGGCGGCCCGCGCCGCGGCGTCGGCGGGCAGGGGCGATCCGGCGCCGGAGCGCAGGCGGTAGCGGCGGTCGCTGGCGGCCAGCGTGCCACCGGCGGCCATCAGCAGGCAGCCCCACCAGATCCAGCCGACCAGGGGCTTGTGCTGCAGACGGACGATCCACGTGGCCTCGTCGACCATCTCGCCCAGCGACACGTAAAGGTCCCGCCAGAGGCCGCTGTCGATGGCCGCCTCGGTCATGGGCATGCGCTGCACCTGGTAGAGGCGCTTCTCGGGTTCCAGCACCCGCAGGACCCGGCCGTCGCGGCTCACTTCCACCCGGGCGCGGGCGGCGACGTAGTTGGGACCCTTGGCCTCGGACACCCCCTGGAAGAGGAAACTGTGCCCGCCCACGGTGGCGGTGTCGCCCGGCTTCATGCGCACCTCGGCCGTCGCCTCGAATCCCTTCACCAGCGTGACGCCCAGGATGAACACCCCGACGCCCGCATGGGCCATCGTCATGCCCCACTGGGCCAGCGGTACGGCCCCGAGGCCCGCTCCGCCGCGCAGCCGCTGGACGATGGGGACGAAGCTTCCCACCAGCGTCCAGGCCGCGAGGAGGGTGCCCAGGGCCAGCAGCGGCGACCATTGTCCGAGGGCCACGGGCAGGGCCACGGCCAGGAGGGCTGCGGCGGCGCCGGGCAGCGCCAGGCGCGGCCAGAAATCCTCCCGGCGGGCCTGCCGCCAGCGGGCCAGGGGGCCCGCCACCAGGAGCAGGGCGACCGGCACCATCAGGGGCACGAAGACGGCCTCGAAGTAGGGCGGACCGACGGATATCTTGCCCAGCCCGAGGGCGTCCAGGAACAGGGGGTAGAGGGTGCCGAGCAGCACCGCCCCGGCCGCCACCACCAGCAGCACGTTGTTCACCAGGAGCAGCGTCTCCCGGGACAGCATCTCGAAGCCGCCGCCAAGGCCGACCCGGGGCGCGCGCCAGGCGTAGAGGGTCAGGGAGACGCCCACCACCAGGGCCAGGAAGCCCAGCACGAAGATGCCGCGCTTCGGATCGGTGGCGAAGGCGTGGACCGAGGTGAGCACGCCCGAACGGACCAGGAAGGTGCCGAGCAGCGACAGCGAGAAGGCGAGGATGGCCAGCAGCACCGTCCAGTTCTTGAAGCTGCCCCGCTTCTCCGTCACCGCCAGCGAATGGATGAGGGCGGTGCCGACCAGCCAGGGCATGAAAGAGGCATTCTCCACCGGGTCCCAGAACCACCAGCCGCCCCAGCCCAGCTCGTAGTAGGCCCACCAGGAACCCAGTGCGATGCCCAGGGTCAGGAAAACCCAGGCCACGGTGGTCCACGGACGGGACCAGCGCGCCCAGGCGGCATCCAGCCGGCCCGAGGCCAGGGCCGCGATGGCGAAGGCGAAGGCGACGGAAAACCCCACGTAGCCCATGTAGAGCATCGGCGGATGGAAGGCCATGCCGGGGTCCTGGAGCAGCGGGTTCAGGTCGCGGCCGTCGGGGGCGGCGGGCAGCAGCCGGGTGAAGGGATTCGAGGTGAACAGCAGGAAGAGGATGAAGCCGACGCTCAGCAGGCCCATGACGCCGAGCACCGTGGCGACCATGGAAAGGGGCAGCCGGCGGCTGAACAGCGCCACGCCGGCCGACCACAGGCACAGGATGAAGACCCACAGCAGCATCGAACCCTCGTGGCCGCCCCACACTGCCGCCACCCGGTAGAAGGTGGGCAACTGGCTGTTGGAATGGGAGGCCACGTAGAGCACCGAGAAATCGTTGCCCACGAAGGAGGCCGTCAGGCAGCCGAAGGCGGTGGCCATCAGCACGCCCTGGACCAGGGCCGCCGGCCGCGCCATGGCCATCAGGCGTCCGTCATGGCGGAGCCCGCCGTAAAGGACCACCGTCCCCTGGACGAGGGCCACGCACAGGGCGAGGATAAGGGCGAAATGACCGATTTCGGGAATCATCCTGGAGACCTCGGTTGGACGCGCCCCGATGGCGCGCGGGGACAGGTGGCGGGGGACCGCAAGGGCGGCCGGGGGGCCGCGCCCCGGAGATCGTTAGCAAGGATCACGCCCAGCCGCCGGCGCATCGCGACCCCGTCCCGGGGGGCCGCCGCCAAACCGGGCGCCGGTGGCCCCGCACCCGGCAGAACCGTTGCCCGCGCGGTGCGCCTGGCATCCAATCCGGTTCGACGGCAACGCATCCCGCGGCCCATGTCCGGCAGGCCGCTAGGGCCGCTTCCCGGCGGCGGATTCGCGCCGGGCCTGCCATTCCCAAAGGGCCGCCTCCGCCTTGCGCCGGTAGGGGTCCTCGCCGGGCGCCAGGTGGAGGTAGGTCCGCATGGCCCCGGAAGCCGCCTCCAGGTCGCCCAATCCCTCCAGCGCCACGGCCAGGCCGTAATAGGCGTTGACCTGGCCCGGCCGCAGCGCCGTCGCGGCCTCGAAGAAATCCCTGGCCTCGCGATGCCGCTGCAGACCGACCAGGGCGAAGCCGGCATTCACGTGGGCCTCCGGCATCCGCGGGGACAGTTGCAACACCCGGTGGAAGGCCGTCATCGCGTGTTCGTACTGGCGGGCGTGGAGCATCACCACCCCCTGCCGGAAGCGGTTGTCGATCTCCTCGGCCAGTTTGCGTTCCGCGTGGGCATGGCGGGCGGCGGCCGGGTCTGGGGCCGCGGCGCGCTCCAGGAGCCAGCCCCCGCCGGCCACCGCGAGCACCGTGGCGGCGAGGGCGGGCAGGCGAAGGTCGCGGCGCCACCGTCCGCCCGCCGCCGCCGTTCCGGCGCTCATGCGCGACCCTCCAGGGGCCAGGCCGGGGCCGGCCGGCGGGCCACCGGGCCCGCCTGGCGGAGCATCAGGGCGACGAACATCAGGATCCCGGCCGTTGCCAGCGTCCCGCCCAGTCCCATCACCAGGCGGGCGAAGAATTCGGGCCCCAGGTCCAGGCCCACGTTGCCCGGCAGCTTGCGGGGCGCCCCGGCGAAGCCGGCCACGGCCAGGCCGGCCATCATCAGCAGGATGCCGAAGCCATAGAGGCGGAGTTGCCGGCACACCAGGCCCGCCGGAGGAACCGGCCTTCCCAGGACCGGCAGGAGCCCGTGGCTCAGGCCCATCAGGGCGAGGGTCACGGCGCCGATGGTGCCGTGGTAATGGGCGGTGACCACGGTGTTCGCGCCGCCGATGGCGGCGCCGAGGGCGAGGCCGGCCGCGAACAGCAGCGCCGACAGGCGCAGCGCCGTGCGTCGCCACCCGGCATTCACGCGGCCGGCGGTGGCCGCCAGCAGGACGGCGCAGAGCAGGGCGGGCGCCGGCCAGAGGCCGTAGCGCATCAGGTCGGTGAAGCCGCTCCGGTAGGCGCCGGACATGACCGGATGCAGGGCCTGCAGGACGGGAGCCGCCGCCAGGGGCAGGGTTCCCGCCGCCAGCAGCAGGCGGGCACGGCGGGGATCCGTGAAGGGGTGGCGGGCGCCGGCGGCCAGCCAGAGCCATGCCGTCATCATCAGGAGGGCGAGGGTGAACTGCCAGGCATGGCCGGCCCCCCAGAACAGGGCTTCGTAGAAGCCGGGCCCGGCCGGTGCCTGCCGCAGCTCCACCGCGCTGGCGGCCAGCAGGGCGAGGGTGGCCAGGGCGGTCCCGGCGGCCATGCCGAGCCCGTCGGCCAGGGGCGAGGGGCCGCGCCCTTGCCGCCAGGCGGCCCACCCGCGCCATGCCTGCAGGCCCAGGCCGGCCCCAAAGAGGGTGACCCCCGACGCGAAGACGGGATGGTCCAGGACCGGCAGGTAGTTGCTGGTCACCGGGGACAGGGCGCCCAGGGCCGGCGAGACGGCGATCGTCGCGGCGCCGGCGGCGCAGCACCACAGGGCCGCCCTTTCCAGGTGGCGCCCGCCGTCGGGGCCGGCCAGGCTCCAGAGCGCCCCCGCGACGCTGGTGAACCAGACCAGTTGGGCCAGGTTCACGTGCAGCGTCAGGGCCACCTTGTAGAAGCGCGGGCCGGGAAAGAGGGCGCCGATGGCCGGCACCCGGGCCAGGACGATGAGGATCGCGAAGAACGCCGCGCCCGCCACGGCGAGGGTGGCCAGCAGCATCCACGCCCTGGCGCGGTCCGGCGCCCCGGTGTCGCCGGGCGGCCACGGGGTCGCCGCCGGCGGCGCCGGGAGGCGGGGTCCAAAGGGCCTCACACGGCCCCCTTGTGCGGTGAAGTCGTCAAGAAGGGAACCCCGAAGAAGGTCAGGAAGGCCAGGCCGAACACGGCGACGATCATCCAAGCGCCGGCCGGCGCCGAGGCGCGCAGCGTCAGGCGCAGGTGGAGCGCGAAGGCGAGGAGCAGCCAGGTCACGAAGGACCAGGTCTCGAGGGGATCCCAGGCCCAGTAGCGCCCCCAGGCGTCCTGGGCCCAGATCGCGCCGGAGACCAGCATGAGCGACTGGAAGACGAGGCCCAGGGCCATGAAGCGGTAGGCCAGGTCGTCGAGGCGCCCGTCGGGGGGCAGCCCCGCCAGGCGCCCCAGGGCCAGCCCCTGCCGGCGCAGCAGGACGACGACGGCCATGCCCAGGGCGATCAGCACGCAGCCCAGGAACACCTTGGACAGGCCCACGTGGATGTAGAGCCAGGGCGTGCGGTAGGTGACCGGGAAATGGCCTTCCTCGGGACTCGACAGCATCAGCCAGCCCATCAAGACGAAGAGCACGGGCATCACGAAGGCGGCGGCCGGCCGCACGGCCCGGTAGCGCCAATAGGCCAGGCAGTAGATCAGGGTCAGGCTCCAGACGTTGCTGGAGAGGATCTCGAACAGGGTCACGAAGGGCCCGTGGCCCAGGCGGTCCCAGCGCAGGGCCACGGCCGCCGCGTGCAGCAGCAGGCCGCCGGCCATGGCCGCCAGGACGAAGCCGTCGGGACGGCGCTTCAGGATGAGGCCGAAGATGGCGACGCTGCCCGACAGCACGTAGGCCACGATGGCCACCCAGAGGAGCCGCAGTTCCGTTTCCATCAGCCTTCCATGCCTTTTTCCTCCGCCTGGGCTTCCGGTCGCCAGGGTCGGGAAAAGTGCTTGCAACGGACGTGCCAGGCCAGGGCGACGATCGCCAGCACGCAGGTGGCCAGCAGCCAGGGGATGGTCCAGTCGTGGAAGACCGCATACCCCATCCAGGTCCGCAGTTCCAGGTAGCGCAGCTCCCCGCCGGCGAGGCGGGCCGCCTCGCCGGGGCGCAGGGTGACCCGCTCCTCGCCGTGCCGCACCACCAGGTGATGCCGTGCCGGCACCCGGAACGCGGTCGGCCCCGCGGGGTCCAGCACGGTCTCCTCGATGGCCAGCTGCACCCAGACCGGCTCGGCCAGCCCCGGCAGGCGCCACTCGTTCCATTGGCGGTGCTCGTGCTCCGGGTAGGCGGGCAGGTGCACGCTGCCCACGTCCGCCGTTCCCGTCCCGGGGCGCCACGAGAAGACGGGGGCGAAGCCCTTGTGGTGGGTCGTGTAGAAGCGGTAGCCATCCAGGACCAGGGGTTCCTGGTCGCCGACCACCTGCTCGCGGGGAATGCCCTGGGCATCACGCCAGCGCACCCGGTTCTCCGTTCCGGAGCGGCGCAGCCCGGGCCGGTAGGCAATGGAGAATCCCAGGCTCTCGAAGCGGAGGTCCCCGGTCCGGTCCCGGTGCCAGGGTCCGGCCTCCCGGTCCTTCAGCCCGGCGAACTCCCCGCCGGAGAGGACCTCCGCGGTGCCCTTCAGGTAGCAGAGCCGGGAGGCCGCCACGAGCAGGATCAGCGCCAGCAGGGCCAGGTGGAAGACGAGCAGCGCGCCCTGCCGGCGGAAGGCGGGGTGGCTGGCGACGGCGGCCAGCAGGTTGCCGGCGAGCAGCGCCAGGGGCACCACGAGCACCCAGGTGGCGTAGTCCCCGGCCGGGCCCTCGTAGGCCGCCAGCACGCCCGCGGCGAGGAGCGGCAGGATGCCCAGCGTCAGCCGCAGGGAACCGGCCCGGGCCAGCCAGGCGCCGCGGACGGCGCGGCGCCCCGGCGTCACGGCGACGGCATGGACGGTCATGGCGGGTCGTTGCATACCGCCTTCATCCAGGTCACGCCGACGTCGGTGTTGTTGGACAGTCCCCCGCTGCCGGCGATCAGGTTGGCGCCGGTCTTGCCCCGGGCCCCGCAACTGTCCGGGGTCCAGCGCCCGCTCTGGTTGAAGCTGCGCACCTTCAGCTTGGCATTCATGTAGTACGGCCCCTGGTTGTAGACGTGCAGGCTGCCGTTCATGGCCACCTCGCGGCTGGAGCCGACCGGCTGTCCCGCCTCCTGGCCCACGTCGTTCAGGTTCACCAGCAGCGCCTTGTTCTTCCAGCCGTGGGGGACGGCCACGTGGCACCAGGAGCAACGCATGTCGTTGCCGGTGATGCGCTCCTGGTGGTAGCAGTGCAGGTCGCCCTTCTTGCTGCCGAAGTTCTTGGTGTCGCTGAACCCCGTCTTGTTGACCTTGGTGTCGTCGTTGCAGCCGCGTCCGCTGTCCACGTCCTTGCCGCGGGCATAGGTGTCGTAGTCGTGGCACTTGAAGCACAGGTCGTCCGGATTGCCCGTGCCGGTGGCGCTGGACCAGGGCGCCTTCAGGATGAAGGGATTGGCCGACCCGTGGGGCCCCCAGGGATTGCCGTCCTCGCCGCCGTTGGGGATCACCGTCCGGTTGGCGTCGGTGGCCGAGCCGTGGCAGTCGGTGCAGTACATGGTCTGGGCGCCCACGTCGTTGAGCCAGGGACGCCGCCAGGGGAAGGTATCGGCGCCGGTGCCGCCGGTGCGGGTGATGCCGCGCAACCCCAGCGTGCGGCCCGTGGCCCGCGTGACCGGGTGCCAGGACCGGTGGTTGTTGGCATTGGAATTGGGATCCGCATTCCCGGCGGCCGTGCCCAGGTTGGCGGGTTCCGTGTCGTGGCCGATGGGGGCCTGGAATTCCTTGGCCTGGTCCGTGTATTGGCCCAGCCCGTTGGTGCCCTGGGCCGTCAGGCCGCGCCGGGTCGCCGCCAGGCGCAGGTTGGGCGGGCTCGCATAGCCGTAGGTCGAATGGCATTTCATGCAGATCTGGTATTCCCGCGTCAGGTAGCCCTTGCTGTCGGGGACCGAGGTGTTCGGCACGCTGTCGTTCCCGGGGTCGCCGCGGCGGACCGTGTAGTTGTTGGCCGTGGCGTGGAAGGAGGCGCTGCCGTAGGAGGGCTCGACGCCCCAGGCCCCGCGCAGGACTCCGGAGGCCACGTTCGTATGGGTGTAGCCGGCCGTGTCGGTATGGGCATGGGTGCCGGCCGCGTCGGGAGGCCCGTCGAGGGCGCCGCCGGCGCCGGAGAAGAGGCGGAACTTGACGACCCGGTGGGGGTTGTGGCAATCGGTGCATTCCACGTGCCGGTTGTTGGGCGCGCCGAAACCCAGTTTCGCGCGGGACTCCACGAAATCGGCGCCGCACTTGTTGTCCACCGTCGAGCAGTTGGAACCGCTGGTCCCGCTTCCGGCGAAGCCATCGTCGAAGCTGCCGCCGATGTCGTGGGTCTCCAGGGCCGTGTCCTGGTCCGTCGTCCTGATCGGCATGCGGTAACCGCCCGCCAGCTCGAAATCGGCTTTGATGTTGGGCACCGTGGCCACCGAGTTGAGGACGGCACCGGCGGAATCGCGATGGCACTGGTAGCAGACCTCCTCCAGGGCGGGATCGCCGCCGGACTTGACGCCGCCCACCAGCGCGGAATCCGTGCCCTCCCGCAGCAGCCGCCGGGCGCCGCTGACCGTGTGGGTGTCATGGCAGTTCAGGCAGCCGGCCTTCCACACCGGCAGGTTGTCCGGGAACTCCCGGGTCTCCGCGGCGCTGCCGGCCCCCGACTTGTAGGTCTGGGTCGCGACCTGGGAATTGGCATGGGCCGAGTAGGCCCAGCTCGTGCCGTTGCCCTGCATGCCCTTGTCGTGGCAGGCGAGGCAGATGATGTCGTCCACGGCGCTGTAGACGTCGGAAGGCTGGGCGAGCTGGAAGCGGTTGGCGCGCAGGAACTTGATCGTCTTTTCGTTGGCGAGGTTGGTCTCCCGGATGTGCGGATCGTGGCAGGTGGTGCACTGGATCTGGCCGGCGTTCCCGGAGCCGGTGGGTTCCAGGGGCAGCATGGGCTTGTAGTGGTCGCCGGGGACGCGCTTGCCGAAGACGTTGCCGAAGCGCTGGCTGACGTCGGGCACCCGCAGTTCCCCGTCCCGGGTGGTCAGGGTGGTGTCGTAGGTGACCGATATCGGGTGGTCGTTGGACAGGTCGTCGTGGGTCGCGCCGCCCAGGTTGCGGGTGAAGCCCGTGGCCAGCCCGCGCCCCTCGGGCATGGTGCCGGCATTGGTGTTGTCCAGGGGTATCACCTGGTCGGCCTGTCCCCGCAGCACGCGGACCGCGCCGATCTGCATGGCCCCGTCGTGGCAGGAAAGACAGAGCTTGGAACTGCCCAGTGGCTGCCCGGCGGAGGTGCCCTGGATCGCCACCGCGTCGAAGGACGACGAGGTGTAGGGCGTGTAGGTCTTGCTCTGGATGGTCTTGTTCCACAGGGGCGCCGGCTGCGAGGCGTCGGCGCCGTGGGGCGTGTGGCAGAAGACGCAGATCTGCGATTCCGTCGGCGAGGAGACGACGCCGGCCTGTCCGTGCTGCGGGTTGGACGAGGAGAGGTTGTGCTTCGTCTGGCTGACCCGGGATTCCCGCGCCGCCTGGGCGTCCCCCCAGGGCAGCAGCAGTAGGGCCGACACGGCCGAAAGGGCGAGCAGCGCCGCGCGCAGGACCGCGTGCCTCATCCCGGGCACCCCGGCGGCAACGGCGGGGCCGGTCGCGGACCCGCGCCGGGCGGCAGTGGCCGGAGGGCGTTGCGGGCGCTCATTCGGCGTTCTCCGCCCCGCCGCCCAGGTACTGGAACACCGATACCCGGGCGTTCAGGGTGTCGGCGATGAATACCCGGTTGCGGGCATCCGTCCAGACGCCGGCGGGCAGGTGGAAGCGACCCGCGCGCTCGCCGACGCCCCCGATGGGCATCAGGAAGTCCCCCTGCCGGTTGAAGACGAGCAGGTGGTCGAAGTAGGACTCGATGACATACAGGTTGCCTTCGCCATCCACCGCCACGCCCTTGGGGCGCACCAGGTTGCCGATGTACAGGCCCCGGCGGCCCACCTGGCCGAGCCAGCGGCCGTCGGCGGTCGAGAAGGTCTGGATCCGGGCGTTCAGGGTGTCGCTGACGTGGATCCGGTCCCCGGCGAGCGCCAGGTGGGTCGGGTAGTTGAGCTGCCCCGCACCTTCGCCGAATTCGCCCCATGCGGCGAGGAGCCGGCCCTCCAGGTCGAAGACCTTGACCCGGTGTTCCCGGGTGTCGGTGACGAACAGGCGACCCGTGGCCGGGTCGAAGGCCAGCCCGGTGGGGCGGGCGAGCTGGCCCTTTCCGATGGGGGCCTGGGCGTTGCCGTCCCGGTCGAGGCGGGCCACCAGCCCCAGTTCCGCGTCGGCCACGAACACCTGGCCGGAGGGGCCCAGCGCGATGCCGACGGGCGCGACGAACCCGCGGTTGCCGTCGGCCTGTTCCCAGACCGAGAGCGTGGCCGAGGGCTCGTCGAACACATAAACCGCCGAGCGCCCCAGGTCCGTCACCAGGATGCGCCCCGACTCGTCCACAACGCCGGCCTGGGGACGGTAGAGGCGGCGCGGCGGCGCCTCGCCGCGCACGATCTCCAGGAAGTCGGCCAGCAGATCCATGACGGTCCGCGTGGCCTCCTTCGGCTGGACGAAGTTCTCGTCGCCCGTCAGTTCTCCCGCATAGAAATAGCGGGGCACTTCGCCGGTGCGGGCCGCCGGCCACATGAGCCGCCGGGTCTCGGAGGTGGCGTCCAGGCCCAGTTCGAAGCGCGGCGTCCCGGGGGCCGCGCAGGCCGCCAGCAGGGCGGCCAGGACGAGCGGGGCGGCGCGGCGGGTCGCGCTGTTCATGGCCATCGCTTTCCCGGCGGGAGCCGGAAGACATGTACCGCCTGGCCGGCGCCGTCAGCCACGTAGAGCAGGCCGCCGGCAATCGCCAGCCCTTCCGGGGCGACCATGCCGAGGCGCGCGGCCGGCAGCCGTTCCTGGCCCGCGGCGGACAGGACGAGGAGGCTGCGGTCGGCGCCGTCGAGGGCCACCACCACCCCGTCGCCGGCGGCCACGGCCCTGGGCTGGGCAAGGTCCCCTTCGGCCAGGGCCGCGGGCGGTCCGCCGTCCTGCCAGCGCAGGATGCAGCGGCAGCCCGGATCGCCCTGGTACAGGGCCCGGCCGTCGGCGGCGACCGGCCCGGGCGCCGCGCCGGCCTGGACCACGACGGCCTGGCGCCCCGTGGGTTCGAAGCGATCGACCGCCCCGTGGGCGCCGTCGGAGGCATAGACGCGGCCCTGGACCGGATCCACCGCGAACTCCACGTAGCGGCTCGCCGGCAGGCGGGGCAGCAGGGCCGGCAGCGGCCTGCCCAGGCGGGACAGGCGGCGGATCTCCGAGGCGCCCGGATCCAGCACGTAGAGCAGTCCGTCGGGGCCGCCCTGCAGGCGCACGCCGGGCACGGGGGAGATTCCGGCGACCGGCACCAGGGCCAGGAGGGCCGGTTCGAAACGATAGAGCCTGCCCGCCCCGGCGTCGGCGATGTAGAGGTCGGCGCCGGCCATGGCCACGGCGACGGGGAAGACGAGGGGCTGGAAGCCGCCCAGGGCGGCCGGATTGGGCGTGCCGAGGGCATCGGTCCGGGGGGCCAGGCGTCCGCCCTGGATCGTGCGGACGGGGGACAGGGTCGCCCGCTCCCCGGCCGGCGACGCCCGCTGCTCCGCGGCGCAGGCGCCGAGCAGGGCCGCGGCGCCCACGAGGGCCGCCACCCGCCGCGCCAGGGACTTACCAGCGTCCCGGCCCATTGGTCTCGTGTCCCCCGTAGATGCCCGTCGGCAGTCCGGGCTTGCCCGAATGGCAGAGGTCGCAGCGTTCCGGCCCCCAGGCCACGTCGTTGTTGTGGCAGGCGCCGCAGAACTTGCCGTCGATGATGTCGGCCATGCGGAAGTCGTTGGTCCCTACCCGCATCCGGAAGCCCAGTTCCTGGTGGCAGACCTTGCAGCGGAAGCGGATCCGGTGGAACCAGTGCGGAAAGACCACCGGGCGGACGCCCTCCTTCTCGGCCCGCCGGTTGAGGACGACGTCGGCATACTCGCCGCGGGCCGGGAGCGCCGCGCCGGCGGCGAGCGCTGCGGCGAGCAGCGTGCCCAGCAGGCGCCGCGGCGGCTTCACCGGCCGCCCCCGCCGGCCGCCGGCGGCGGCGCGGGGGTGCCGGCCACGCTGCGTCCCTGGCCGGGCCGCACGACGCTGTGGCAGCGGTAGCACTCGGTCAGGGGAAAGGACACCGCGCCATGGCAGACGCCGCACTGTTCCCCCTGCAGGATGGCGAACATGGAGAACTTGTTGGCGCCCGCCTGGGCCTTGAACAGGTGGTCGTGGCAGTTGTCGCAGTCGAGCCAGCGGGTGTGGGCCAGGTGCGGGAAGCGCACGATCGGCATGCCGCCTGACAGGTTGAGCAGGATGTCCTTGTCCAGTTCCCGGACCGTGGTCTGGGGCCTGAGCTTCTCGCGCGGCGCGATCTGGCCCTTTTCCAGGGCCTCGACCCAGCGGACCAGGTTGCCGGTCGTATCGGGGGCGAGCCGCGAAAGGGCATCCCTGGGTTCCTGCAACTGGCCGATGGCGGGTCCCTTCGGATCGTGGAGGCCGTCCCGGCGCAGGGGCAGCCATTCCTGCTGGGCGGCCGCCGGGGCCTGCATCGCGGCGGTCGCCGCAAGGAGCAGGGCGGCGCGTTTCCATGCGCTCGGAAGGGATCGGCGGCCGTCAACCCGGGATGAAGACACCCGCATTGCGTATGGCCTTGACCAGCTCCGCCGTCGATTCCTCGAGCAGGCGGATCGCCTCCGGGTAGTCCCGGCGGGCGGCCGCCGCGTCGGCCTGGCCGCGCAATTCCTGGGACCGGGAAACGTAACCCTGGACCATGCCATCCACGCGCTCGGCGGCGCGCTTCTCCTCCAGCAGGACGCGGATCAGCATCTGGTGGGTGTTGTTGCGGTCCACCTCGTAATGGAACTCCTCCTCGCGGGTCGCGAAGTGCAGGGAGCGGACGAGGGTGTCGCCGCTGCGCAGCCCGCTGACGCCGGCCTTGGCCACCAGGTAGGCCCGGTCGAGTTCGGCGCGTCCTTCCTTGTAGCGGCCCCCCTGGGCATGGGCCGCCGCCGCCGCCATGAACTTCTCGATCTGGGCGATGGCCTCCGTGACGCCCCGCGCGGCGCCGCCCTTCTCGCTGGCCACGCGCCGGTAGGCGCCGAGCAGCGCCTTGACGCTTTCCAGGCGGGCGTTGTAGTCGGTCTCCAGCTTCTTCGCGGTCACTTCCTCGGGGGCGGCCAGGCGCACCCCCTCGAAGAACACCGCGCGGGCCTCGGTGAGCAGCGCCGACGCCCGGGCCAGGTCGCCGGCGTCCAGGGCCGTCCGGGCGGTGGCGTGGAGTTCCCGGGCGCGGGCCTGCCGGGCGAGGGCCTCGGGCACCTTGCTGGCCTCGATCTGGCGGGCCGCCGACGAGGTGCCCAGGAGCTTGCCCACGGACTCCAGGGTGAAGGCCACCTGCTCGCGGTCCTGGGGGGCGGCGGCGAGGCGGGAGGCGGCGCTGGCCGCGCCGTTGGGGCTTCCCTGGGCGGCGGCCGGCAGGGCGGCGGCGAGCAGGGCGATGGAGGCGATGATCTTCTTCATGGGGCTGGGGTCCGTGGAATCACTTGGCGGCCGGCGCCGGGGCCTGGGCCCGGGCGGCGGCGGGTTCCTTCTTCTTCGAATGGCACAGGCGGCATTCGGAAACGGGGAAGGCCACCTTGCCGTGGCAGACCCCGCACTTCTCGCCGAGCAGGATGGAGGCCATGCTGATCGAATTGGCGCCCTTCTGCGGCACGAAGATGGCCGGATGGCAGTTGGAGCAGTCGAGCCACTCCGTATGCTGCTTGTGGGGATAGACCACGTCCGGCATGGAGCCTTTCACCTCGCGCACCACGTTCATGTCCATGATCACCGGCTCCGCCTTCAGGTCCGTGCGATCCCAGCGCGGATCGATCTTCTTCTGGCCCAGGGCTTCCACCCAGTTGATCCGATTGCCGGCGAGGCTCCTGGGCAGGCCCGCGTAGGCGCTGAGCGGCGCCATCAGGGCATGGGTGCCGTCGTTGGCGGGATCGTGGATGCCGTCGTCGGCGGGCGCCGGATTGCGCTTCTCCGCGGGCTTCAGCAGGCGGTTGAAGCTGTTCGCCTCGGCCCCGGCCGGGGCCGCCAGCGCCAGTTGGACCGGGGGTGCCGCCGGCGCTGCGGGTGCCGATGCGGCGGCGGTGCCCGCCTCGGGCCGGGCGGCGGCCTCGGCTTTCGGCGGGGGCGGCCTGCCGGCCTCCTTCGCGGGGGCCTCCTTCGCCGGCGCCTCTTTCGCCGGCGCCTCTTTCGCCGGCGCGGCGGCCGCGGGCGCGCCGGCGCCCTTGACGGCGGCCAGCATGTAATCCACCGCCGCCTTCACGTCGGCGTCGGGGAGGGCGGGATTGCCGCCCTTGGCCGGCATGCCCTTGGCGGTGCCCTTCAGCGCGTTTGCATAGACCTTGGGAAGGCCGGCCGCGATGCGCGGGCCCCAGTCCGCCGCGCTGCCGTATTTGGGCGCGCCGGCGATGCCGGTGGCGTGGCAGACGGCGCAGGTCTTCGCATAGAGATCCTTGCCCGCCTGGGCGAGGGCCGGAGGGGCTGCCGCCAGCAGGATGGCGGCGAGGGTGGCGGCGTGGGTCTTCATTTCGCGGCCTCCCTGCCCTTGCGCGCCGTGGCCGCCGGCTGCGGCGCGGCGGGCTGGGCGAGCTTCTGGATCGTGCTTTCGTGGACCTGGGTCCGGGTGCCGGGCTTGCCCGTGTGGCAGAGGTTGCAGTTTTCCACCGACCAGGCGATGTCGCCGTTGTGGCAGGCCCCGCAGAACTGCCCATCGATGATCTTCACCATGTCGATGTCGTTGCCTCCCGCCTGGAACTTGAATCCCAGGTCGGCGTGGCAGACCTTGCAGCGGAAGCGGATCCGGTGGAACCAGTGGGGGAAGATCGCCGGGCGCATGCCCGCGTTGTCGGAATAGTTGTTGATCACGATGTCGCCGTATTCGGCGCGGGCGTCCGGGATGTCCGCGACGAACAATCCGGCTGCGGCCACGAGGCAGGCGAAGGCGATGCGCCGCAGCCAGGCACGGGGGTCTCTCATACGGTTTTCCTCTGTCGTTGGGGTGGCCGGCGCCGGCCACCCTCAGAGGGCGCCGAAATCGCGACTGACCTGGAAATAGATGGAAGCATTTTTCTTGCCACTGACCGTCGCCAGGGTTCCCAGGACCTGGAAGCTCAGGCGGCCGGACCGGTACTCGAGCCGCTGGGTGAGGGCCGTGCTGGTCTGCCAGACCGGCGCGTTGGGGTCCGCGCCCAGCAGGCGCTGGTTGGTCTGGGCGGTCGTAAACAGCAGGGAGGCGTTGTAGTTCAGGTTCGCGACCCCGAAGGGATTGCGATGGAAGTAGGTCACGGCGCCGCCGCCGTTCCACCGGGAACTGGAGGTGTCGAACAGCTGCTGGCCCAGTTGCAGCAGCGGGGTCTGCTGCTGCTCCTGCCGGTACCAGGTCAGATTGCCGCCGACCGAGACGCCGGAACGCCGGGAGAGCTGGGCGAGGCCGTTGGCGGAGACGTTGAGGGACTGGTAGTGGTTGGCGTACTGGCCGGTGGTCATCGTGTCGGAGACCGAGGCGCTGAAGGTTCCGGTGATGCGGTCCCCGTAGCCCAGGCGCCACGACGCGCCGGCCGTGTGGACGAGTCCCCCGGTGCCGCCGGTCCGGGTGGCGGCCCCGGCGGAGACGCTCTGGCCGACGGTCAGGTTGAGGACGTTGCCGGGGGTGAACACGATGCTGCGGTTCAACCCGTGGCCGAGCTGCACATTGACGCCGCGCAGGCCGTTCCCGCCCGTGATGTCCTGGTTGGTGAGCGTGCCGGCGGTGTTCCAGTTGTAATTGAAATTCCCGAAAACGAGAGGGTCTCCCGAATACGAGAGAGACGCCGTTTCCGCCAGCATCAACTGGTCGGTCCCGGCACTGGCCAGGCGCGCCACCTGGACCGTGGCGGCTCCCGTCAGGTTGGCGGAGAAGCGGTAGTTCGCGCCGGCGTAGCCGGTCAGGTTGGTCAGGTCCAGGCCGCCGCTCTCCGTCCGCGTGCTCATGCCGAGGAAGCTCCCGCCTCCGGTGACCGTCAGGGGCAGGTCCTCGTCGGGCCGCCAGTGGAAGTTGGTGGTGGCCTGCAGCAGGCGGCTCTGGTTGAGGGCGAGGGTGCCGCCGGACAGGTAGTGGAGCTGGTTGTCGGTCAGGTTGGCCGTGGTGGAGATGCTCAGGTCCTCGTGGACCCGCCAGGAATGGGTCCCGGTGATCCCGAACAGGCGCGCGGACTCGCCGTTGATGCCGCCCGTATTCTGTGCCCAGCGCGCGTTGGTGGCGATGGACTGGTCGTCCAGCGACACCGAATACCCCGCCTGCAGGGAATCGACCACGCTGCGGCCGATGTCGCCGGCCAGGGTGCTGCGGTCGTAGCTCAGGGAATAGTTGTCGGTCCCCGCCTCGGGCCGGTAGTTCTGCCGGAAGCCGAAGCGGGTGGCGGTGTATTGGGTGCCGATCTGCGCCCCGCTCGCCCGGCTGTCGCTGGTGTCGGCATAGACCTGGAGCGGGAAGCGGCTCTGCGGAAACAGGTTCAGCGTGCCGCCCCAGGTGAGCGTGTTGTTGCGGCTGCCGCCGTCGCTGCCGCCGGCGCCGAGCGCGGTCTGCTGGCTCAGGGTCCGCTTGGTGGTACCGGACACCAGGCCCAGGTTGCCGGAGACCTGGGCGAACCAGGGCTGGTAGATGTAGCTGGCGGCGCGCAGGACCGTCGACTGGATGTTGTTGAGCGTCGTGCCGCCCTCGCCGTCGTTGAACCAGGAGAGCGCCGTGGAGGAGTTCCCGCCCCAGCGGATGGGTGCTAGGCGCAGGGTGGAACCGTCCAGATCGGGCAGTTCCTGTTCCTTTCTCGCGGCCTCCCGGCTCACCGGGGAGGGCGGCGCCCGCACGTCGGCCGGCTGTACCGGGGGCTCCGGTTCGTCCGCCGGGCGAGGGGTCACGCCGGCGGCCTGGGCGAGGCGGAGCGGTTCCTCGGATACCGCGGGGCGGCGTCCGGCCGGGGCGCCGGACGGCGATGCATCGGGCATGCGTGGCGGGCGGGCGGAGCCGGTGGTGATGGACTGGGCCAGCAGGAGGGGCGGGGCTTCCGGCGGCGCGAGCATCCCGGCGCCGCCCTCGGGCGCCGCCGCGCCGGCCACCGTGGCAGCGGCCAGCAGCGAGCCGCCCAGGACCCTGCCATGGGTGGGGGACCGCCGGTGACCCGCGGGGGCTTCTCTGTCCACTCGACGGCCGGGCCAGTGCCCGCGGCGGGGCCGGTGGCCGGGCCTTCCTCCGTGCGATGACATGGTTGGGGGGGAGCGCCGGGTGCCTCTGCGGGAACCCGGGGGCCGTGCCGCTGGGGAGATGCACGGAGCGTGCCGCCCCGCGGGGCGGCACGCCGGGACGTGGCCGGAACCTTACTTGGAGGCGGGCTCGAAGACGGTGATGCTGGCGGTCTGGCGCAGTCCGGCCAGGAACTGCTTCCAGGCCGTTTCCGCCTTCTCGCGCTTGAGCAGGTCGCGGGCGCGCCCCGCCACGTCGGCGAACTCGCGCTTGCGGGCCGTGACCCGCTCGTCGATGCGGAAGATGCCGACGCCTTCCAGCACGTCGATGGGATCGCCGACGGCGCCGGTCTGGAGCTGGTCGATCCGCGCCTGGAGGGCTTCCGGGAGCATGCCCAGGTGCAGGTAGCCCATGTCGCCGCCCTCGCCGGCCGAGCGGTCGTTGGAGTGGAGCCTGGCCGTCTCGGCGAAGTCGGCGCCGCCGCGCAGGCGGGCGACGATGCGCGCCGCCTCCTCCCGCGCCGCGTCCCACACGGCTTTGGGGGAGGACGGATCCACCTTCAGCAGGATGGTATGCAGGTGGAGTTTCTCCGGCTCGGTGAACAGGTTTGGATTGGCCTCGTAGAAGGCCCTCGCCTCGTCCGTCGAGGGATCGGCGATCTCCCGGACCCGTCGTTCGAGCTGTTCGAGGCGGTTCTGGTCGGCCAACTGGTTGCGCAGGCCGGGCAGCATGCTTTCCCGGTTCTGCTGCCACATGGGGCTCGCGGCATACCGGCGCTCGTAGCCGGAAATCACCTCGTCGAGCTTGGCCTGGTCGGCGGCGACGCCCCGGCGCTCCGCCTCCTCGAGCAGCAGGATCCGGTCGATCAGCCGGTCGGCCACCTCCTGGCGGGCCGCGGCCAGGCGCTCCTCGGCCACCTCCCGGTGATAGAACTGCTGGCGGACGTGATTGCTGTAGGCAGTGGAGAACTCGCGGCGGCTGATGGGCTTGCCATTCACGCGGGCAAACAGGTCGGCCTCCGCCTGGACCTCGGCCCGGGCCTGGGCGGAGGCGGGTGCCGCGACGGCGACGCCGGCCAGGCCAAGGGTGGCAAGCACGGCGGCCATTCCGAGGGTGCGACGTGTGGGTAGGTGCATGGTCTGTTCTCTCTCAGGATGAAGAACGGCGGCCCCGGTTTCTGATGGCCCCTCGCGGGGTGGAATCCGCGCGGCGGATTCCCGGGGTGGGCTCAAAAAAAACGCGGACCAGTTGCAGGGCATCCGGTCCGCGCGGGTACTGCTCGCTGATGGGCTTACTTCACGTGGCAGGACAGGCAGATCTGGGAACCGGCCGTCGTCACGCGCATGAAGGCGATGTTGTCCGAACCCTTGGATTCCACGTGCGGGTCATGGCAGGAGGCGCACTCGACGGAGGGGCCCACGCCGCCGGAACCCACGAAATCGCGGGTGTAGAGGACGATGTCGTCCTTCTGCCGGCCGGTGCTGCCGTTGACCTCGACCCAGAACACCTGGTTGGTGTTGATGGAGGCGGTCTTGACGACGCGGCCGGAGCCGTCGGCCGTCGTGCCGATGAAGTCGCCGTCGTTGCAGGAGCCGCTCAGGGTCGTGCCGGTGCCGGAAAGGCCACCACCGCAATACTGGATGCCGATCGGATGGTCGTTGCGCAGGTCGGCCCCGATGTTGGTGATGCCGGCCGGCATCAGGCCGTCGGCTCCGACGCCGGTCCAGGTCCACCCGGCCGGCCGCGCGCCTGCCGGATCCCAGCCGCCGGCGCCCGGGGCGTTGATCAGGTTGTCCATGGCCTGGGTGCCGTCGTGGCAGGACAGGCAGGCGAGGGAGACGGAACCGACCGACAGGACCTTGCCGTCCAGCGTCGAGGTGTTCAACTGGTCGTAGGTCTGGTAGGTCGTGGCCGGGAGCTTCTTGTTCCACAGGGGAACCGGGGCGGAGGTGTCCGCACCGTGGGGCGTGTGGCAGAAGACGCAGATCTGGTCGGCGCCCGTGCCGGCCGTCACGTGGTTGGTACCCGTGCCGCTGGTGGAGAGATTGTGCTTCGTGGCGGAGATGCCGGCGTAGGCGCCCGCGGAGAATCCGACACCCAGTACCAGGGCGGCCGCCGTCAACCAGCGCATGACGCCTCGCCCCTTGCTTCCTTGCGTCTTGATCGTTTCCATGGTTTTCGTCCCTTCCTCTATCGACGATGACAGCGGACCATCCGCCCTCGCGTGAATGGTTAGCAGGAGGCGTGCCATGCCGGGAAATGCCGCGCGGGTGGCCGGAATCGGCCGGCAGGCCCCGGAATTCCGGGATTCGGGAAGGTTCCCGACGGCGTGGTCGGGCTCCCGTTCCCGGGGAAGGGAAGAAGGGTTTCCCGGCGACGGGAAGGACAAGCGATTGAAAGGAAACGGGAATCCGAGTATTGCGATCGGGTATCCCGGCGGCAAGCCGCGCGGATCGCCGCTGCCGGATGCCGGGAGGGACGCGGCTACTTGCTGTGGCAGGTCAGGCAGATGGTGCTGCCCGTCGGGGTGACGCGCAGGAAAGACTTGATGAAGGGCGAGCCGGCGCCGCCGCTGGGGACGCCATGGGGATCGTGGCAGGAGGCGCACTCCACCTCCGGGCCCCGGTCGCCGGCATAGAGCCGTACTTCGCTGGAAGCCATGCGGCCGTCGCCGTTGGTGTCGAAGAAGCGGGTCGTGCCCTTGGTTCCGGTGGGCACCTTCCAGTCCTCGCCGGTGGGCAGCAGGACGCCGATCGGATGGTCGTTGGTCAGGTTGGTGCCGATGGCGAACACCGAGAAGTCCGTGGCCCCGGCGCCGATGAAGCCCGCCGTGGAGGAATGGCAGGCCAGGCATTCGGTTCCGGACAGCCCCAGGTGCACCGTCGCGTCCGGCCCCCGGGTATTGTTCCAGGTGTTCAGGAAGGCGTTGTTCTGGCTGGTCTTCTGGCTTTCGAGGTAGCGGCCGGCGCCGGGCATGTTGATGATGGAATCCACCGCCGTCTGGCCGTCGTGGCAGGAGAGGCAGGCGAGCGAGTTCGCCCCCGGCTGCGTGACGGTGGCATTGGTCAGGGTGGTGCTGCTGTAGACCGTGTAGGTGGTGTTCCGGATGGTGCGGTTCCAGAGCGGCAGGGCCACGTCGGCATTGGCGCCGTGGGGCGTGTGGCAATAGACGCAGATCTCCCGGTAGTCGTTCCGGTACTGGTCCATGCTCGAGCCGTTGGGGCCGCCGCCGGAGGACTGGCGCTGGGTCAGGTTGTGGCGGGTGTTGCCGATGGTGCCCACGTCGGAGAACTTGGTCGGCAGGTCCGTGTCGGCCCGGGCCGTCCCGAACCAGAGCAGCGCCGCGAGGATCGCCAGGAGGAGGGGCGGCAGGCCGCCGAGCTTGCGCAGGGCTTTCATTGCAGGTCTCCGGGAACGGCACGGCGATAGACCTCGATCTTGCCGTGATAGGTGTCGGTGACGTAGAGGCGGCCGGTCTCGTCGGTGGCGAGGCCGGCCAGCAGGCCGAACTGGCCGGGGCCGTCGTTCAGTTCCGGACGGCCGATCCACATGAGCAGGCGGCCCTCGGCATCGAAGATCTGGACGTTGTTGAAGGAGGCATCGGCCACGAAGACGTTCCCGTCCTGGTCCGCGGCGATGCTGCGCGGACGGGAGAAGCGGCCCAGTTCGGTCCCCACGCCGCCGAAGCTGCGCCGGTGGCGACCCTCGGCGTCGAAGGCCTGGACGCGGAAATTGCCGGCGTCCAGGACGAGGAGGGTGCCGTCGCGGGCGACGCTCGCCGCCAGCGGGATGTTGAACTGGCCGGGGTTCCTTCCCCGGGGCCCCAGCCGGTACAACTCGCGTCCGTCCGGCGCGTAGGCGACGACCCGATGGTCCTCCTCCTCGACCCCGCCCCGGTCCACCACGTAGATCCTGGAGCCGTCCGGGCTCACCGCAACGCCCGCCGGCTGGCGCAGGGCCCTGGGGTCCCCCACGGCGAACTGGAAGAGGCCCAGGGCGTCGAAGACCAGCACCCGGCGGGCCTGGCCATCCAGAACGTAGACCCGGTCCCGGTCGTCGATGGCCAGCGACACGGGTTTCTGGACCTGGTTGGGTTCCCGCACCCCCATGCGGAAGATGCTGCGGCGGGGCACGTCGAAGACGACCACGGCGGACGTGGGCGGGTCCGCCACGTAGATCCGCCCCTTGCGGGCCGCGACGGCAGCCGGCTTGCGGAACACGGGGTCCGAGGGGATGGCGCCGCGGCCGGTCAACTGCCGCTGCAGGCGTTCCTGGTCGGTTTCCGGCTTGATGTCGGCCAGGGAGCGCAGGGCCGTCTCATAGACGTAGCGCGGGGGGTTGGGGGGCTCCGGCCAGATCCGCTGGATGCGTGCCTCCTTCTCGCCGCCGCGTGGCGCCTGGACGCCGCAGCCGGAAAGCAGCGCCATGCCCGCGGCGAACCCGGCGCACCCCGACAACAGGAGGCGGGCGGAGCGCCGGCGGGTGTGCGCGGAGGTATTCATCGTATCGGGTCGCCGGGCCGTCATGCGGGTGTCCTGGGACCTCTCCCCTGAGATTATGCGCAGTAGTGTATGCACGAGGCGTGCCACGCGGCCGGCGAGGGACCTGGCGGCTCCGTCGGGCCGGCGCGGCGCGATTTTCCGGAGAATGGGAAGGGCCGGCATCCCGGAGTCCCTCGGTGATTCCCGACCCAGGGAAGAAGGGCTTCCCGCCGGCGGGAAAAGACCTACTTCCTGGCCGTCCTGGGTCCGGGGCGCCGTCCCAGGTAGCCGTCCTCCGCCTTCATGGGATAGGGGCGGAAGACGTCGATGCGGCGGAACCACTGGTCTACGAAGTAGATGCGGCCATCCTCGTCCACGGCGATCCCCGACGGCAGCATGTAGCGGCCCGGCACGTCCTGCTCCCCCCGGTCGCCGACGAACATCAGGAGTTCGCCTTCCGGCGTGAAGATCTGGAAGTTCCCGAAGGCCGCGTCGGCCACATAGACGTTCCCCTCCCGGTCGGTGGCCGCCTCCTTGGGGCGGGCGAAACTGCCCAGTTGCTTGCCCACCGACCCGAAACTCTGCTGGTAGCGCCCGTCCCGGTCGAAGATCTGGACCCGGAAGTTGCCGCCGTCCACCACGTAGAGCTGCCCGTTCCGGCCCACCGCCACGTCCCGCGGCAGGTTGAACTCGCCGGGCCCGCTGCCCCGCTTGCCGATGTCCCGCACGTGCTCGCCGGAGCGCGCGTCGAAGACGCGCACCCGGTGCAGGTCGGAGGTCACGCCGCCGATGTCGACCACATAGATCCGGTCGCCCTTGGGGTCCACGGTGACGCTGGACAGGCGGTCGAAGAACTTGGGGCCGCCGATGCGGCGCTGGAACTTGCCGTCCCGGTCGAAGACGACGATCAGCTTCTGGGTGCCGTCGGCCACGTAGAGGTTGCCGCGGTCATCCACGTCCAGCCCGAGGGGCTTCACCAGCTGGCCGTCGCCGTCCTCGTCGCCGATCTTGAAATAGCGGCCCTCCGGCACGTCGAACACCTTCACGAAGCGCTCGGCGGAATCGGACACGAAGATGCGCCCCTTCTGCACGGCCAGGGCGTAGGGCTTGCCCAGGCCCTCGCTGGTGCGCCCCTCGCCGGTCAGGGCCCGGCGCAGCGCCGACTCCTCGCTGTCCGGGATCACGTCGGCGCTGCCGCGGATGCTGCGCTCATACACGAAGCGCGGTTCGTCCGGTGGCGGCGGAAACACCAGGGCCTGGGCGCTCCTGCGCCCGGCATCCGCGGGCCGGTCGCCGACGGCGACGCAGCCGGCGAGGAGGGCCGCGGCGAGAAGGACGGCCAGGCGGGCCAGAGTCGCGCGGGCGGGGCCCGGGCGGGACCGGTGGAAGGGCGCTGTGGGCGTCATGCGGGCATCTCCGATGTCATTTCGAGTGGCAGGTGAGGCAGAGGGCGCCCGCGCCGGCGGCGACGCGCAGGAACTGGCCGTTCGGGGAGTGGGGGTCGTGGCAGCTGCCGCATTCGATGTGCGGCGTCTCCTCGCCGGTCTCGGCGTCGCGCCGGCCGTACAGGGGCAGGTCCTGGCGGGTGCGCCGCGCGGTGACGCCGGAGGCGGAAACCCACCAGAAGCGGCGGTTCTCGATGGTGCCCTGGCTCGCGTCGCGGAAGTCGTCCACGGCGACCAGCCGGCGCGCATGCACGTGGCGGCTGTCCCCGGGGCGCTCGGGTCCCTCCCGGGGCGGCTGGAAGGCGGACTTCCGGGCGCCCCGGTAGGGGATGCCGAAGGGATGGTCGGCCGAGGTGCGGCCCACCTCGCGGGCCTGGTTGGCGTCATGGCAGGAGAGGCAGGCGACGGACTGGGAACCCACCGTGGTCCGGTCGAAGCCGAGCCGTCCGATGTCGTCGTAGAGGGTGAAGGCGAAGTCCGTCCCCAGGGATTCCTGCCAGCGCGGCGCGCCGGGCCTCGACCCGGTGACCTGCGGCGTGTGGCAGAAGATGCAGACCTCCCGTTCGTCCGCCGGGAGCGCGCCGCCCTGTCGGCTGGCCAGGCTGTGGCGCGTCATCCGCATGTCGGCCGGCGCGGGGAGGGCGAAAAGCAGGAATGCAGTGCCCAGGAGGGCGGCGCGGGCCACGCTTCCCGGGCCTCGGATCGGCGGCGCCATGGTCTTGGGGACGATGCTGTCGGTGAAAGAAAGGCGCCGTGGCCCCGGGAGGGCGGCCACGGCAAAGGGATGTTGTCGTTGCCCACGGAAAGGGACGTGGTGGCGACAACACAGGGAGCTCGGTTCATCGATGGGCTTCCTCGAACTGGGACAGCAGGTAATCCAGGGCGGCGGCGGCCTGCCGGTCGGACAGGGAGGCATTCCCGCCCTTGGGAGGCATGGCGCCCTTGCCCTTCAGCACCGACCGGAGCAGTTCCGGCCGGCCGCGGGCAATGCGGGCCTGCCACTCCTCCCGGTTTCCCAGGCGCGGGGCGTTGGCCGTGCCTTTCGCATGGCACAGGGCGCAGGTCTGCACGTAGGTTTCCCGGCCCAGGTCCGACCCGCCGCTGGCGGCGGTCCATGCCGGGGCGAGGCCGAGCAGCGGGAGGCCGGCGAGCAGCAGCATGCCCAGGACGGCCATCGCCCAGCGCCTCCATGCGGGAAACTCAAATGCCGCGTTCCACACCATGCCCAGTCCTTCGGGGGTTCCGTCGCGGTCCGACCCGTGGGAAGGAAGCAATCCATATGCCACCACTCCGGGTCCGGCCAACGGGCTTTCCCAGGGCCGGGAACGGAAATTGCCTCTGGTCCGGCCATTCCCTTTCGCGCCACGGAGACCTGCCCCATGCCCCGCCTTTCGCTGACCGGACTGATCCTGACCCTGGGCATCCTTGCCGGGGGGGCCGCGGCCCTGGCTGGGGAGCGGCCCCTGAAGGGCGGCCAGATCAAGCCCGACGTCCTGTACCACAACTACTGCTCGGTCTGCCACGGCGACCGGGGCGACGGGCGCAGCCGGGCGCGGGCCAGCCTGAACCCGCCGCCCCGGGATTTCAGCACCGCCGCGAACCTGGGCCGCGAGGCCATGATCACCATCGTGGCCCACGGCAAGGCCGGCACGGCCATGGTGGGATGGCAGACCCAGCTGAACGAGAAGGAGATCGAGGCCGTCGTCGATTACATCCGCGACACCTTCATGATCGTCGCCCTCGACCCGCGCCTGCAGAAGGGACGTTCCCTGTACGCCCACAACTGCGTCGCATGCCATGGCGAGCGGGGCCAGGGTTCCAACCACCCGGTGGGCGGCCCGACCCCGCCCCGCGACCTGTCCTCGCCCCAGTCCCGCGCCGAGCTGTCCCGCGAGCGGATGGTCGAATCGGTGACCCGGGGACGTCCCGGCACGGCCATGGCCGGCTTCGCCGAACGGCTCCCGCCCGCCGACATCGAGGCCATCGTGGATTACGTGCGCGCCGCCCTGATGGTTCCCGAGACCAGCATCTCCGGCGTCAAGGCCCACGGCGGCAAGCAGAGCGATCCGGCCCCGGCCGTCGCCCGGTCCGACATGAGCCTGCCGATGCCCAACGGCCTGAAGGGGGACGCCGCCCGCGGCGAGCGCTTCTACATGGCCAACTGCGCCACCTGCCACGGCGCCAAGGGCGACGGCAAGGGGCCGCGGGCCTACTTCATCAATCCGAAGCCGCGCAACTTCGTCGAACTCAAGTCGCGCAGCACGTTCAACCGTCCCGTCATCTATGCCGCCACCGCCATGGGCAAGCTGGGCACCGAGATGCCGGCCTGGAGCAAGGTCCTCACCGACCAGGAGATCGCCGACGTCTCCGAGTTCGTGTTCCGCCGCTACATCCGGTCCGGCCGGGGCTGACCGTGGCGGCCCGCCGCCGGCGCCCGCCGGCCGCCGCCTGGCTGGGCGCCCTGGCGGTCGCCGGCGCAGTCCATGCAGCCCCCCCGGACCCCCTGGCGGCCGGCCGCGCGGTCTACAACTTCCGCTGCTACTACTGCCACGGCTACTCCGGCGACGCCAAGACCCTGGCGGCCACCTTCGTCAGCCCACCGCCCACCGACTTCACCCGGGCCGATCCGGCCCGCCTCACGCCCGCGCACATCCGGGAGACCCTGCGCCAGGGCCGGCCGGGCACGGCCATGAAGTCCTTCGCCCGGGTCATCAGCGCCCGGGAGATCGAGGACGTGGCCCGCTTTGTCCACGAGGCCTTCGTCCGCGACAAGGCAGTCAATACGCGCTACCACACCCCCGAGAACGGCTGGCCGGGCCACGAGCGCTACCGGGCCGCCTATCCCTTTGCAACCGGCGAGATTCCGCTTTCCCGGGAATGGGAATCCCTGGACCCGTCCCAGGCCGAGGGCAAGCGGCTCTATCTCTCCGCCTGCGTGAGCTGCCACGACCGGGGTGCGCCCGGCGACGATGGCGTCGCCTGGGACGCGCGGCCGCTGTCCTACCCGCGCAACGGCTTCTCCCTCGCCAATCCCCCGCCCGGCGTCGACGCCCTGGCGGGCGCCAGCCCCTACGCCAGGCACGACGTGGTGCCCCGCCTGCGCGGCCTCTCGGCGGCCGAGAAGCGCGGCGAGCGGCTCTTCCAGGCCAACTGCGCCTTCTGCCACGGCGCCGACGGCAGCGGCCGGAACTGGATCGGGGCCTTCCTGGAACCGCATCCGCGCGACCTGCGGGACGCGGGCTTCATGGTCGGCATGACCCGGGAGCGGCTGGCCCGGACCATTGCCGAGGGCCTGCCGGACACCTCCATGCCGGCCTGGCGGGACGTGCTGAAACCCGCCGAGATCGACGCCATCGTCGACTACGTGGCCCGGGCCTTCCATCCGCTGCCGCCCAGGATGGCTGCCCGGACGGGAGCGGCGGCCCGCTGACCCCGCGCCGTCCCCGCCGGGGCCGCGGTCAGGGCGTGAACAGCCCGTCCCCGGGGGCGGCCGGCACGGACACCTCCGTGAGGTGCGTTTCGCCGATGTACTGGCCCATCGCGAAGTGCCGCTCCCGCGCAGCGTAACCGTGCGGGGTTCCGGCCATGAACTCGGAATACTCGGTGGCGAATTCCATCCGGGTGTCGCCCTCGCCGAGCCGGCCCACCGAGCGGAGGATGCGGCCCGACTCCGGGTCGATCTCGGCGGTCAGCGCGACCCCCGGTTCCGGGGACCACGCGACGATGCGCCGGGGCCGGCCGTCGGGCCCGGGCGCCGTGCCCTGGTCCGACAGGGCACGGCCGGCGTCCCGGAGGCGCCAGGGCAGCGCCATGCGCGCCGCCTGCAGCACCACGGCGCCACGGAAGGCGGCGGTGGCCGGGCGGTCCTGCTGCCAGGCCCGGGCTCCCAGCAGCGTCCGCTTCTCCGTTCCGCCCGGATAGGCGATCACGATGCGGAACCGGTCCCCATCCGCGTCGCCGGCCCACAGGCGCTCCACCGGTCCGGCGCCGCGCCGAAGCGAGGTGGTCGTCCCCTTCTCCAGCAGGGCGGCCGGCGTGGGGCCGCCACCATAGGCGGCCGCGACCCGGGCGAGCAGGGGTTCCAGGTCGGCGCGGGCGGCGGTGACACAGCACAGGAGCAGGATGCCGAACGAAACTGAAGTCGGGAAGGTCATGGGCGTTGTTCCGAGCGGACCGGAGTGCGCTGGCGTTCCGGCGGTTCGTGGGTTGGGAAGGTGTTCCGAAAGGAACCGCTTGCAAGATCCGTGCTTTGTCCCGCCCGGTACCGGACCACGGCCTGACCCGGAGGGACCGAAACTCATGCGGCCCCGAACCTCCGGCCCCGGGCTCCGGGGCCGGCCAGGGGCGAAGCCGGTTCTTCTCCCCGCTCGTGACCCGGTACCCGGATCACGTCGCGACGCGCCGCACGCGCCGGGGCCGCGTCAGGCCTTGGCGACGCTGACCACCAGGGAGGCGGCGATCTTGTGCCAGCGCAGCGGGATCACGTAGGCCCTGACATCCTTCGGCACGGTGATGTGTTGCCCGCTTCCGCGCACCACGACCGGCACGGAGATCAGGAACTCGCTGCCGAACTCGCGGCGGGCGTTACCCGAGATGGTGTTGGCAATCTCGCCCGTCAGGTCGGCGAAGTTGTCCTCTGACAGGTCCGTTTCCCCCGCGCGCAGCAGCAATTCCTTCAGCATCTGCGCCGGCGCGCTGAAATACACGCAACCGCGTTGGCTGCCCGAGATGCCGATCACGCCGGTGAAGTCGTGGATCGGCAGCTCCTTCGGTTGGCCCAGGAAAGGCGTGCCGACCTCGGCGGCCTTGCCGGTGATCTTCTCGAAATAGCGCTGGACGATGCCGACGAAGACCTTGAGTTGCGTCTCATCCATTTCCCGTTTCCTCCAGCAGTTCGCCGATGGCATCGGAAAGCTCGGCCTCGGTGAAGGGTTTGTCGAGGAAGCCCTGCGCGCCCTGCTTCAGGGCCTGGATCGCGGTTCCCTTGTCCGACAGCGCCGAGACGACCAGGATGCGCACCTTCGCGTCGAGCGCCCGGATCGCGCGAATGCATTCGATGCCGTCCATTTCCGGCATGGTCAGGTCCATGGTCAATACGTCGGGCCGGGTCGCCTTGAACAGCTCGAGGGCCTCGCGCCCGTTGGCGGCGAGGCCGACGATGTGCAGGCCGTGCTGACCCAGGGCGCGGGCGATCTTGCTGCGCACGATGTTCGAGTCGTCGGCGATGAGCAGTTTTCTGGCGGTCATGGTCGATGTCCGTTGGTTCAGGCGGCGGCCGCAAGCTGCTCCGGCTGCGCCGGCAGGCTGATGCGGAAATGGCAATACTCGCCTGGCGTGCTGCCGATGCGTACCGTGCCGCCGAGGCGCGCAATCATGTCCTTCACCGCGTCCAGGCCGGCGCCGCGGCCGGCATCCTCATCGACCGCTTCCCGGGTCGATACGCCCGGTTCGAAGATCAGGGCCACGATGCGGCGATGGTCCAGTGTCGCCGCCTCTTCCGCGGTCAGCTTGCCCGCCCGTACCGCGGCCTCGCGCAGCTTGGCGATCGAAAGCCCCTTACCGTCGTCGCGGAAACTGAGGTCCGCGCCGCCGTCTTCGCGCTGCGACACATAGACCGCGATGCGGCCGGATTCCGGCTTGCCGCGGGCGCGGCGCTCGGCGGGCGGTTCGATGCCATGAACCACGGCGTTGCGCACGAACTGGGTGACCATGCTGTTGATGCTTTCCTGCAGCACCGGGGCCAGTTTCTGCAGGTCGATGCCGCTGTAGCTCAACTGGACTTGGCGCTGCTGGCGGTCGGCGATCTGACGCGTGAAGGCCTGCCACTGGCTCACCACGCGCGGCACGGCCTCGGCGGGGTCGATCTGGGGCCGCGGCGGCTCGACGGTGACCACGCCGCGCATCTGGGCGATGCGGGTGACCGCGCTGCCGACCGTCTCGAGCTGCTCGAACAAGGCCTTGAGGTGCACCGTGATGGGCAGGAACTCCTCGCCGGTCACGTTCGGCCGGCCGCGCAGGCCATCGAGCACCTCCTCCAGTTCGTGGAAGGGCGTGGCGAGCATCGACAACCCCAGTGCGCCGGCATCGCCCTTGAGGCGATGGGTGATCCGGTAGATGGCGTTGATCTTCTGTTCCGCCTTGCCGCCGCCTTGTTCCATGAGGTGGTTGTTGATGTGCCCCAGGCCTTCGTTCGCCGCGCGCAGGAAGCGGTGCATGTCCGAGGGATCGACCTGCAGGATCTCCACCAGCATGCCCATCTGTCCCTTGGCGCGCTCCTCCGTCGCCTTCAACTCCTGTTCCAGCTTGACGCGGCGCGTGATGTCGTTCGCCGTCACCAGGAGGTGGGTGATGCGGCCTTCCTCGCGCACCCGGTTGAAACCGAACTGCAGATACCGCGTACTCATCTCGCCGGCGCCCTGGGCCTGGTGGATTTCCACGTGATTCAAGGGGTTGAGGCTGGCGACCAGCTTTTCCTTGATCTCGGGCTGGAACAGCAACTCGATGTATTCCTTTGCCGTGTCGAGGGTCTTCTGGGTCACCATCGGCCGCAGGATGGCAAGGAAGTCCTGCTCCGCGATCCGGTCGGTGCCGATGATGCCGGCCAGGGCCTTCGAGTGCTGGGTACCCATCGCGAACTTGTCGTCGAGCAGGAAGAGGCCTTCCTGGGTGGTCTGCAGGATGTTGTCCGTCTCCCGCCTGGCTTTTTCCACCAGCCGGTCGCTTTCGCGCAGGTGGCGCAGGAAGTGGAACAGGATGATCAGGAAGTTGATGGTCGCCAGCGTGATGCCGCTTACCTGGACCATGCGCAGCGTGGTGGCCTTGTCCGACGACAACTGTTCGCAGCGCGTGGTGAGGTCGTTCATCAGCTTGAGGAGGCTCAGATTCACGGCCTCGGCCTGGCGCGCGATCCCCGCCGCAGCCTCGGGGGACGGCGCACCCTTGTCGCCGAGGCCGCGAACGGCAGTGCTGAAGGGCGTCCACAGGCCCTTCGCCTCGGCGAGGATGGCCTGCGCATGGGCGTCATCGATGCGTTCGACGTGGATGTCCTTGCCGGCGCCGCTCAGGGTGTTGCCGCCGGCGATGAAGGCGTTCAGCGTGCCGTCGAAGGTGGCGTGGGCCTGGGCCAGTTCCTTCGCCTCCTTTTCCGAGGGCTGTCCCTGGGCGTTCCGCGCCTCGATCTGCAATGCCGTCTTGGCCATGCGTTGCGAGAGCATGCGCTGGCGGCCGGCGAGGTTGATATTGACGGCGTCCTTGTCGATCTCGCTGGAGATCACGAAGTTCAGGATCAGCACGCCGAGGTCCAGAACCAGGAAAAGGGCAATCGAGACGACCATCGTCCGGTACTTGCCCAAGTCGAAACCGAGCATCGGGTCCCCCCTGCCTGCCGGCCGGCATGATATGAGAATTGCTATTCTGCGCCGGAGCGTGATGTGGGAATTGACCCTCGTCAAATGAAGTCGCGTTATTGCCCATGACTATGAAATGGTCTTGGGGCGGATGGTGCCCTGCAGCGAAGCGGCGCCGCCGATACCCCGGCAAGGGGGCGTTCGGGCATTCCAGGCAGCCCCATGGCGCGCCACCGCACCCATGCGATCGGGATCGTGGGGGCCGCTTCCCATTCTGCCGTTCCGGATTTCCTGACGCGCCGGTGGCCTGTTCGGGTCGTCTGCGCCGACGCCGCGTTGTCCGGGGCACACCCTTGGCAGCCTGCCGGGCCGGCCCCTGCCGGTTCATTCCCTTCGCGCCTGAGGCCGCGCCGCCGGCGTTCCGGTGTTACCTGCGGCGGATCTCGGCATGGATCGGGATCCGGGGCCCCGAGGCCCGGCATCCGGCCTTGTCGTGGCTCTGGCCGCCGGTGCGCGTCGTCGATCGATGGCGCGGCCGACGGGCGCCGAGGCGCCCGGTGCCTTCAGGCGGCGCGAACCGTGATGGCGCGCAGGAGCGCCTTCGGCTTCTTGAGGAGGTCTTCCAGGGTGTATCGGTCGAAGGTCTCGAACATGGCCTCCAGGCCTTCCTCCAGGATGGCCTTCAGGGCGCAGGCGGACTGGATGCGGCAGGCCGACGTGTCGTCGAAGCATTCGACCAGGTCGAAGTCGGCCTCGGTGGAGCGGATGACCTGCCCCAGGCGGATGTCCCGGGGCGCCAGGGCCAGTTCCATGCCGCCCCCCTTGCCCCGGACGGTCCTCACGTAACCGCTCCTGGCGAGCCCGTGCACCACCTTCATCAGGTGCGCCTGGGAGATGCCGAACCGCTCGGCGATTTCCGCGATGGTGGACAGGCGCTCGCCCTGGAGGCCGAGGTAGATCAGGACCCGCAGGCTGTAATCCGTAAAGGTGCTCAGGCGCATGGGGAATCGTAAAGATGTACGGGGAAGATTGATTATAGGGGGAGGCGCCGGTATCATTAGATATATCAACAATATATGTTAACGGGGCTTACCCGTCCGCCCCGCGCCTTCGAGGGCCCCCTTCCCGTGCAGCAGCCCAAGCCCCAATCCCAGCCCCGGGTCATCCCCATCCAGGCCTTCGCCGATCCCGAGGCCAAGGTCTATCCCCGCTCCGTCAAGGGCCGTTTCACGACCTGGCGCTGGGTTTTCGTCTGGCTCACCCAGGCGGTCTTCTACGGCCTTTGCTGGATTCCCTGGGACGGGCGGCAGGCCATCCTGTTCGACATCGATGCCCGCAAGTTCTATCTCTTCGACCTGGTCCTCTGGCCCCAGGACACCATTTACCTGGTCGCGCTGCTGGTCCTCTGCGCCCTGGCCCTGTTCGTGTTCACCGCGGTGGCGGGGCGGCTGTGGTGCGGCTACGCCTGCCCCCAGACCGTCTATACGGAAATCTTCCTGGCGATCGAGAAATGGATCGAGGGCGACCGCTCCGCCCGCATCAAGCTCGACGCGGCGCCCTGGTCCGCGAAGAAGGCCCTGGTGAAGGGCGCCAAGCACGGCGCCTGGGGCCTGTTCGCCCTGTGGACCGGCATCACCTTCGTGGGCTACTTCGTCCCGATCCGGGAACTCGTCGCGGAACTGGCCAACTTCTCGGCCGGCCACTGGTCCGCCTTCTGGGTGCTGTTCTACGGCTTCGCCACCTACGGCAACGCGGGCTTCCTGCGCGAGCAGATGTGCCGGCAGATCTGCCCCTACGCCCGCTTCCAGTTCGTGATGCTGGACCCGGATTCGCTGATCATCGCCTACGACACGGCCCGCGGCGAGCCCAGGGGCGGGCGCGCCCGCGCCGCCGACCGCAAGGCCATGGCGCTCGGCGACTGCGTGGATTGCGGCATCTGCGTCCAGGTCTGCCCGACCGGGATCGACATCCGCAACGGCCTGCAGAACGAATGCATCGGCTGCGCGGCCTGCATCGACGCCTGCGACCAGGTCATGGGCAAGCTGGACTACCCCCGCGGGCTGATCCGCTATTCCACCGAGAACGCCGTGGCCCTGCGCATGGGGCCCGCGGACATCCTGCGCCGGGCCCTGCGGCCCCGGGTGCTGGCCTACGCGGCCATCTTCGCCGCCATCCTGGGCTCGGTGGCGTGGTCGCTGGCCACCCGGATTCCCCTGCGGGTGGACGTGATCCGCGACCGTGGCGTGCTGGCCCGGGAGGCCGAGGACGGCGCCATCGAGAACGTCTACCGGCTGCAGGTGATGAACATCAGCGAACGGGCGCGCAGCTTCCGCATCGAGGTTGAGGGCCTGCCCGGCATCCACCTGGCGGACAAGGCGAAAGTCATGGCGCCGGGCGGGGCAGCGAGCAGCCTGACCGCCTCGGTGCGGGCGACGCCGGAAGGGGGCCGGCGGGGTTCGGTGCCCATCGTCTTCCGCATCACGGCGGAGGACGACCCGAAGGTCGCCGTCTCCGAAGCCGCCAAGTTCTGGCTGCCATGAAGCGCAGCGCGGCCCTGGCGCCCTTGTCCCGGGAGCACCACCGCGCCCTGGTCTTCGCCTGGAAACTGTTGCGGGCCGGCCCCGGGGAAGCGGAGGACCTGACCGGCCGCATCCCGGTCATGTTCCAGCGCGACCTGGAGCCCCATTTCCAGGCGGAGGAGGAAAGCATCCTGGACGGATTGCGCCACTCGAAGCACATCGACCTGGTGAGCCGCACCCTCGCCGAGCATGCCCGGCTGCGCGCCCTGGCGTCGCCGGAGGGCATCCGCCGGGAGGGTGCCCCGGAGGCTTTCGCGAAACTGCTGATCGAGCACGTGCGGTTCGAGGAGCGGGAACTGTTCCCGGCCGCGGAACGCTTCCTGGGATTGGCCGACGCGGAGCCGGCGGATGCGCAGGAGCGCGAGGAAGGACAGCCGCAGGGAGGTGGCGCCGATGGGCGATGACGCGATCGACCAGGCCCTGGCCGGCCGGATCCTCGACCAGATGGCCGATGCGATGATCTTCGCCGATGCGGAGGGCATCGTCCGGGAATGGAACCGGGCGGCGGAAAGGCTCTTCGGGTTTGCCCGGGACGCGGCGGTGGGCCGGTCCCTCGACATCGTCATACCGGAGCGGCTGCGCGAGCCCCACTGGAAGGGATACCGGGCCGCCATGGCCGCGGGACGGGGCCGCCTGGACGGCCGCCCCACGCCGACGAAGGCCCTGCGGGCGGACGGCGGAAAGTGCCTGGTGGAGATGAGCTTCGCGGTGGTCACCGGCGCCGATGGAAAGGCCATCGGGGCGGTGGCGGTGGCGCGGAGTGGTCCCCCCACCCCCTGACCCCGCCCCGGGGGCGAGGGAACTCGACAGATCGCTTCGCTCAATTGTTACGGGGAGCGGTGTCCGGGCGCGGCGCGGGTAGCGGCTCCGCCGCGTGCCGCTTCGCCTTGGGGCGGCCCGGCGGCGAAGCTGCATGCGGGTACCGGCTCATGACCCTGCAGGCGCGCTGCCTGCGGGGCGATTCCGGCGGATCAGGCTGCATCGCGGCGAGGGCGCCGCTCCCACAAAAGCCGGATGGCATGGACCGAGGGAGCGCCGTCCCCGGCGCGATAGCGGCGGTCAAGGCTGCATCGCGGCGAGGGCGCCGCTCCTGCGAAAGCCGATCGCCTCGGCCCCGCAGGAGGGCGGTCCCCGGCGCGATGGGGCGGGCCGGTCTGCGCTACCGGTCCGGCGATGTCGGCCCGTGCAGCCGCCCGGTCCGGAGGGCCGCCAGGGCCTGGCGAAGGCCGTCTTCGTCCGCCCCCAGGGACAATCCCTCCCGCAGCAGCGCCTCGGCCTCGTCCAGGGCGCCGCGCGCCGCCAGCCGTTCGCCCAGGGCGAGGCGTGCCGGGACCAGGTGGCGGTCCATGCCCAGGGCGGCCCGATAGTGCGCTTCGGCGCCGGCGGGGCGCCCCAGGTCCTCCTCCAGCAGGCCCAGGCTCAGGCGGGCCGCGGGCGCGTCGGCCATGGCGCCCTGGGCCGCCCGGTATTCGTCCAGGGCGCGGGCGTAGGCATTCCGGCTGGCCTGCGGCAGCGCGCCGGGTGCGGCCGCGAGGCTGCGCGCGGCGGCGATGCGCACGGCGCGCAGGGGGTCGCCCAGCAGCGCCGCGAGCAGGGCGCCCTGGCGGACCGGCGACGCATTCCCGGCGGCCGCGGCGCGGACCTCGCCGTCGGGATCGGCCAGCGCGGCGTCGGGGACGGCGGCGCCCATCTGCCCCAGGGTCTCGGCGGCGGTGGCCCGCAGGATGGCCGGCACGGCCCGGTCCCGGGCGAGGGCGGCCAGCGGCGGCGCGGCCCCCCGCCCGCCCAGCCGTGCGGCGGCGAAGGCCTCCCCGTGGTGGCGGCCGGGCGGCGGTTCGCCCGCCGCCCGCCGGCGGGCCGCCAGGAAGTCCGCCGCCCAGGCGCTGCCCCGGTCCGCGTGGCAGGCGGCGCAGGCATCCGGGGTCCCGGTCCGCGCCGCCAGGTCGGGCCGGGGAATCCGGATGGCATGGTCGCGGCGGGGGTGCACGACCATGTAGTCACGGCTCGGCATGTGGCAATCCACGCAGCGGCTGCCGGGGCCGCCGGGGGCGTGGAAATGGTGCTCGGGCCCGTCGTAGGGGCGTCCCGCGGCGGTCGGGAAGCGCGGGTCGCCGACGGTGGCGTGGCAGGCGGTGCAGGTGGCGTCACCGGGCCGCCGCAGCTTGCCCCCGTGCGGGTCGTGGCAGTCCGTGCAGCGCACGCCCGCCTGATGCATCCGGGACTGGCGGAAGGACCCCACCTCGAACACTTCCCCGTCCTGCTGCCCGTCGGCGTGGTAGAGGCCGGGGCGCAGGGTCTCCGGCCGGTAGCGGTCGAGGAAGGGCGCGGCCGGGTCGTCGCGGTCCGTGAGCCGGCTGCGCACCGAGTGGCAGCGGGCGCACTGGTCGATCTGCCGGTCCGGGTCTCCGCCGGAGTAGTCCACGGGCATGGGAGTGGGGCGGCCGCGGCGGGCCGCCGCCGCATGGGCCCGGCCCGGACCGTGGCAGGCCTGGCAGCCCACGTTGATGGCGGTCCAGGTGCTGCGGTAGCGGTCCTTCGCCGGGTCGTAGCCCTTGCGCACTCCCGTCGAGTGGCATTCGGCGCACATCAGGTTCCAGTTGCGGTAGCGCCCGCTCCAGTGCAGGGCGTCGCCGGGAACGGCCCCGGTCGCGTCGAGGCTGAACCAGCGCCGGCGGCCCGTGTCCCAGGCCGCGGTCAGGGCCTGCAGCCGGCCGCCCGGGGCGTCGACCAGGTATTGCTGCAGGGGCTCGACGCCGAAGGTGTAGCGGACCCGGTGGTCGCGCATCCGCCCACCGGCATCGCGGGCCCGGGCGTAGAAACCCTTGCCGCGCCGGAAGAGGCGCACCGTGTCGGCGCCCTCGCGCAGCGCCAGGCCGGCGAAGTCGCCGCGCACGGTGGCCGGCGTGGCCTCCTGCATGGACCGGGCGTGGTGGGAGTCGCGCCAGGCTTGGGCCGCCTCCCGGTGGCAGCGGGCGCATTCGGCATCGCTGACGTAGGCGGGATCCCGGGCGCCGCGCGGGGCGGCGGCGAGAGCCTCCAGGGCGCAGAGGGCGAGGAGGGGGAGGAGGATGGCGGCGCGCATGGCGGGGACTGGACCGGGACCCTTTCAACGCAGGGGATGCAGAGGATGTCGCGGACAGGGCGGTTGCCCCGGAACCGGCGACGCCGGGCCAACGCACCGGCCGGGAGGTCGAATCACGTTGCGCGCGGCCATGGGGTGGCGACCTCCCCGTTCCCTGGCGCCTCCGCGACGGGATTCGCCGTCCCGGTCCGGGAAGCGGGCGGCGGGCGCGGACCCGCCGCCGCGTTGCCCGCTCCGGCGCTCAGCGGGCCGCCTGCTTCTGCCGGGGCGGCAGGACGGCCTCCTTGGCCAGGTCCTCGTAGTACTTGCCGGCATTGCTGTAGCCGGGCCGCTCGGCGAGCTTGTCGATCTCCAGGACACCGGTCTCGGCCACGTACTGCTGCCAGGTGGCGAGGAGTTCCGCCAGCTTGTCCGGGCGGGCGGCTGCCAGGTCGCGGCTCTCGGTCCTGTCCTCGGCCAGGTTGTAAAGCTCCCAGCGGCCGGCGCCCCAGGGCGCGTTGGCGAAGACGATCTTCCAGTCCCCCTTGCGCAGGGCCTTGCGGCCGCCCAGTTCCCAGGCCAGGTACTCGTCCGGTCCGCGCACGGACGGGGACTGGCCGCGCAGGTAGGACAGCAGCGACTTGCCGCGCACGGGCAGGACGGTCCTGCCCTGGTACTCGGTGCCCGGGTGGCGCGCGCCGGCCAGTTCGTAGATCGTCGGGGCCAGGTCGCTCACGTGGGCCGGGGCGCCGCGCTCGCCCGAGGCCAGGCCGGCCCGGGGTCCCCAGGCGATGGCCGGCACCGAGATGCCGCCCTCGTACATGAAGGCCTTGTACAGGTGCAGCGGCGTCATGCCCACCTGGGCCCAGCCGGGTCCGTACTCCACGAAGGAGCCCGGGCGGCCGGTGTTCTCGATGCTGTTGTCCATGTCCCGGTGGATCCAGGTGCGCGTCTCGCCCACGTCGTAGACCGAGTTGCCGTCGGCGCCGTTGTCGGAGAGGAAGAAGATCACCGTGTTGTCGAGCTGGCCCTTGCTCTCCAGGTGCCTCAGCACGCGTCCGATCTGCCGGTCCATGTTGTCCACCATGGCGGCATAGACGGCCATCCGCTTCGACTCGGCCCGCTTCTGCTCCGCCGTCAGGGTCTCCCACCGGGGCCAGTGGCGGTGGCCTTCGTAGATCGGCGTGCCCGGGGCCAGCAGGCCCAGGCGGCGCAGGCGCTCGGCCCGCTCCTCGCGCAGGCGGTCGTAGCCGGCGTCGTAGCGGCCCTCGTACTTGCGGATGTCCTCGTCGGGGGCGTGCAGCGGCCAGTGGGGCGCCGTGAAGGCCAGGTAGGCGAAGAAGGGCTTGCCCGTGGCCTCGGTCTCGTCCAGGTAGCCGATCAGCTTGTCGGTGAAGGCCACCGACGAGAAGAAGCCGTCGCGGGGGATGTCGATGGACTTGCCGTTCTCCCGGTAGATGGCCTTCGGCGGCTTGCTCGCGTCCATGGCCACGATGCCCGTCTGGTCGCCGAAGTGGCTCGCGCCGCCCATGGTCATGGCATAGGACCGGTCGAAGCCGCGGGCGGCGGGGCTCTGGTTCTCGGCGTTGCCCAGGTGCCACTTGCCGGCCATGACGGTGCGGTAGCCGGCGTCCTTCAGCACCTGTGGGATCGGCACCACGCGCTCGTTCAGGTAGCCCTCGTAGCCGGGCTTGCCGCGCTGTTCCGCGGTCATCAGCTCGGCCATGTCGCCGAAGCCCACCAGGTGGTTGTCCGAGCCGCTCATCAGCATCGCCCGGGTCGGCGAGCAGAAGGGCGAGGCGTAGAAGTTCCGCATGCGCACGCCGCCGCCGGCGAGGCGGTCCAGGTTGGGCGTCGAGATCTCGGAGCCATAGGCGCCGATGTCCGTCATGCCCAGGTCGTCGGCGAGGATCAGCAGGATGTTGGGGCGGCCGTCGGCCGCGGCGGCCGGCGCCGCCAGGCAGGCGGCCAGCAGCGCGGCGCAGGCTTTGCGCAGGGTGATCATGGGGGTTCCTCCTCCAGTGGGTTGTCGGGGTTGATTCCTGAGGCGCGCCGGCCGCGACCGGAGCGCATCATGTCACGACAGTTGAGGCCTGAAGGGAGAACCCGGAGGATCGTTACACCAGGTGAAACGCGGGGAAGCGCCCGGAGTCAGTCCCCGGGGGGGCGGTCCATGGCCGCCAGGGCGGCCGCGACGCCGGCCGCCGCCTGCTTCAGGTCGGCCAGGTGGTCCTTGACGATCTTGGCCTTAAGGCGGTACTTGCGCGGCCAGACCAGGTTCATGCAGGCGAGCACGCGCCCGCCCTGCATCACCGGCACGGCGATGGCGTCGAGGCCGTCGTCGAATTCGCTCATGTCGGCGTCGGTGCCGCCGAACAGCGGGTCCCGGGACGCGTAGCCGAGGCGCCGCGTGGTGGCGAGGATGCCCTCCAGCTCGCCGCGCAGCACGGCCCGGCTGCGCGGGTTGGGCGGCGGGTAGCTGCGGGCGTGGGCGAGGATCCGTTGCCGCTCGCGGTCGGTGCACCAGGCCAGCCAGGCCCGCCCGGGCGCCGTCAGGAACATGTCGATGCGAAAGCCCAGCCGGTAGGGGAAGAGCCCCAGGTTGCTCTGCCGGCGGGAGGTCTCCGCCAGCTCCAGGCGGTAGTTCCGGTACACCAGCAGGTCCGACGGCCAGATCACCTTGCGCTGCAGGGCCTCCAGGTGCGGGGCGGCGACCTCGGCGATCCGGTGGGCGCGCTCGTCGGGCCGCGCCTTGCCGGCGGGGCCGACCCGGCGGCGATAGCGCCGGTCGCCGATGGCCTTCCAGGCGGCCCCCGCTTCCTCCAGGGTCGCGAGGATGCGCAGCAGCGTCGGCTTGGCCATGCCCGTGTGGGCGTGCAGTTCGGCCAGGGTCATGCCGCCGCGGCCCTCCAGGGCGTTCAGCACGGCGAGGCCTCTCTCCAGGGCGCGGATGGTCTTCACGGGGATGGCGGTTAAACTCGGCGGAAAAGCATACCCGACGGAGGAGCGCCGACGCATGGAAGCGCGGGACCTGGTGGCCGGCCTCGCCCCGGTCTGCGTGTTCGTGATGATGGCCTGCATCGGCCTCGACCTGGTGCCGGCCCAGTTCCGGGCGCTGCTGCGCGCCCCGAAGCCGCTGCTGGTGGGCATCGCGGGGCAGCTGCTGGTGGCGCCGGCGGCAGGCTTCGCGCTGGCGGCGGCCTTCGCCGGGGAGCCCGCCGTGGCGCTGGCCATGGTGCTCGTGGTGGCCGCCCCGGGGGGGCCGGTGGCCAACGGCTTCGTCTTCCTCGGCCGCGGGCGCCCGGACGTCTCCGTCTCGCTGACGGCCACCAACGGCGTCCTCTCGCTGGCCTCCACGCCGCTGATCGTGCATCTGGGCTTCGAGTGGTTCGGCGGCGCCGGGGTGTCGATCGCGCTGCCCGTCGGCGACACCATTGCGAAGATCCTGTTCATGGCCGTGCTGCCCATCTTCCTGGGCATGGGGCTGCGGCGCCTGGCGGGCAGGCGCCTGGCGGCGGTGCAGCGCGCCTCGCGCCGCCTCGCCGCGCTGATGCTCGCCAGCGTGCTGGCCCTGGTCTTCTGGGCCTCCGCCGGGGCCCTGGCCGACCACTGGCGGACCATGCTGCCCGGGGCCTTCCTGCTCTGCCTGGCCATGTTCGCGGCGACCAGCGCCGTGGCGGCGCTGGCCGGTCTGGACCGGCCGCTGCGCATGACCATCGCCACCGAGGTGGGCGTCCACAACGTGCCCCTGGCCATCGTGATGGCCCAGTCGATGCTGGCCCGCCCGGAACTCGCCGCCTTCATCGTGCTCTACGCCCCCGCCGTGGCCATCGTGGCCCTGGCCTGGGCCCTGCGGCACCGGCGGATCGCCGGGCGCGCGGCGGGGGGCCGCGCCGACGGAACGGCCGGGTGACCCGTCTGCGGATTGCTTCGGCGGATTGAACACATCGACGGCCACGACTATCGCGGGTTCGGCGCCGTCGTTCCACCACCGGCGCGTGGTTTTCCGGTCGGCCGGGAGGGCGTCGCCTCCGGCGCATGCCTCGCTCGTATCGCCGATGCACTCGGTGGCCTCGCCCCGGAGGACGCATTCGACGGACGGGCGATCTTCATGGCTGTGAATCGCGAAAGCCCTTTGCGGCGCGAGCGTCGCCACCCGTATCCTCGACGGGCGGCCTGCGGGCCGTCGAACTCCAGGCCAAGGGGCAACGTCCCGATCAGCTTCGCCGAAACGCCCTTGCGCTCGCCGGGCGGCGCCACCTGCGCAGGACCGGAGTCCATGCGGGAGCGATCCACGAGGCGCCCGGTTGGAACACCGCGCGACGGAAGCGGTTGCCGAAACCGTCGGGGCGGGGACGCCGCTCCGGCGAAAGGCGCCCCGCCCACCGTGGCATGCAACCGCTGCCAGGGCGTTCGGCGGCGCCTTGCGCGATACTTCGGGCCGACAGACAAGGAGAACGATGTGAGCCAGCGTCAGGACGGATCGAGCGGCGGGGAGATCCTGGTCGAGGCCCTTTGCCGACAGGGCGTGGACACGGTCTATTGCGTGCCCGGCGAGAGCTTCCTGCCGGTGCTGGACGCCCTGCGGGACCGGGCCGGGGTGCGGACCGTCGTCACCCGCCACGAGGGCGCCGCCGCCTACATGGCGGACGCCTACGGCAAGCTCACCGGCCGGCCGGGAATCTGCATCGTCACCCGCGGGCCCGGCGCCACCCACGCCGCCAACGGCGTCCATGCGGCCCGGGAGGGCTCCTCCCCGATGATCCTCTTCGTCGGCCAGGTGGACAGCGGCTTCCTCGGGCGGGAGGCCTTCCAGGAGGTGGATTACGGCCGCATGTTCGGCGGCATGGCGAAGCGCGTACTGCAGGCGGACCGGCTGGAACGGATCCCGGAACTGGTCATGCAGGCCTTCGCGGCGGCCCTTTCCGGCCGCCCCGGGCCGGTGGTGGTGGCGCTGCCCGAGGACATCCTCTTCGCCCGGGGATCGGCCCCGGCCCTGCCGCCGCTCCCGGTCTCCCGGGCGGCGCCCGCGGCCGGGGAGATGGCGGCACTGCGCGCCCTGCTGGCCGGCGCCCGGCGGCCCCTGGTGATTGCCGGGGGCAGCGGCTGGGACGCGCCCGCCGGCGCCGCCCTGGCCCGCTTCGCGGCGGCGAACGACCTGCCGGTGGCGGCCGCCTTCCGCCGCCAGGACCTGCTCGACAACAGGGACCGGCAATACGTCGGCCAACTCGGCCTGGCCGCCTCGCCGCGCCTCGCGCAACGGGTGAAGGATGCCGACCTGCTGCTGGTCCTCGGTTCCCGGATGGGCGACGTGTCCAGTTCCGGCTACACGCTGCTGGAGAGCCCCCGGCCGCGGCAGGCCCTGGTGCATGTCCATGCCGACCCGGACGAACTGGGGCGCACCTACCTGCCGGCGCTGCCGATCAACGCCGCGCCGGCCCTTGCGGCCCACGCCCTGGCGGCCCTGGAGCCCGTGTCGGCCCCGGCCTGGGGGGAGTGGACCCGCGAGGCCCGGGCCGATTACGAGGCCCATTCGACGCCGCCCGCGCCGCACCCCGACCTGGACGGGGTCGATTTCGCGGAGGTCATGGGCTGGCTGGACGCGCACCTGCCCGATGACGCCATCCTGGCCAACGGCGCGGGGAACTACACGGTCTGGGTGCACCGCTTCTTCCGCTACCGCCGCCTGGCCACGGAACTCGCGCCGGTGAACGGCGCCATGGGCTACGGCCTGCCGGCGGCCATCGCGGCCAAGCTGCGCCACCCGGAGCGCACCGTGGTCTGCATCGCGGGGGACGGCTGCTTCATGATGTATCCGCAGGAACTGGCGACGGCCATGCAGTACGGGGCCGCGGTCGTGGTGGTCGTGGTGAACAACGGGATGTTCGGCACCATCCGCATGCACCAGGAGCGCGAGTATCCGGGCCGCCCCTGCGCAACGGAACTGCGCAACCCCGATTTCGTCGCCTTCGCCCGCTCCTTCGGCGCCTATGCGGAACGGATATCCGGCGCCGGCGAGTTCCCGGCCGCCTTCGCCCGGGCGGCGGCGGCCGGGGTGCCGGCCCTGATCGAACTGACGGTGGACCCCCGGCAGATCACGCCCCAGGCCCGCTTGGCCTGAGGAAAGGAAGGCGGTGCCCAGCCGCCGTACAGCGGCTCCGTGTCGGGTCGGGCGCCCGAGCCGACCTGGGCCGCGACCGCGACCGAAGGCACCTGGAAGCCGGAATAGCCTGCCGTATCGCGGCGATGCCGGGATTGCGCGCGCACATTAGAATCCCTGCCGAAATCAACGTGCCCGGATGGCGAAACAGGTAGACGCAAGGGACTTAAAATCCCTCGGCCGCGAGGCCATGCCGGTTCGAATCCGGCTCCGGGCACCAGGGCATCCACCCGCTTCCGTTCCATCCGTCCGCATCGGCCGCAGCGGACCCGCGCCCTGACCGCGCCCGCCAGAACCCGCTCCCCGGAGGCATGTTGCCCATGAGATTCCTGTCCCAGTCCGCCCAGATCGCCAGGCTCGAGGGGCGCTTCTACCTGGAGCACCGGCGCCTGCTGTGGGCCGCCGCGGCCGTGGCTTTCATTCCGGCGTTCTATGTGGTGATCTACCTGTCCAGTGTCTGGGACCCGGCCGCCCATACGGGGGCGCTGCCCACCGGCCTGGTCAACCTGGACCGGGACGTGCGCTACCACGACCAGGTCTTCAACCTGGGCCGGGAGGTGACGGAGAAGCTCAAGGCGGGCCGCCGCTTCGGCTACGTGGAACTCACGGACGCCGAGGAGGCCCGCCGGCTGGTGCGGACGGGGAAGCTCGCCTTCGCGCTGATCGTGCCGGCCGATTTCAGCTCCAACGCGGTCCCGGGCGCCGACATGGGGGCCGGGCACCTGGAGGTCTTCGTATCCGAGGGGAACAGCTACCAGAGCGCGGCCCTGGCCCGGCGCTTCGCCGAGGACCTGGGCCACGAGATCAACGAGCGGCTGAACGAGCGGCGCTGGGCCCTCGTCCTGTCCAAGGCGGTGGGTTCCCAGCGCAGCGTGGAGCGCTTGCGCTCGGCGGTGGACCAACTGGGGAAGGGCGCCCACGAGCTGGCCGGCGGCGCGGGCCAGGCCGCGACCGGGGCGGATGCCCTGGGCGGCGGGATCGTGCGCCTGGACCGCGGCGTGTCGCGAATGGCGGCGGCCGGCCGCGACCTGGGCGGCGCGCTGCGCACGCTGGATTCCCGCCAGCCTTCCCCGGCCGACCTGCAACGCCTGCGGGAGGGGTCCGAGGGCCTCGTTGCCGGCCACGGGGAGCTTTCCGCAGGCCTGACCGCGCTGCACCAGGCGAGCCAGTCCCTGCATGCCGGTGCCATCGAGTTCCGCGACGAGGCCCGGTCCAGTTTCCTGATCGGGGGGCGGATCGGCGAGGGGGCGGAGCAATTCGCCGACAACCTGGGGAGGCTGCAAGCCGGCCTGGGGACGGCGGTCGGCGGCGAGCGGCGGCTCGCCGAGGGCGCCCAGAAGCTCCAGGAGGGCGTGGCCGCGCTCACCGGCGGGCTCGAGGCCCAGGGAACGGCCCTGCGCACCATCGTGGGTGGACTGCCGGCCGAAGGCCAGATGGAAGAACTGGCGACCGGGACGGCCAGGCTCGCGGCGGCCGGCGCCACGCTGGCGCAGGGCAACCGGACGCTGAAGGAGGGCGCGCACCGGCTGGCGGCGGGCCTGGACCTGCTGGCCGACGCGCTGCCGGACGCGCCGGACGGCATCGAGGGGAGCGCCGAAGGGCTGGCCAACTCCGTCCGGCCCGTGGTGCGGGCCGAGGCCCCGGTGGAGAACAACGGCAGCGCCTATGCGCCCAACATCGTACCCGCCGCCCTCTGGCTGGGGGCCGGCATCGCCGCGTTCCTGGTGCATGTGCGGGTGCTGCCCCGGCAGGCGCGGGAGTTCGGCGTGGTGGCGCAGCTCTGCGGAAAGATCGCGCTGCCGGCGCTCGTGGTGCTGTTCCAGGCGGCGCTGGTGGTGGTTTCAGTCCGCCTGGTGCTGGGGATGCGGATCGCCGACATGGGGGTCTTCGTGCTCAGCCTCGCGGTCGCCGCCCTGACCTTCCTGGTCATCGTGTTCGCGCTGACGAAAGCCCTCGGGGATGCCGGCAAGGCCCTGGCGGTGCTCTTCCTCGCCGTCCAGCTCTCCTCGTCCGGAGGGGTGCTTCCCGTGGAACTGAGCGGGAGGGTGTTCATGGACATCAGTCCCTGGCTGCCCCTCACCTGGGTCGTGCGGGCCATCAAGGCCGCCATGTTCGGGGCCTTCGACCAGGCCTGGGCGCTGCCGCTGCTCCTGGTGGCGGCGGCCGGCGTGGCGGCCGGGACCATGGCCTGCCTGGTCGGCAAGTGGCGCTACGTGGAGCCTTCCGCGATCCGCCCCGCCGTGGACCTGTAGCGGCCCCGGCGGCCGCGGGCCCGGCGGGAGGGCCGCCGAAGCCCCTTGCGGGGGCGGTGGGGCCGAAACTGTACAATGGGCCGGACCTTTAGACCGATATCCCGCGGTCCCGTGCCGCGCCACCGCTACCCGATGATCGTCATCACCCTCCGCTGCCGGAACCTGCACGAATTCGAGGGCTGGTTCGCCTCGAGCGAGGCCTACGCCGACCAGCGGGCGAAGGGGCTGGTGTCCTGCCCGTCCTGCGGCGATGCGCAGATCACCCGCCTGCCGGCTGCGGCCTACATCGGGACCGGCACTGCCGCCCCGGAGGGCAAGCGCGAAGTGGATTCCGCGGCGGCTGCCGTGGCGGCCCAGGTGGGGGAAGCCATCGATACCTTGCGAAAGATCGTCGCCCGGACCGAGAACGTCGGCAGCCGTTTCCCCGAGGAAGCCCGCAAGATCCATTACGGCGAGGCCCCGAAACGGGACATCCGCGGCAAGGCGAGCCGCGAGGAGGCCCAGGAACTCGAGGAAGAGGGGATCGACGTGTTCCCGCTGCCCCTGGTCCCGGACGACGAAACCCATTGATGCCGGCCGGGGCGACCGTCCGAATGCACGACGCCGCCTGCCTTACCGCGCCGGGGACCCCGCGGTGACCCCTTGAACCTCGTCCGCTTCCTGCTCGAAGCGCCGCCCGAGGCGCCCATGTTCGAGACCCAGGCCGATTGGTGGGCGGCCTTCCGCGCGGACAGTCCCGGCTGGGGCAGGACCCTCGAGCAGGCCGTGGCCGGCGGCTTCCGGGCGGACCGCCTGGCCTGGGCCTTCTGTTCGGGCTACCAGGGCGCCCTGAGGCGGCTGTTCCCGACCCTGCCCGGGGACCGCATGGCCACCTTCTGCGCCACGGAAGCCGGCGGCAACACCCCCAAGGCCATCTTCACCCGCCTTCAGGCGGCTGGGGAAGGCTGGCGCCTCGACGGAGAGAAGTCCTGGGGCAGCGTCGCCACCCCCGATTCGATCCTCTACGTGGTGGCGCGGACGAACGACCGTCAGGAGCCCCGCCCCCAGCTGCGCGTCGCGGCGATCGCCGCGTCGGCCCCGGGAATCTCGATCCATCCCATGTCGCCGCCGGGTTTCGTGCCGGAGGTCTCCCACGCGCGCATCGTGTTCGCCGACGTGTCCGTGTCCGGCGAGGACGTTCTGCCCGGGGACGGCTACGACACCTATCTCAAGCCCTTTCGCGCCATCGAGGACATGCACGTGACATCGGCGGTGCTGGGGCATCTGATCCGCGAGGCGCGGGTTCGGTCATGGCCGCGGACCTGGGTGCAGCGGGTCCTGGCGGTGCTTCTGAGCCTGCAAGACATCGACGTTCGCGAGTTCGCCTCGCCCCACGGGCACATTGCGCTGGCAGGCGCCCTGGGCCTCGCCGGCGACCTGATCGCCCAGGCGGAGGATTTCTGGGCCGAGGCTCCCTCCGACGATCCGGCGCGCCGCCGCTGGGCCCGGGACAGGCGCCTGCTGGAGGTGGCCTCGGCGGCGCGCAAGGCGCGGATCGAAAGCGCCTGGCAGCGGGTCGCCCGATAGTCCGATGGCCCGGCGGGCCGCGGCTTCAGGGCGGCGGTTCCCGGCGTAGCGAGTCCGCCTCGGGTACGCCGGCGACGGCGGCCTCCTCGAAGAGCACATTGCCCTTGGCGCGACCCGTGTAGCCCCGGTAGTGGTGGAAGGCGAGGCCCAGGTTGCAGAGGGCTTCGGCGAGGCCGCCGTCGGCGGCCCGTTCATAGGCCGCGATCAGCGCCTCGCCCGAGGCCGGGTTCGGGTCACAGGCCCGGTGGCGCTCCACGGCCAGGTCGTTGATCGCCTCGGGCAGGTCCCCGGCTGCGGCCCGCTCGTACCAGGCGCGGGCGGCCCCAGGGCCCGAAGGGTCGGCCAGTCCCTTCTCGGCGGCGCGGCCCATGATCCACTGGGCATAGGCGTCCCCGGCCTCGGCCCTGGCGCGGAAGTCCTCCAGCGCCTCGCGATGCTCGTCCTCCAGCTCCGGTGTGGCGGTGTCGACGGGCGGCGGTGCAGCCTTGCGGAAGTCGCGCACCGCGGCGAAGGCGATGCGGGCCCGGGCGCCGAGGAGCTGCTCCAGCGTGGGCGTCACCGGCAGGCCGCCATGCCTTTCTGGATGGCCGGCCGGGCGCCGACCCGGGCCGCCCAGTCCAGCAGGTTCGCGAAGCCGCCCGCGTTGCCCAGGGTCTCCCGGCGCAGGGCGACCACCGGGTAGAGGGCCACGTCGGCCACGGAGTATGTGCCGGCCAGGTATTCGCGGCCGACGAGGCGGGCATTCGCCTCCCCCAGGAACCGGAACAGCTTGTCCTGGATGTAGCCCTCGTTGCGGGTAGAGCGCTCCGGCATCATGTGCTGGGATTGGAACAGGACCCCGGACCAGGGTGCCGCGTCGGTGCAGGCGAACATCATCCACTCGAGGGCGGCGAGGCGGTCCGCCGACCCCTCGGGCCACAGCCGCCCCGATTTGTTGGCGACATAGACCAGGATCGCGCCGGACTGGCTCAGGGTCACGGGGCCGCCTGGGCCATCCGGATCCACGATGCAGGGGATGCGGCCGGCCGGATGGACTGCCTGGAACGCATCCCCCTTCTGGTCCCCGGCCATCAGGTCCAGCTTGTGCACCCGGTAGGGCAGGCCGGCTTCCTCGAGGGCGAGGGCGGCCCGCTGGCCGTTGCCGGTGTTGGCGGTGTAAAGGTCGATCATTGCCTTCTCCTGTGCGGGGATGGAGGGGGAGAGCCCGGGTTTCGGATTCTGTCACAGCCGCCTTGCAACCGAACGCCCGGTGCATTAGCCTTGATTCATTCACGAACCGGGACGATGGCGATGCCGAAATATCCCGCACCGATTCGACGCGCCGCTGCCGGGGTATTCTGTTCTCTGTCGCTCGCCCTGGGCCCGCCGGCCCGCGGCGAGGCTGCCCGCGCCGCCCAGGATATCGAGTACGGCTACCCCGAACAATCGATCTTCCTGGCCAGCAAGGATGCGCAAGGCCGCGTGGATAGCCCCATGCTCCACATGGCCGCGGCTCTCCTGGAGAGGGCCGGCGTCCGGTGGCGGGCCGTCCCTTATCCGGCGGCCCGCCTGTTCCGCAACCTGCAGGACGGGACCACGAACTTTTCGATCCTCGTCCGATCTCCGGCCCTGGAGGCATGCTGCGTGGTCAGCAAGGCGCCGGTCTTCCGGACCGTCCTCGGCGTCTATTACCTGGGCGAACATCCGCCGGTGAAACGCAAGGAAGATCTCGCGGGCAGGAGCGTCATCACCGTGGCCGGGTACTCCTACGCCGGGCTGCTCGCCTACCTGAACGACCCGGCCAACAGAATCCGCAACGAACCTGCGCCGACCCACAAAGCCGCCTTCGAGATGCTGGCGGCCCGGCGGGCCGATTACGTGATCGACTACGCGTCAGCGGCAGGAGACCTGTTGGCGTCGTTCCCGATCGACGGCCTGCGCATGGATCCGCTGGACCGCGTGGAGATCTTCCTCGTCCTGTCGCGCACCTATCCCGATGCGGAGGGCTTCCTGGGGCGTCTGGAATCGATTGCAGCAACGCTGAAGATAGACGAGGTACTGAAAGGCCGGGATCGGCGATGAGCGTTGCGTGAGGCCCGGGGACCATCGGTCATGAGGGCGGCGACGATGTCGGGAGGGAACCGGATAGGCCGCCGGATGATCGTCCTGACCGTAGCGTTCAGTTCGGTGATCACCCTGGTCCTTACCGCGATCCAGTTGTTCGCGGAGTACCGGGAGTTGCGCGACGACCTGGACCGGCAACTGGACCAGGTGGCGATTTATTCGCCCAATATTGCGGGCAGCGTCTGGGCTTTCGACGAAAAGCAGATCCGCTCCGCCATCGAAGCCCTCGTGCGCCTGCCGCAGATCGAGCGTGCCGACGTGCGGACGGCAGAAGGGGACCGGCGATGGACGGCCGGGAAACGGACGTCGGGCGAACTGCTGGTGCGGACGTATTCGTTGCGCCATGAAGTCCGCGGCGGGGATGCCGAGATCGGCATCCTGGAGGTGAGCGCCGGCCTGGACGGGATCAACCGGCGCGTCCTGATGCATGCCGCATCGATCCTTGTCAGCAACGGACTGAAGACCTTCCTGGTCGCGATATTCATGTTCTACGCCTTCCGCCGACTGGTGACGCGTCGTCTCGAAGACCTGGCCGCGCGGGTCCGCACGCTGGCGCCGGCGTCAGGCCGCGGTCCCGCGACGGCGGGGCCTCCCGTCGGCCTGGATGAAGTGGAATCGCTGCGCTGGGCCTTCGATGCGGCAGGCGCGGAACTGGCCGCGGCCCTGGACGAATTGCGCCGGGTGAACGAGGGCCTCGAGGACCGCGTGAGGATACGCACGGCGGAACTCGAGAATGCCAATCGGGCCAAGAGCGTCTTCCTCGCCAACATGAGCCACGAATTGCGCACGCCCATGAACGCCATCATGGGGATGACCGACCTCGCCCTGCGCCGCGCCACGGACGAAAGGCAGCGCCATTTCCTGACGACGGCATTGCAGGCGTCGCGGCACCTGCTCGAGGTGATCAACGACATCCTGGACATCTCGAAAATCGAGGCCGACCGGCTGCGTCTGGAGCGCATCGACTTCCACCTGGGGTCTGTGCTGGAAGACCTGCACAGCCTGTTTGACCACAAAGCCGCCGAAAAGGGACTCATCCTCTCCATCGAGGCGGCACCGGAGATCCGCCGCATGCCCCTGGAGGGCGATCCCCTGCGGCTACGCCAGATCCTCGTGAACCTGGTGGGCAACGCGGTGAAATTCACGGATTCGGGATCGGTGCGCCTCTCGGTCGTCCGGGCCAACGCGGGGTCGTCCGAGGTGGTTTTCCGCTTCGAAGTGGCCGATACGGGGATCGGGATCGCCGCGGAAGATCGCGGGCGCCTGTTCGCTGCCTTCGAGCAGGCGGACAACTCCATGACGCGGCGCTACGGTGGCACGGGACTGGGGCTGGCCATCAGCAAGCGCCTCGTCGACATGATGGGCGGCGAAATCGGCGTGGAGAGCACGCCCGGCGCCGGTAGCACATTCTGGTTCACCGCACGGTTCGGGTATCCAGACCGTCCCTTGGAACGCGGTGGGAACGCCAGCGTCCCCCGGCCCTCCCGGTCGGAGCGGTGGCGCGGTGCGCGGGTCCTCCTCGTCGAAGATGAACCCAGCAACCAGGAAGTCTCGCGGACGCTGCTCGAGGAGGCGGGACTCGTGGTGGACGTGGCCTCGAACGGCCTGGAGGCGGTGGATCTCGCCCGCGGCCACGGCTATGCACTCGTCCTGATGGACCTGCAGATGCCCCAGATGAACGGCCTGGACGCGGCGGCGGCGATCCGCAGTCTGCCGGTCGGCGGTCGCGTCCCCATCCTGGCTTTGACCGCGAATGCCTTCGAGGAAGCCCGGCAGCGCTGCCTGGATGCGGGCATGGACGGACTCCTGGCGAAGCCGGTCACCACGGAATGCCTGCACGATGCGCTCGACCGCTACCTGTTGGCGCCGGCCGACGCAGGGGCCGGGTGATTCTCGCCCATCGACTGCGCAGCGTGCCCCGGGAGGCCGGGGCCACGTTCGGTGTCTTAGGGCGATGAGGCGGATGCGATGGCGACGGGAGCGGTCGGCGGCGCTGGCGCCTCCAGCGCGCGGATACCCGCGTCAGCAGCCCCGGGTCACCGGCATCCGGACCGCATCGCCGGGCAGGCCGGCGTGGCGGGCGATCTCCAGCTTGGCGATGGCATTGCGATGCACCTCGTCCGGGCCGTCGGCCAGGCGCAGGGTCCGCTGGTGGGCGTACATGAAGGCGAGCGGGAAGTCGGCGGAAACCCCGGCGCCGCCGTGCATCTGGATCGCCATGTCGATGACCCGGCAGGCCATGGTGGGGGCGACCACCTTGATCATGGCGATCTCGCCCTGGGCGACCTTGTTCCCCACCGTGTCCATCATGTAGGCGGCTTTCAACGTCAGGAGCCGCGCCTGCTCGATGGCGATCCGCGCCTCGGCGATGCGTTCCCGCCAGACGCCCTGGTCCGCCAGGGGGCGGCCGAAGGCCGTACGCGACGAGGCGCGCTTCACCATGTATTCGAGGGCCCGCTCGGCGGCGCCGATGCTGCGCATGCAGTGGTGGATGCGGCCGGGGCCCAGGCGGCCCTGGGCGATCTCGAAGCCGCGGCCCTCGCCGAGCAGAATGTTGCCGACCGGAACCCGCACGTCCTTCAGCGCGATTTCCATGTGGCCGTGGGGCGCGTCGTCGTAGCCGAAGACCGGCAGGAAGCGCCGGACCGCGATGCCCGGCGCGTCGGCCGGCACCAGGATCATCGACTGCTGGCTGTGGCGCGGGTTGTCCGGGTTGGTCTTGCCCATCAGGACATACACCTTGCAGCGCGGATCGCCGGCGCCGGAGGACCACCACTTCACGCCGTCGATCACGTATTCGTCGCCTTCGCGGCGGATGCTGCACTGGATGTTCGTCGCATCGGACGAGGCCACCGCCGGCTCGGTCATCAGGAAGGCGGAGCGGATCTCGCCGCGCAGCAGCGGCTCCAGCCAGCGGTCCTTCTGGGCCTCGCTGCCGTAGCGCTCGATGGTTTCCATGTTTCCCGTGTCGGGTGCGCTGCAGTTGAAGACTTCCGACGCGAAATGGACGCGGCCCATGATCTCGCACAGGGGCGCGTATTCCAGGTTCGAGAGTCCCTCCGGCGCCCGCGTCGAGTGGGGCAGGAAGAGGTTCCACAACCCCGCGGCCCGGGCCCTGGGCTTCAATTCCTCGACGACCTTCGTCGGGATCCAGGCGTTGCCTGCACGGCGGTTCGCGTCGACCTCCTCGTGGAAGCGATGCTCGTTCGGGTAGATGTGCTCGTCCATGAAGGCGAGCAGGCGGGCCTGCATCTCCCTGACCCTGGGACTGTAGTCGAAGTGCATCGCATGTCTCCGGTGGCGGACCCGAAACGGGAACGACCGGGAGCTTACGGTGCCAGGTACAATTTACCCAGTGCAATGTTTCGATATTCGTCCATTCATATGGTGCATATATCCCGCGTCGACCTGAACCTCTTCGTCGTCTTCGACACCGTGCTGGCGGAGGGCGGCATCACCGCCGCGGGCCGGCGCCTGCACCTCTCCCAGCCGGCGGTCAGCCATGCCCTGGCGCGGCTCCGGGAACTCCTCGGGGATCCGCTGTTCGAGCGGCAGGGGCGGGGCATGGTGCCGACGCCCTATGCGAGGAGCATCGCCGGCGAGGTGAGGCTGGCGCTGGCACGGCTGGAAGGGACGCTCCGGGAGGCGGCGCCCTTCGACCCGGCGCGCAGCGAGCGGCGGTTCTCGGTGGCCTTCCGGGACGTGCTGGAACTGCTGCTGGTGCCCGCCCTGATGGCCCGGCTGGCAGCCGCCGGGCCGGGCATCGAACTGGCGGCCGCCCGCATGGACCGGGCCCGGCTGGAATCCGACCTGCAGACGGGGGCCGTGGACCTGGCCATCGACGTGCTGCTGCCGGTGCCCCCCGCGGTACGCCGGGAGCGCATCCTGTCCGAGCCCATGGTGGTGGTCGCCCGGAAGGGGCACCCGGCCCTGAAGCGGGACCTGGATCTGGCGGCCTACCTGGCCCAGGAACACATCCAGGTGTCCTCCCGCCGCCGCGGCCCCGGGCTGGAGGACATGGAACTGGCGCGCCTCGGCGTGTCCCGCCGCATCCGGCTGCGCTGCCGCCAGTACGGGACCGCCTGCCGCACGGCCAGCATGACCGACCTGCTGGCCACCATGCCGGCCCGCTACGCGGACGTGGCGAACAAGCCCTGGGGCAACCGGGTGGTGCCCCTGCCGCTGCCGGAAACGCGCCTGGAACTCTTCCTCTACTGGCACGGGAACACGGACCGGGATCCGGCCTCCCTCTGGCTGAGGGAACAGCTGAAGGCGGCCATCGCCGCCGCCTGATCCGGGCCCCGCCCGCCGACCCGCCGGAAGGAGCGGGGTATTGCGCTAACATCGACGTCGCCCGCCGCCCATGGAACCCCACCTCCCGCCCTCCGGATCCGCGCTCTCCGCGCCCGACGACGTTCCCTTCAAGGCCATCGTCGAGCAGTCGCTGGTCGGCGTCTACGTGATCCAGGACGAGGTGGTGCAGTACGCCAACGCCGTCTTCGCTGGCCTCACGGGGCACACGCCGGAGGAGATCGTCGGCATGCACATCCGGGACCTGACGCCGCCGTGGCGCAGCGAGGACAACCTGCAGCGCATCCGCCAGCGGGTCTCGGGCGAGATTCCCAGCATGCGCTTCCGCACCCAGGGCTGGCACCGGGACGGCTACCCGGTGGACGTGGAGGTGCATGGCAGCCGGGTGATCTTCCGCGGCAGGCCGGCAGTGGCGGGCGTGGCCATCAGCATCGCCGACAATGTGCGCTTCGAGCAGGACCTCAGCCATTCCCGGGAGCAGTTGCGGGCCCTGGCCGCCAGCATCAACGAGGACCGGGAGAAGCAGCGCCACCTGATCGCCCGGGAGCTGCACGACGTGCTGGGCGGCATCCTCACCTCCATCAAGCTCGATGCGTCCCGCATACGCCGGCGGCTCGAGCGGGACGAGAACCGGGAGATCGCCGACGGGATCGTCGATCTCGCCCGGGAGGCCATCGACGCGGTGCGCCAGATCTCCGAGAGCCTGCACCCCAGCCTGCTGGACCACCTGGGCCTGGTGGCGGCGGTGCGGCGGCAACTGGGGACCTTCGCCGAGCGCCACGGCATCGAATGCCGGATCGACGCGACGGAATCCCCGCTGCCCGTGGGGCCGGCCCGGGGGATCGCCGCCTACCGGATCATCCAGGAGGCCCTGACCAACATCGCCCGCCACGCGGGCGCGACGCGGGTCCACGTGGCCATCCGACTCGACGGGCCGGTGCTCCACGTGGCCGTGGCCGACAACGGCAGCGGGATCACTCCCGCCGAACTGGAGCGTCCCTCCATCGGCCTCGTCGGCATGCGCGAGCGGGCCCGGGATGCCGGCGGCCACCTGGAAATATCGCCGGGCCTGGACGGGGGCACGGTGCTGCGCCTGGTCCTGCCCCCGGACGGCGGGGCGGGGAGGGCGCCTTGATCGAGGCCCTGGTGGTGGACGACCACACCATCTTCCGCTCCGGCCTGCGGCGGCTCCTGGCCGACGAGCCCGACCTGCGGGTCGCGGAGGAGGCCGGCAACGCGGCCGACGCCATGCAGGCGCTGCGCCGACGCCCGGTGGACATCGTGATCCTCGACATCAACCTGAAGGGCCGCAGCGGGCTGGAGATGCTGTCGGGATTGCGGCGCGAATGGCCGGTCCTGCCGGTCCTGATGGTCTCCATGTACCCGGAGGAGCAGTTCGCCCGGGCCGCCCTGGAGGCCGGCGCCAACGGCTACGTGCCCAAGGACGCGGAGCCGGGCGACCTGCTCGCCGCCATCCGCCGCGTGGCCCAGGGAGGCAGCGCCTTCGCACCGGCCGTGGCGCCCCGTGTCCACGCGGCGGAGGCCTCTTCCGCCGATGGGCCGGCCCATTTCCGCCTGTCGGCGCGGGAGATGCAGATCATGGCCGCCATCGTGGCCGGCAAATCCCTGACCGAGATCGGCGCCGAGCTCTTCCTCAGCGTGAAGACCATCTCCACCTACCGGACGCGGATCCTGGAGAAACTTCAGCTCGGGAGCAATTCGGAACTGGTCCGCTACGCGATGCAGCACGGGCTGCTGGATTGACGGAGCGTCACCGGGGCCGTGATGGCTTCGGTACCGGCTTCATCGCGGCGTGGGCGCCGCTCCCAAGAGAATCTCATCGCCTCCCGGGGAATTGCCTTTCTCTGCGGCCCTCTGCGCCTTTGCGCCTCTGCGGTGAGATTTTGACTTTCCCGGCGGCCGTCAAGACAAGGCGAACCACCAAGGCATCAGGGACGCCAGGGGGCACGATGAAAACGAGTGCAGCATCCGGGCGCGGGCCGTGCCGCGTTCGCGGGAAAGGCGCGTTCCCCCTGCCGCTCAGGCCCCGGTCCGCTGCAGGCTCGCCTCGATGCGCGGGGGCGTCCTGAGGGTCTGGAAGATCACGCAGTAGCGCTCGGTCTGCCGCATCAGCACCGCGAGCTGCTCGTCGCTGGCGGGGGAATCGACCTCGAAGCGCAGGCGGATGTCGGCGATGCCCACCGGCACGTCCTTGGCGATGCCGAGGGTGCCGCGGAAATCCCCGTCGCCCTCGACGATGACGCGGGCGGAGCGGAAGGGGATGCCCATGGCGGTGGCGACCACGTTGAAGGTGACCCCGGCGCAGGCCACCAGCGATTCCAGCAGCATGTCCCCGGAACAGGCCTCGCTGCCGTCGCCGCCGGCGGCCGGGTGGAGGCCGGCATCGAAGGTGGCGAAGCGTGTCTCGATCCGGCAGACGGGACGGTCCGGAAGCAGGGTGCCCTCGGCCCGGAAGGTGCGCAGGGCGGCTGCAGGGTCTTCCCTGTAGCGGGCCTTGATCGGGGCCTGCAGCTGGCGGAGTTCTTCGGCGTTCATGGGAGGCCTTGATGCGAGGAAAGGGCGGCGGGATCGCCGGGCGAATATAGCAGCTTCGCCCGGGACGCCGCCGCCCCCGCGGACGCGCCCGGACCCCACCGGCCAACTGCCCGGGGATGCCGGAGGGCGCGCTACCTGCCGGAGACCAGCTTGAAGGCGCCGTTCTCGACGCGCAGCAGGACCCGGGCGCGCTCGTCGTGGCCGAAATGATCCGTCGGCGACATGTTCAGCACGCCGTGGCTGACCACCATGTTGCGCTCGCTCTCCACCGCGTCGCGCAGGGCCTGGCGGAACTCGGGGGTACCCGGTTTGCCCTTCTTCATCGCGGCGGGGGTGGCGTGCTGGAGGACCAGCACGGCATCCCACAGGTGGCCGCCCTGGGGGCCCATGGTGTTGGGGCCGTACATGTCCTCGTAGCGCTTGGCGTAGTCGGCGCCGACCTTCTTGGACGGATGGCCGTCCGGAAGCTGGTTCCAGACCACCAGGGGCCCCGCCGCGAAGATCGTGCCTTCCATGCCCTTGCCGCCCAGGCGCAGGATGTCCCGGTTGGCGGCGCCGTGGGTCTGGTAGATCTGGCCCTTGTAGCCGCGCTCCACCAGGCCCAGCTGGGCCATGGCGCCGGCCGAGGCGCCGGCGACGATCAGCACGGCATCCGGCTTGGCGGTGACGATCTTGATGGCCTGGCCGGTCGCGGAGGTGTCGCTGCGGTTGAATCGCTCGACGGCCATGACCTTGATGCCGTGGGGCTCGCCGGCCCTGGTCAGTTCCTTGAGATAAACGTCGCCGTAGGGGTCGGACTGGGCGAACACGGCCACCGACTTGTAGCCGGCGGCGGCCATGTGGTCGGCGATGGCCTTGGACATCAGCGCGATGTGCTGGGGGAAGCAGAAGGTCCAGGTCAGCCGGTCGCCGGCCAGGTCGTGGGGCGTCAGGGCGAGCAACGGCGTCTTCGTCTCGATGGCGATATCCATGATGGGTATCGTGTTCGGGGTGATCGACGAGCCGATGATCACGTCGACCTTGTTGTCGGTGACGAACTTGCGGGCATTTTTCGAAGCCTGGGTGGGATCGGTGGCGTCGTCGAGCACGAACCAGTTCACCTTCTCCCCGGCGATGGTGGCGGGCAGCAGCGCCGTGGTGTTCTTCTGCGGCAGGCCCAGGGGTGCGCCGTTGCCGGTGGCCGAGACGGTGATGCCGACATTGATGTCGGCCGCGGCGCGGGCGCTCCAGCCCAGGCAGAGGGCGGCCAGCAGGGCGAGGGACAGCTTGGACTTCATGGACTCCTCCTGATTTTTTCCGGTGGGGATGATGCGCCGCCGATTGTAGGAAGCCCCGCGCCCGCGCGGAGGCCGGCCGAGCCACTTCGGAAATGTCCTACAGGGGGTTTCGGAAAGTTCCTACACGGGCCTGGCCGGGGGGGCACTAGAGTGGCGGCTTCGACCCCCTCGAAGGAGATTCCGCGCCATGTCCCGTCCCTGGCTCGCCAGCTATCCGGCCGGCGTTCCCGCCGCGGCCGAGCCCGCCCAGCCCGACGCCCTGAGCCTGTTCCGGGCCGCCGCGGCGGCCGCGCCGTCGGGTGACGCCGTGCGCTATTTCGACCACCGCCTCGACTACGCGGAACTGGACCGCCTGAGCGATGCCCTGGCCGTGGCCCTGCAGCGGCGCGGCTTCCGGGCCGGCGACCGGCTGGCCGTCTACCTGCAGAACATGCCGCATTTCCTGGTCGCCACCCTGGCCGCCTGGAAGGCGGGCGGCATCGTGGTGACCATCAACCCGATGAACCGGGAATACGAACTCGGCAAGCTGCTCGCCGATGCGGAGCCCAGGGCCCTGGTCTGCCTGGAGGGCCTGCGGGAGGGGGTGGTGTCGCGGCTGGCGCCGGAGACCCTGCCGCCGATACTGCTGACGGTGGATGCCCGGGACATGCAGGGGCGCAACGATCCGCGGATATTCCCCGCCGGGGCGGGCGAGGCCGCGACGGTGCCGGAAACGGACCTGCGGCTGGCCATCGCCGCCGGCGGCGGGGAGCGGCCGCCGGCCCACCGGCCCGCGCCGGCCGAAGTGGCCTTCATCGTTTACACCTCGGGCACCACCGGGCTGCCGAAGGGGGCGCGGATCACCCACGCCAACCTGGTCCAGGTGGCGGCGGCCCACAAGGCCTGGTACGGGCTCGCCCCCGGCACACCCGTCCTCGCCGCGGCGCCCCTGTTCCACATCACCGGGCTGGCCGGCCACATGATCCTCGCCTGGGCCCTGGCAGCGCCCCTGGTCCTCTGCCACCGCTTCGACCCGGGCGTGGTGCTGGAGGCCATTGCCGAGCACCGGCCGCGCTACACGGCCAACGCCATCACGGCCTACATCGCGCTGGTGAACCAGCCGGGCGTCGATCCGGCGCCGCTGGCCAGCCTGGAGATCGTCACTTCCGGCGGGGCGCCGGTGCCGCCCAGCGTCGCGCGGCAGGTGAGGGAGAAACTCGGCTGGCCGGTGCTGAACGGCTACGGCCTCACGGAGACGTCCTCGGGGGTGGTCATCATGCCCGTGGGATCGGAAGGGCGCGTGGACCCGGTGTCCGGGGCCCTGTCCATCGGCGTGCCCATCTGCGGGGTCGATGCCTGGATCGAGGGGGAGGGAGGTGTCCGTCTGGGCCACGACGAGATCGGCGAGATCGTCCTCGGCGGCCCGATGGTGGCCGACGGCTACTGGCGCAAGCCGGCCGAGACGGCCGAGTCCATGCGCCCGGACGGCTTCCGCACCGGCGACGTGGGCTTCATGGATGCCGGCGGCTGGTTCTACGTGGTGGACCGCAAGAAGGACATGATCAATGCATCGGGCTACAAGGTCTGGCCGCGGGAGGTGGAGGACGTGCTCTATGCCCATCCGGCGGTGCGGGAAGCCGCCGTGGTGGGCGTCGGCGACGAATACCGGGGCGAGACGGTGAAGGCCGTGGTGAGCCTGCGGGAGGGCTGCAAGGCCGACCGGGACGAACTGGTCACCTGGTGCCGGGAGCGACTGGCCGCCTACAAGGTGCCGCGCATCGTCGAATTCGTCGAGGAGCTGCCGAAGAACGCGACGGGCAAGGTGCTGCGCCGGGTGCTGCGCGAACGGCGAGCGGGGCAGGCCGCATGAAGGACTTCGCCGGCAGGACCGCCGTGATCACCGGCGCGGCGAGCGGCATCGGCCTGGCGCTCGCCCGCCGGGCGGCCCGGGACGGCATGAATCTGGTGCTCGCCGACATCGATCTGCCGCGCCTCCAGGCCGCCGCGGCGGAATTGGCCTGTCCTCCCGACCGGGTGCTGGCGCGGGCCTGTGACGTCAGCCTGGAGGCCGATGTCGCGGCGCTCGCCGAGGCGGCGTTCGGGCGCTTCGGCGCCGTGCACCTGCTCTGCAACAACGCCGGCGTGGCCCTGACCCGCCTGGTGCGGGAGATGAGCACCGCCGACTGGGAGTGGGTGCTCGGCGCGAACCTGTGGAGCGTGATCCACGGGATCCGGCACTTCCTGCCCCGCATGGCGGCCCAGGACGGGGAGAGCCATGTGGTCAACACGGCCTCGGTGGCCGGACTCCTCTCCACGCCGGCCTCGGCCGCCTACAACGTCGGCAAGCACGGCGTCGTGACCCTGTCCGAAACCCTCTACCAGGAACTGAAGGCCGAGAACAGCCGGGTGGGCGTCTCGCTGCTTTGCCCCGCGTGGGTGAAGACGGGCATCAACCAGGCCGGGCGCAACCGGCAGGCCCGCTACGGGGAGGTGTCGCCGGCCGGCGAGATGTCCCGGGCCCTGGAGGAGCGCATCGCGAAGGCCCTGGAATCGGGGCGCCTGTCGGCCGACGACGTGGCCGACGCCGTGTTCGCGGCGGTGGCCGAGGACCGCTTCTACGTGATCCCGCACCGGAAGATCCTCGAGGTCGTGAAGCGGCGCTGCGAGGACATCCTGGAAGGGAGGAATCCCTCCCCGGCCTGGTGACCGCAGCGGACGGCCGGCGCACCCGGAAGCGGTCGCCGCAGGCGCAGGAGGACGCGTCCGGGCGGGTGGTCTGCCCAGGGCCGCAACACCGCAGGCCCATGGCTGGCAGCGGGAGCGACCCGGCCGGGGTTGCCTGCGGGCGTGCAGTGGATCCCGCCCGCCGCGCACTCGAGCGCAGGACGGGCGTGCTTGCGAGGGTCAATCCGCCCGCCGATGGCGGCGCGTGGCCGCCGCGGCCAGGGCCAGGGTTCCCGCCGCGGCGGCGTCGATCCAGGCCAGGGGCGTGAGGGTGCCGTCGTGGCTCTGGCCCACCCAGGTGCCGACGGCCAGCGCGGCAAGCATGGTGACCGCCCCCATGAGGCCCGCGGCGGCGCCGGCGCGATCCGGGAAGGGCGCCACCGAACCGGCCTGGGCGCAAGGGAAGTTGATGCCGTGGGCGGCCATGGCGAGGAACTGCCCGGCGACGACCACCGCCCAGTGATGCACCCCGGCGAATATGCAGCCGGCGAACAGCACGGCGCCGGCGGCGGCCACCGCCACGCCGACGCGCAGGGTGCGATCGATCCCCAGCCTGGGCAGCAGGCGGCGGCAGACGAGGGTGCCGCCGAGATAGCCGCAGACGCCAAGGGCATAGCAGAATCCGTAGGCCTCGGTGGAGACGCCGAGCACCTGGATCAGGGCGAAGGAGGATCCGGCGATGAAGACGAAGATCCCGGCATAGGAGAGGGCCCCGGGCAGGGTGTAGGCCCAGAAGGCGCCGTGGCCGGCGATGGCCCGGTAACCGGCCGCCAGGTGGGCCGGGCGCAGGGCTTCCGGGTTCGGGGCCGAGTTGGTCTCCCGCAGCCACCGGGTGGCCGAGAAGGCCAGGGCGGCGCAGAAGGCGACCAGCACGAGGAATGCGGACCGCCAGCCGAATTGCACCTGCAGGAATCCGCCCAGGATGGGCCCCAGCAGCGGCGCCGCGGAGAGGAGCGAACTCGCCTTGGCGATCATGCGGGCGCCCTCGGCGGGCTCGAACACGTCGCGGATCAGGGCCCGGGCGACGACCACGGCCGTGCAGCAGCCGACGGCCTGGACGAAGCGGGCCGCCACCAGGACCGGCATCGCGGGTGCCAGCGCGCAGGTCAGGCTGGAGAGCAGGTAGACCCAAAGCCCGCCGAGGAGCACCGGACGGCGCCCATAGCGGTCGGACAGGGGGCCGCTGACGAGCTGGGCGACGCCGAAGCCGATGACGAACAGGGACAGGGTCTGCTGGACCGCCGCGGGGGATACGGCGAAATAGGCGCCCAGGTGGGGCAGGGTGGGGAGGTAGAGGTCCGTCGACAGCGGCTGCAGCATCAGCGAGCCGGTGATCAGCCACAACAGCATGCCGGGCCTCATCCCGGCGTGCCGGTCACCGGTGCCGGTCAACGGGCCCTCTGCTTGAGCAGCTGGTTCTGCTCCTTCTTCCAGTCCCGTTCCTTTTCCGCCTCCCGCTTGTCGAACTGCTTCTTGCCCTTGGCGAGGCCGACGGCCAGCTTGATGCGCCCCTTCGCGTAATGGAGGTCCAGCGGCACCAGGGCGTAGCCGGCCCGTTCCACCTTGCCGATCAGGCGGCGGATCTCCTCGGCATGGAGCAGGAGCTTGCGGGTGCGCACCGGGTCGGGCTTCACGTGGGTCGAGGCGGAGAGCAGCGGGCTCACGTGGGCGCCGATCAGGAAGACCTCCTCCCCGCGCAGGACCACGTAGGCTTCCTTCAGCTGGGCCCGGCCGGCGCGGATGGCCTTCACCTCCCAGCCCTCGAGGGCGAGGCCGGCTTCGAGGCGTTCCTCGATGAAGTAGTCGTGGGAGGCCTTGCGGTTCTCGACGATGCTCATGGACGGGCGGGGTAGAATCGAAAACGCCCCGGCGGAAGCGGCAGCGCTTTCCCGAGGCGGTCGCGTGATTCTAGCCCAAGCAGAGGAATGGCCTTAGTCGAGAAATCCGTCCTCATCGAGAGGACGCCGTCGGAGATGTTCGCCCTGGTGGACGGGGTGGAGCACTACCCGGAATTCCTGCCCTGGTGCGGTGGCACGCGCCTGCTGGAACGCACCGACCACGTGACGGCGGCGGCCCTGCGCATCAAGTACAAGGGAATACAGGCGGAATTTGCGACACGCAACGAGAAGGAGATCCCGGTCTGGATGGACATCCGGCTCGTGGAAGGGCCCTTCCGGCGCCTGGAAGGGGGCTGGCGGTTCCGGCCGCTGGGCGAGAAGGCGTGCAAGATCGAGTTCCGGCTCCAGTACGAGTTCGCGGGCCGGGTGCTGGAAAAGGCGCTGGGGCCGGTGTTCAACCAGATCGCCAATACCTTCGTGGAATCCTTCGTGAAAAGGGCGGCGCACGTCTATGGCAGAGAAGATCGCGGTTGAGGTGGTGTATGCCCGGCCGGAGCGGCAGGAGGTCGTCCGCCTCCAGTTGCCGCCGGGCAGCACCCTCCAGGCGGCCCTGGAAGCCTCGGGACTCGCCGCCAAGTACCCCGAAATCGACCTGGCCAAGGGGAAGTTCGGAATCTTCGGCAAGCTGTCCCGGCCCGATACGGCGCTGCGCGAGCGGGACCGGGTGGAAATCTACCGGCCCCTGATCGCCGACCCGAAGGAGGTCCGCAAGCAGCGGGCCGCGGAGGGCAAGGTGATGAAGAAGGGCGGCGGCGCGGCCGACGAATAGCCGCAGGTGTCGCGCGCCGTCAGCGGCGCGACGCTGCCCTCACCGGGCTACTTGCACCAGGCGTCGATGGCCTTCTGGGCCGATTCCTTCTCGCGCTCGCGGGCCGCGTCGTCCAGGATGGACTGCTGGCCCTTCTCGTCGGTGGCCACCATGCGCTGCCCGGACTCCAGGTTGCGCATGTGGGTCCTCGCCTGCTCGCAGTTGCGGGCCTTCTCCTCGGCGTCCTGCTTGCCCTTCTCCGCCTTCTCATCGGCGGCGCCCTTGTCCCCCTGGCGCTTGCGGAAATCCATGTTCTGGGTGGCCAGCCCCTTGCGGGCCCCGCCGGGATCGCCGGTGAGGGAGGGTGCCTCCCGGATGGTCCGGGAAGGGACGTTGCCGGTCGGGGGGCGATCGGAATAATGGGTCCGGCCCTCGGCGTCCTTCCATTGGTACATCTGGGCCGCCGCCGACAGCGGGAGCAGGGCGAGGGCCACCAGGACCATGCGGGAAAGCGCCATTGACCTACCTCCGGGTTCGTGGAAATCCGCGCCTGGCGTGGTTTGCCGGGCCATCGGGGACCCGCGTATAATACGTTTTTGGCACCGAGGAAAAAAGCATGCGACTCATCCGGAAGGCGCTGACGTTCGACGACGTCCTCCTGCTTCCCGCCCACTCGGCGATTCTCCCCCGCGACGTTTCCCTCAAGACCCGCCTTTCCCGGCGCATCACGCTGAACCTGCCGCTGGTCTCCGCGGCCATGGACACGGTGACGGAATCCCGGCTCGCCATCGCGCTGGCCCAGGAAGGCGGCATCGGCATCATCCACAAGAACCTGGAACCCCGCGACCAGGCCGCCGAGGTGGCCAAGGTGAAGCGCTTCGAGTCCGGCGTCCTGAAGGATCCCATCACCATTCCCCCCACCATGAGCGTGCGGGAAGTCCTGGCCCTGACCCGAAGCCACCGGATTTCCGGCCTGCCGGTGGTGGAAACCGGCCGGGTGGTCGGCATCGTCACCAACCGGGACCTGCGCTTCGAGACCATCCTGGACCAGCCCGTCCGGGCGATCATGACGCCGCGGGAGCGCCTCGTCACGGTGAAGGAAGGGGCGACCCTCGAGGAAGCCAAGAAGCTGATGCACAAGCACCGCCTGGAGCGGGTGCTGGTGGTGAACGACGCCTTCGAATTGCGCGGGCTGATGACGGTGAAGGACATCCTCAAGTCCTCCGAGCATCCGGAGGCGAGCAAGGACGACTTGGGCCGCCTGCGCGTCGGCGCGGCCATCGGCGTGGGCGAAGGCACCGAGGAGCGGGCCGCGGCCCTCGCCGAGGCGGGGGTGGACCTGCTGGTGGTGGACACGGCCCACGGCCACTCGGAAGGCGTGCTGAAGCGCGTCGCCTGGGTCAAGAAGAACTTCCCGGACATCGACGTGATCGGCGGCAACATCGCCACCGGCGCGGCCGCCCGCGCCCTGCTGGACCACGGCGCCGACGGCGTCAAGGTAGGCATCGGCCCCGGCTCCATCTGCACCACGCGCATCGTCGCCGGCGTCGGCGTGCCGCAGATCTCGGCGGTGGACAGCGTCGCCGAGGCCTTGGCCGGAACCGACGTACCGCTGATCGCCGACGGCGGCATCCGCTTCTCCGGCGACATCGCCAAGGCCATCGCGGCCGGCGCCCACTGCGTGATGCTTGGTGGCCTGTTCGCGGGGACCGAGGAGGCACCGGGCGAGACGGTGCTGTTCCAGGGCCGCTCCTACAAGTCCTACCGCGGCATGGGCAGCCTGGGCGCCATGCAGAAGGGCTCTTCCGACCGCTATTTCCAGGAGGGCGAGGACAACGTGGAGAAGCTGGTGCCCGAGGGCATCGAGGGCCGCGTCCCCTACAAGGGTCCCGTCGGCGCGGTGATCCACCAGTTGATGGGCGGCCTGCGGGCCTCCATGGGCTATGTGGGCTGCGCCACCATCGACGACATGCGCAACCGGGCCGAGTTCGTGGAGATCACCTCCGCCGGCATCCGCGAGTCCCATGTCCATGACGTCCAGATCACCAAGGAAGCGCCGAACTACCATATGGACTGACGCTCCGGCGGCGTAGACGGGGCGGCCGCGGCCGCCCTTTTTTCATCCGAGGCACCCACCATGGCCCATCAGAAGATACTCATCCTCGACTTCGGTTCCCAATACACCCAATTGATCGCTCGGCGGGTCCGCGAGCAGCAGGTCTATTGCGAACTGCATCCCAACGACGTTTCGGACGAATTCATACGGGAATTCGCTCCCCAGGGGATCATCCTTTCCGGCGGGCCGAACTCCGTCTACGAGGACGAGACGCCCAAGGCCCCCGATGCCGTGTTCACCCTCGGGGTGCCGGTGCTGGGCATCTGCTACGGCATGCAGACCATGGCGGCGCAACTCGGCGGCAAGGTGGAGGGCGCCCACAAGCGGGAATTCGGCTACGCGGAAATCCGCGCCCGCGGTCATTCGCGTCTGTTCCAGGGCATCCAGGACCGGACCAATGCGGATGGGCATGGCCTGCTCGATGTCTGGATGAGCCACGGCGACAAGGTCACCGAGGTTCCGCCCGGATTCAAGCTGATCGCCAGCAACGAATCCACCCCCATCGCGGGCATGGCCGACGAGGAGCGGGGCTATTACGCCGTCCAGTTCCATCCGGAGGTGACCCACACGCTGAAGGGGCGCGACATCCTCGCCCGCTTCGTCCACGACATCTGCGGCTGCGGCCACGACTGGAACATGCCCGACTACGTGGCCGAGGCCATCGAGAAGGTGCGCGCCCAGGTGGGCGGCGACGAGGTGATCCTGGGACTTTCGGGCGGGGTCGATTCTTCGGTGGTGGCGGCCCTGCTGCACCGGGCCATCGGCGACCAGCTCACCTGCGTCTTCGTGGACAACGGCCTGCTGAGGCTCAATGAGGGCGAGCAGGTGATGCAGACCTTCGCCCGCAACCTGGGCGTCAAGGTGATCCACGTGGATGCCACCGACCAGTTCCTCGGCCACCTCACCGGCGTCGCCGACCCGGAGCAGAAGCGCAAGATCATCGGCCGCGAATTCGTGGAAGTTTTCCAGGCCGAGGCGAAGAAGCTGCCCAACGCGAAATGGCTGGCCCAGGGCACCATCTACCCCGACGTCATCGAATCCGCGGGCGCCAAGACCAAGAAGGCCCACACCATCAAGAGCCACCACAACGTGGGCGGCCTGCCCGAGACGCTCAACCTCAAGCTGCTGGAGCCCCTGCGCGAACTGTTCAAGGACGAGGTGCGGGAACTGGGCATCGCCCTGGGACTGCCCCACGACATGGTCTACCGCCACCCCTTCCCCGGCCCGGGCCTCGGGGTGCGCATCCTGGGCGAGGTGAAGCGGGATTACGCGGACCTGCTGCGCCGGGCCGATGCCATCTTCATCGACGAGCTGCGCGGCGCCGACTGGTACGAAAAGACCAGCCAGGCCTTCGCGGTGTTCCTGCCGGTGAAGAGCGTCGGCGTCATGGGAGACGGGCGCACCTACGAGTACGTGGTGGCCCTGCGGGCAGTGCAGACCTCCGACTTCATGACGGCCAAGTGGGCCGAGCTGCCCCATGAACTGCTCGCCCGCGTCTCCAACCGCATCATCAACGAGGTGCGCGGCATCAACCGGGTGGTCTACGACATCTCCGGCA
>JAEUNJ010000211.1 GCA_016791145.1 Rhodocyclaceae bacterium | reverse complement strand
CGGCCCGGAACATCGGGGAACGCCGCGGGTTTCGCGCCTGAATCGCAGCCGCCCGGCGTCAGCCGGGTCGGAACAGCGCCTGCCCGCGTAAACCCGATGGATGCCGGGCGCCGGGAAACACCGGCGCCGGTCAGGCCAGATCCTCGGACTCGATGGCCGTGACCCCGGGGGCGGCAGCCAGTACCCCCTCGAGCAGGGCCCGCCCGATGGCCTCGGGCGATACCGCCCGGTAGCGGGCCGGGATCAGCGGACGAAAGACGCGGGCGACCAGGAGACCCGCCCGCTCCCCCGGCCGGTTCTCCGCCCGTTCGGCGTCGATCAGCGAAGGCCTGACGAGGGTGACGCTGGGGTATCCCAGGTCGCGCAATCCGGCCTCCGCCTCCCCCTTGGTGCGCAGGTAGAAGCTGCCCGACCGGGGATCGGCGCCGACCGACGAGTTGAGCGCGAAGGCCCCGGCGCCGGCGGTCCGCGCCAGGCGGGCCACGCGCAGCACCAGATCCCGGTCCACGGCCGCGAAGGCCGCGCGGGATCCGGCCTTGGCGATGGTGGTTCCCAGGGTGCAGATCACCGCGTCCACCCGCCAGCATTCCGCATCCCCGGCCAGGACGGCCGGGTCGCCGACCACGTTGTCGAGGCGCGGATGGGGCGGCAAGGGCCTGCGCGTCACCGCCACCACCTGGGCCACCCGCGCATCGGCAAGGGCCAGCGCCAGCACGGCGCGGCCGACCACGCCGGTGGCCCCGGCCAGGAGCAGCCTGGCCGGGGCAGGACCGTCACTCCTGCGGGATTTCGTCCGAGTCATCGCGTTGCCTCTGTCGCCAGCGAAATCGGGGGTCGGTCCATTTGAACACATCGGCGCCGGTTTCCTGCTGCCCCGCGTCCCGGCGGCGGTTCGTCGCCGCCCCGGGGCGCCGCCGCAACCGCCGCCGGGACTAGAATCGCCGCCATCGGCTTTCCCTCGGATTTGCAGACGCCGCGCGGATGGCCACTGTTCCCCGGAGGAGAAAACATGGCGCCGTCACGAACGGCAGCCGCGCCGCCGATTGCAGTCGGCGGCCTGGCCCGGGCGATTCTCGAAGCAATGCCGGCCGAGGCGGCGATCCTCGACCGGCGCGGAATCGTCGTTGCCGCCAACGCCGCCTGGCAAGCCCATTGGGACCAGGACTGCGGCCCCTGCTGCCTGCGCGGCGAGGGCTGCGGCGTCGGCACCGATTACCTGCGGGCCAGCCGCCAGTGCCCGGGCCTCGCCACCGGCCAGAGCCCGGATGCGGCGGAGGAAATGCTCGCGGTGCTGGAGGGCCGGGCCGCCAGGGTGTCGCGGGAGTTCGGCTGCCCGGCCGCCCCGGGAAACCGCTGGTACGTCCTCGATGCGCAGCCCCTGGAGGACCCGAACGGCGCCTGCCTGGTCACCCACTGGGACATCAGCGAACGCAAGGCCCAGGCCGATGCGCTGCGGGAAAGCCGGGACATGCACGAAGCCCTCGTCCGCAACAGCCTCGATGCCGTGCTCCTGTCGGAACCGGGGGGCAGAATCCTCATCGCGAATCCGGCCGCCGCCGCCATGTTCCGCCTGCCGGCGGAAACCCTCCTCACCCGCACCCGCGCCGAAATTCTTGACATCGAGGACCACCGCCTCGCCCCGGCCCTCACGGAACGGGAACGCAGCGGCCATTTCCGGGGCGAACTCCGCTTCCGGCGCGGCGACGGCAGCCTGTTTCCGGGCGAGGTCTCCTCTTCGGTCTTCACCGACCGGGCCGGGCGACGCCTCACCAGCACGGTCATCCGCGATGTGGGCGAGTGGCAGCGGGTCGCGGAGGCATTGCAGGAACGCGAAGGGCAGTACCGGCAGCTGTTCGAGTCGATGGCCCAGGGCGCCTTCGTGCAACGCGGCGATGGCGCCCTCGTGGACATCAATCCGGCCGGCTTGGCCCTGTTGGGGCTGACCCGGGACGAGTTCCTCGGCCGGACCTCGATGCACCCGGCCTGGCGGGTGGTGCGGGAGGACGGTTCCGAATGGCCCGGTGACCAGTTTCCGTCGATGCTGGCCGCCCATACCGGGCTGCCCGTCACCGACCAGGTCGCCGGGGTTTTCAATCCCCGTCGGGGCGAATTCGTCTGGCTGATCGTGAACGCCTTCCCGCGGTTCCGCGACGGCGAGACGATGCCGGCCGAGGTGATCGTGACGCTGCAGGACATCACCGAATCACGGCGCTACGAGCAGGAGATCCTCGCCACGCGCGCGCGCCTGGCACTGGCGGTCGAGGGGGCCGACCTGGGCACCTATGACGCCGATCTCCGGACCCGGGAAGTGATCGTCAATGCGCGTTACCCGGACATTCTCGGATACCCTCCCGGAGAATGGGGGTTGACCGTGGACGTCTGGCAATCCCTGATCCATCCGGAGGATCTGCGCACGGTCCTGTCCAGGTCCGAGGAGTCGATTGCCCGCGGAACGCGTTTCGACTGTGAGTACCGCATGCGCGCCCGTGACGGCCGGTGGACATGGGTCCTCGACCGGGGCAAGCCGGTCGAGTTCGACGCGCATGGCACGCCCACAAGAGTGGGCGGCACGCTCATGGACATCACCCCTCGCAAGGCCGCGGAACAGGCCTTGCGCGCCAGCGAGGCGAGTTACCGAAGCCTGGTCGAAGCGTCCCCCGATGCCATCTGGGTGTTCCTCGACGGGCGGATCTCGGTGGTGAACCGGGCCGGATTGAGCCTGTTGGGTGCGGGGCAGGCCGAGGATCTCCTCGGTTGCGACGTTTTCGAGTTCGTTCCGGATGAGTTCCGCGCCCTGTTGCGGCGACTGGTGGGGCGATTGCGAACCGGTCAGCGGAATCTTCCCATGGAAATACCGCTGCGGCGGGTCGACGGCGGCATCGTGCATGTGGAGGCCGCATCGGCGCCAATTGTCAGCCAGGGCCGCCCCGCCGCACTCGTGGTCGCGCGGGACATCAGCGAGCGCAGGCGCGCCCGGGAGAAGATCGCATCCCTGCGGGCCGAGCTGGGGCAGTTTCTCGAATGGCAGGTCGCGGCGCAGACGGCGGCGGCCATCGCCCATGACATCAACCAGCCATTGAACTCGATTACCACCTATGGCGAGGCGGCCCGCCGCATGATTGCCACCTGGAGCGCCGCGCCGCCCCGGCTCGCCGAGGCCATCGAAGGAATGACCGTGCAGTCGGCCCGGGCGGGTGCCGTTGTCCGGGAACTGCTCGCGTCCTTCGGCCGGACCGCGGACACGCCTGCCGTGGTCGACCTGCGGGCGATCGTCGAGGATGCCGTGACCCTCGTCACGGCCGATACCGGACGCCCCATCGCCATCGACGGGGGCTCCGTTTCCGTCGCCGTCCGCGTCCGCAGATCGCAGGCCGAGAGGGTGCTGGCCAACCTGCTGCACAACGCCGTCGAGGCCGTGAAGGCCGTGCAGGGCAACGGAAAGGATGCCTACGGGATCGCAGTGCGCTGGGCAGTGGAAGGTGCCACGGCCCGGGTCAGCGTCATCGACCGGGGCCCGGGGACTGCCCCTGAAGATGCCGGGCGCCTCTTCCAGCCCTACTTCACGACCAAGCCGCACGGCATCGGGATGGGCCTCGCGATCAGCCGTTCCCTGGTCCAGGCCCATGGCGGACTGCTCTGGCACGAGCCGACCCCCGGGGGCGGCGCGACCTTCCACTTCACCCTGCCACTGGCATGAACGAAGCCACCGTATTCGTGGTGGACGACGACGCGGCCGTGCGCGCCGGGATCGCCTTGCTGCTGGAAACCGCCGGCCTCCGCCATGAATGCCATGCGAGTGGCGAGGACTTCCTCGCCGCATGGCATCCGCTGCGGTTCGGCTGTGTGTTGCTCGACCTGCGCATGCAGGGCATGGACGGAATCGCCACCCAGGAGGAACTGACCCGCCGCGGCAGCCACATGCCAGTGATTTTCCTTTCCGCCTTCGGCGACGTGCCGACCACCGTGCGCGCCATGCGCGGCGGCGCCCTGGACTTCATGACCAAGCCCGTGGACGGCGGACAACTCGTGAGCCGGGTTTTCCAGGCCCTGCGGACCTCGGAGCAGGACAGGAATGTGGCGGCCGCCGTGGCCCGATATCGGGCAGGCGTCGCCTCGCTCACCGAGCGCGAGCGGAGCGTGCTCGCCCTGGCCATCACCGGCTCGGCCAACAAGGCCATCGCCGACCAGCTCGGCATCAGTTCGCGCACGGTGGAAGTGCATCGCGCCCACATCGTCCTCAAGCTCGGCATCGGCTCGGTCATGGAGCTCCACACCCACGGCGAGTCCCTGGGCGTCACCGTGCACGAACTCCTCGGCCTGGGCTGACCCGAGGACGGCCGCCGCACGGCGACGCACCCGACCTCTCCCGCTTTCGCCCCCGTCCCCCGAGGTTCGGGCGACGGATACGCGTCAGCACGTAGGTGCAGCCCCCAATTCCTCCCTCGCGCCCATGCAGCGCAAAATCATGCTGCATCGCGGAAAACTTTGCGGCCACCCCCGTGTGCCGGCGATCCCAACGGGAAAGCACAATGCACAGGCATTTCAGCGGCCTTTGCCGTCATTTCCGAACCATCTGGAACCCCGGCCGCGCTGCCCCGGCCCGCCGGCGGGAAGCGCCGGGGATCCTGCCGTGACCGGCCCCGCCCGCCTGGCCGGCTTCCACGAACCCGGCGGAAGTCCGGATGCCGATTCGGCCTGCCAACAGGCGCTCCGGCATGCCGAATCCCGATTCCGGTTGCTGGCGGAGAATTCCCCCGACTGGATATTCTGGATGAACCCCGACGGCCGCATCGCCTATGTTTCGCCGGCCTGCGAACGCGTCACCGGACATTCACCGGATGAATTCCTTGCCGATCCCGGCCTGATGCTGCGCCTCGTGGATCCGCGGGACCAGGCCCTGTTTGCCGCCCACCTGGCACTTCCGGAATGCAAGGAGTCGGCGGAGGTCGTGTTGCGAATCATCCGGCGGGACGGCTCGCTGCGCTGGATATCGCATCAATGCAAAGGCATGCGCGACGAAGCCGGGATCCTGCTCGGACGCCTGGGCCACAACCGCGACATCACCGTGCAGCGGGCGGCGGAGGACGAGGTCCGCAAGCTTTCCCTCGCCGTCGAGCAGTGCCCGAACAGCGTGTTGGTCACCGATGTCGAAGGCCGGATCGAGTATGTCAATGCGGCCTTCGAGCGGACCACGGGCTACAGCCGCGACGACATCGTCGGCCGCAACCCGCGCATCCTCGAATCGGGCCGCACACCGACCGCGGTATTTGCCGAATTATGGAACTGCCTGTCACGCGGCGATTCCTGGCAGGGCGAATTCGTCAATCGCCGCAAGTCCGGGGAGGAATACATCGACCGCGCCGTCGTCTCGCCCGTCCGCCAGGCCGACGGCCGGATCACCCATTATCTGGGCATCCAGGAGGACATCACGGAGCGCAAGCGCCAGGCGGAGGAACTGGCGGGCTACCGGTACCATCTGGAAGCGCTGGTCGCGGCGCGCACCGCCGACCTGGCGGAGGCCAATGCCCAGCTGAACCGCGCCGATGCCCGCCTGCAGGGCATGCTTGCGCTGAGCCAGCAGGCCGCCGCCCTGAGCGAGCGGGAGATACTCGCGTGGGGCATCGAGACGGCGGCACGGTTGACGGGCAGCGAAGTGGGCTATGCGCACCTGCTCAACGAGGACGGCGAAACCCTGCAACTGGGGGCGTGGACCACCGGCACCCTGGCCCGGTGCACGGCGGCTTTCGAGGATCACTACCCCATCGCCCAGGCGGGCGTCTGGGCCGACACGGTGCGCACCGGCCGGCCGGTGGTGCACAACGACTTCCCTGCGATGGCAGACCGCCACGGCTATCCGGAGGGACACTTCCCGATCACGCGGCATCTCGGGGTGCCGATCAACGACGAGGGACGGGTGCGGCTGCTGCTCGGCGTCGGCAATAAGGCAGGCGCCTACAATGACGGCGATGTCATGCAGCTGGAACTGGTTGGCGCCGACCTCTGGCGCATCCTGCGCCGGCGCCGACTCGAGGTGGCCCTCGCCCGGGCCAAGGAGGACGCGGAGGCTGCCGCCCGGTCGAAGAGTGCCTTCCTGGCCAACATGAGCCACGAGATCCGCACGCCGCTGAACGCCATCATCGGCCTGACCCACATGATGCGGCGGGCCGGGCCGACCCCCGAGCAGGCCGACCGGCTGGCCAAGATCGGCGGCGCCGCCGACCACCTGGTCGCCGTCATCAACGACATCCTGGACATCTCCAAGATCGAGGCCGGCAAGCTGGTCCTGGAACGGGCGGACTTCGACCTGGGGGCGATGCTGGCGCGCATCTGTTCCTTCGTGGCGGAAAAGGCCCAGGCCAAGGGACTGGAACTGGTGGTGGACACGGACGATCTGCCCGAAACGCTCAACGGCGACGCGACCCGCCTCGGCCAGGCCCTGCTCAACTACCTGGGCAATGCCGTCAAGTTCACCGAGCGGGGATCGGTCATCCTGCGGGCCAGCTGCGCCTGGGAAACGGTCCGCGAGATCATGGTCCGCTTCGAGGTCGAGGACACCGGCATCGGCCTGGCGCCGGAGCAGCTGGCGCGGCT
>JAEUNJ010000097.1 GCA_016791145.1 Rhodocyclaceae bacterium | reverse complement strand
GGACCCTCGGGCAGCCGCAGGTTCTCCACGTTCGGGCCCAGCTGGTAGCCGCCGCTGCCGTCGAAGACGACGGTGTCGATGCCACCGCCGCCGCCCTCCTGGACCACCGCCCCGTCTTCCACGAGGTAGGTGTCGTCACCGCCGCCGCCGGCCAGGGTGTCGTTTCCCCCGCCTCCGCCCAGGGTGTCGGCGCCGGTGCTGCCCGACAGGCGGTTGTCGGCGGCATTGCCGGAGAGCACGGCGACCGCCCCGCCGACCAGGACCAGGTTCTCCACGTGATCGGGAACCACCAGGCTCACGGTCGCGAAAACCGTGTCGTTGCCCCCTGCGGCCTCCTCGACCAGGACGTCGCCGGGATCGTCGAAGAAATAGCTGTCGTCACCGCTGCCGCCGACCAGGAAGTCCGGCCCGGCGCCGCCATCCAGCGTGTCGTTGCCCGCCCCGCCCGTGAGCAGGTTGGCGCCGGCGTTGCCGGTCAGCCGGTTCGCGGCATCGTTGCCGGTGGCGGAGAAATCGCCGTCGCCGGCAAGTTGCAACCCCTCCAGATTCGCCGCGAGAACGGCCGATCCCGTGACCCGGAGCGTGTCGAAGCCGCCCGCCGGTCCTTCCTGCACCAGATCCCCGTCGTCGTCCAGCAGGTAAAGGTCGTCCCCGGCGCCGCCCGCCAGCGTATCGACGCCGGCGGCGCCGGCCAGCGTGTCGTTGCCGCCGCCGCCGGACAGGCTGTTTGCCCCGTCGTTGCCGGTGATCTCGTTGGCCTGGTCGTTGCCGTCACCGGCGACCGGGTCGGCACCGGTGAGCTGAAGCCGTTCGACATGGGCCGGAAGAACGTAGGCGAGGGCCGTCAGGACGGTATCGCTGCCCTGGCCCGGCCCCTCCTGGACCCGGTCGTTGTCGGCCACGACATAGGTGTCGTCGCCCGCGCCGCCGGCCATCGTATCGTTGCCGGCGCCGCCGTCGAGGGCGTTGGCCAGCGCATTGCCGGTGATCCGGTCGCCGTGGGGGCTGCCCACCGCGTTCTCGATCATGACGCCGTAGGCGATGGCCGTCTTCCCCGCCCCCGCGGCCGTTTGCGAAACCGCCCCCGGACGCAGGTCCAATGTCATGCCGACCGTGGCCGCTCCCGCATCGAGGCGGTCCACGCCGCCCGCGTCCCAGAGCGTCCGCAGGCCCGTGGCGCCGTCGATCGACCAGGCGTCGTCGCCGGCGTGGGCTTCCTGGTTGGCACCGTAGATATGCTGGATCGCCTGGATGTCGAGCCGCATCGGCGTCTCGACGCCACCCAGGGCGTTCTCGGCCGTCATGATCGTGTCTTCGCTGCCCGTCCGGCCCGAGGGCAGCAAGGGACGCCCATTGCCGCCGCCATCCCCCGGATGCTTCAACCCCAGGGCATGGCCGATCTCGTGCAGCGCAACGGAAAGGGCAAGCTCGTTCGGGCTGCCGCCTCCGAGGAGGCCGGCGTTCAGATAGACGTCGCCTTCCGGCTTCGGATAGTCGGCGCGGGTGTTGTCGGCAACGGCCAGGATTCCATCGGCCACCACGGGGTCGGGGAAGAAACTCAAACCGTAAATGTCCGCCCCGGGAACCGAGATCGAAAACAGCGTAAACGCCATATCGGCGGCGGCGAACTCCGTATTCTCCGATTCGACGGTCTCCACGAAGCGGATGTCCGCCACCTCGCTCCACTTCGCCAGTGCCGACCGGATCACGTCCTTCCAGGGATCGTTCCAGATCACCGCGTCTTCGGTCCAGGTGAAGGCGTAGGAAATCTCCGTCGGCCCCTCGCCGGGCGATACCCAGCGCCCGCCCTGCATCAGCCCGTCCAGGAGGGGATTTCCGGTGAGGCCCGCGCCATTGCCGACGGGGGAGGCGAGGCTCACGCCGTCAACGGTGGCACCGAAGCTCAGGCCATACTGGCTGGGGCTCCAGGCACCCTCCGGCGGGGACACCGACAGGAAGTAGTTGCCCGCGGCGAGCCCGGGCAGGGAGAAGCTCTGCCCGGCGGAAGCCGGCCAGTTGGCGAGCGGGTTCCCCGACGCGTCGAGTACATTCAGGACGGCCGCCGGCGAATCCGCAAGGCCTGCGCCGTAGGAGACGGTCAGTTCACCATCGCGGTCCAGTCCGATCGCGTACCAATCCGAGTCCGCCGGACCGGAAAGGTTTCCGATCTGTCGCACCCCCTCGGAGAGCGCCTGGGCCGAGTCGATCGAGCCGTTCGGTTCGTTTTCGAAGACCCCCACCTCGCCGCGGATCTCGGTCACCGTGAGGCGGTATTGCCCGCCCAGCGGCTGCTCTCCCGCGTCGAGCACGAAGAAATAGTCACCGGCGGCAGCGACCTTGAGGCTGTGGGAGGAATCCGCCGAAACGCTCCAGCGCCCGACCTCCGCGCCGTGCGCATCCAATGCCGTCAGCGCCCAGCCGGCTTCGCCCTGGGCCGGGAAATCCACCGCGACATGCAGCGTTCCCTCGCCCGTCGCCGTCGCCCTGAACACGTCGCGATCTCCGGCGACCGCGAGGCGCCCGATGGCCGCGACACCCGAGGCGACCGCGTCCGCCGTCGCCACGTCGTCGTTGCCCTCGTGTTCCAGGACGCCGGGCGTCGATGGGTTGAACTCCGCCGCCAACGCATACTGCCGGACGCCGGGATCATCGTCCCGGGTCACGGCGAAGTCGTAGATGCCCCCCTCCCTGACCCAAAGCACCAGGTCCCGGTCGGCACCGACCACTGTCCACCGGGAGACCTCCATCCCGCCGGGATCCCGCGCGGTGACGAAGAAAGCGCCGCCGTACCCGCCATCCGGGTAGTCGAATTTCAGGGTGACGGTGCCCGGTCCCGCCGCCTTGACGGAGAAGTGGTCCACCTCCGAGGGGTCGGCCAATGCGGCATAGGTCTTCAATACGCTGGAGAGCGGGTCCGCCGACGCGGGATCATCGTTGTTTTCCGACTCGAACAGCCCGTCGTACCCGATCGTGGCAGACACCGTCATCTGGTAGGCCCCGTAGGGAGATCCGGGGTCCGTCGCCGCCAGCTGCACCAGATAGTCGCCTTTTCCCGAGACACCCACTTGCACGGTCCGGCCACCGGTTCCGGTCCACCGCCCGACCACGTCCATGCGGTCATCCAGGATGCTCAGGTTCCAGCCTCCGGCCGCCTCGGGAATGTCGAGGGCAACGGTGAGCAGTCCGGGCGCCTCCGTCGCCACGGCAACCACGTCCACATCCGAAGCGTGCGAAAGGGACCAGTTCAGTGTCTTGCCCAGGTCCACCTGCTGCGCGGTCCCGGGGGTGTCGTTTCCCTCACGTTCGGCATACCCCGCGGCGCCGTCCAGATTGACGGTCAGGGAATACTGGGCGCCGAAACCGGCGGGCGGCGCCGTCACACTGATGAGGAAGTCGGATTCCCCGGGAACGTCGAAATTCAGCCAGCCGTCCTTCCCCACCCATTGCCGGACGACCGGCCCGCCACCGGGCGACGACACGTTCACGGTGAATTCCTGGAAATACCAATCGCCGAGCGTGTCGAAAACAAGACGGGCAGTTCCTGCGCCGTCCACATGCACCAAGTACCAATCCGACGGATCCCCCGGAGGCAACAGGCCGAAGACGCGTGTGCCGAGCGCGAGGGGCGACGCCGCCCCTTCGCCGTCATTGGGTTCCGATTCAAGGTGAACCGGCCGCGGACGAAACTCCGCCTGGAAACCGTATTGCCGCCCGTTCCAGACGCCGTCGGCCCCGCCGGACTCATCCTGCAGCAACAGGAGGTAATCGCCGGCCCCGGCGACCCGCACCTCCATCACGCCGGCATAGTCGGCGTGCAGGCGCGCCAGGAGTGTTCCCTCGCCGTCGAGGAGATCGATGGTTGGGTAATCGCCTCCGATCAGGAACTTGCCCGGCCCGGTCGCGTGAAGGGAGAAGTAGTCCCTGTCCGACTCCGCCCCCACGGCTCCGTAAATCGTCTCGCCGGACACGATGTGCGTGGCGGCTTCCGGGGTGTCGTTCCCCTCCGTCTCCAGCATCACCGAGGGTCCAGGCACGAACTTGCTCTGGACCGTGTATCGGACGCTCCGGTCGGATTCGTAGTCGCCGACCCGCAAGAAATAATCCCCGGCCGATGGGATCCGGATTCCGTCGGCGGCGGAAATTGACCAGCCGGTCTGCGTCTGCAGTACCTGTCCGTCCGAATCCAGGAGTGTGATGCGGGCCGAGGTGCCGGCAGTAGGAGCGCTGAACTCGATGCTCAGGGATCCGGGGCCCGGGGCATGGATCGAATACCAGTCGGCGTCGGAAGCGCCGGACAAGGTTCCGGTCATGGAGACGCCGTCCGTCAATGGATCGGCGGAGGCACTCACCCCGTTGTCCTCGGTTTCAAACTCGCCGACGTCCCCGGCCGCGAATTCGGCGCTCACCTGGTACTGCGGGCCCGACCAGTCATCTCCCGCTTCCACCCGCAGGTAACGGGCGCCGGCGGCCATGGGGAGGGTGCCGCCCATCCCGACGAGGGACCCGATGACCGTCCCCTCGCCGTCCACCACGTCGAAACGCAACGGCGACCCGGCGAAGGGCCACTCGCCTGCCTTGATGGCGATGGTCAGCATGCCCTCGGCGTCGCCGGGCAGGCGGATGAAATCGACATCGTCCGGCCCGGAGAGGTTCCCGAACACCTTGTGTCCCGGGAGCATCTCGAACGCGGACGGGATCCCGTCATTCGCTTCGGCCACCGGGTCCGCCGGCGCCGACCCGAGCTCTGCGATGCTGAAAGAATAGGTGGCTCCGGAGGCCCCGGGATCGGCCGCATGGACCTGGAGGCGGACATTGCCCGGATTGTCGAGATAGACGAGGGTCCCGCCGCCGCCGCCCGGTCCCATCTCCCATGTCCCGATGACGCCACCGCCATCGTCGAAGAACGTCGCCGCGATGCCGGCAGGGCCGAGCAGACTGAAACGGAAGCTGTTCTGCGCGACGGTGGTGAGGTAATAGTCCAGGTCCGAGGAACCATCCAGAACACCCTGTACCGACGTGGCTAGCGGTATCGGAGTTGCCGTTTCGGGGGTGTCGTTGGATTCGGATTCGAGGATTGGCACGGTGCTGTCGTCTTTCGCCGCGTTGTATCGGGTGGCGGAGCCGTTCGAACACCCCTGCCATTGATTAGGCATTCTATCGGAATCACGCCTCGGGCATGCCGCTCGCGTGCGCACCCGGAGGATTCCCGAACCGTCCCGCGCGGCATATGGATTGTGCGCGTTGCCGAGGATTGCGGTCGGTTCCCCGGGCCGGGGCTTCCCGAAGGTCGCAACGCCCCCGGAGAGGAATCCAGGGGCCCGAAGAACTCGCGTCTCGAAAAGCTGCGGGAACACCCGAACGGCGACGGGACACCGTCCGTGCGCAAGCACGTCGGGTCCGGCATTCGGGATGAAACGAAGGAAACGCCCGTAAAATCCGGGCATTGCGATGCCGTGCCCGATCCCGTCCCATGCGCACCCTCTTCATCCACCAGAATTTCCCCGGCCAGTTCCGGCACGTGGTCCAGGCCCTGCTTGAGGACCCCGCCCAGGAGGTGGTGGGCCTGGGCATGGTGGACAACGTGCGCGCCGCCGCGGACTACGCCCCGCCGCGGCTCGTCAAGGCGGGGTACAAGGTCCAGCCGCCGCCGGCCGAGGGATCCCGCATCCACCCCTACCTGGGCGACGTGGATACCGGCGTCCGGCGCGGACAGGCCGTGGCCCGGGCGATCCTGGAACTGAAGAAGCGGGGCTGGGTGCCCGACCGCATCGTGGTCCATCCGGGCTGGGGCGAGGGCCTGTTCGTCAAGGACATCCTGCCCGACGTGCCGGTCCTGGGCTATTTCGAGTTCTTCTACCGCTCCCGGGGCGCGGACGTGGATTTCGATCCGGAGTATCCGGCCAGCCTGGACAACATCCTGCGCCTGCGCCTGCGCAATGCCCAGCACCTGATCGCGCTGGAGGCCTTCGAGGCGGGCGTCTGCCCCACGGCCTGGCAGCGTTCCGTGTTTCCGGATGCCTTCAAGCCCAAGCTGGCCGTCATCCACGAGGGCATCGATACGGAGTTGCTGCGTCCCGACCCGGACGCCGCCGTGGTCCTCGGCGGCGAGGAGTACCGGGCCGGAGACGAGACGGTCACCTACGTGGGCCGCAACCTGGAGCCCTACCGGGGTTTCCACGTCTTCATGCGCGCCCTGCCGGAACTGCTCGCCCGCCGGCCCCGGGCCCGGGTGGTGATCATCGGCGGCGACGACGTGAGCTACGGCCAGCGCCTGCCCAGGGGCGAGAGCTACCGGCAGCGGCTCCTGGCCGAACTCGGAGACCGGCTCGACCTGTCCCGCGTCCGCTTCACCGGGCGCCTGCCCTACGACCAGTTCATCCGCACCCTGCAGGTCTCGGCGGCCCATGTGTATCTCACCTACCCCTTCGTGCTCTCCTGGTCCATGCTGGAGGCCATGGCCTGCGGCTGCGTCGTGGTGGGCTCCGCCACGCCACCCGTCCAGGAGGTGATCCGCCACGGGGAGAACGGCCTGCTGACGGACTTCTTCGACCGGGACCGGCTGGTGGACACCGTCTGCCAGGCCCTGACGGACCTGGACCGGGCCCGATTCCTGCGCGCGGCGGCCCGGCGCACGGTCGTCGAGCACTACGACCTGAGGACCCGCTGCCTGCCCCAGTTCCTCGGCCACTTGGAGACCGCCCTCCCGGTGCGATGACATGCGATTCGAACATCTCGTCGAGATCAACGACCCGGGCAACCCGATGATCCCCGTCCTCACCCGGCGCCAGGTGTGGGGTGGCCTGA